>JAFZXV010000069.1 GCA_017616595.1 Bacteroidales bacterium
ACGCAGCGGCCGCAGGCCACGCAGTTCTGAGGATCCACCTTGGCAACATAGGCGCTGCGGCTCATGTTGGGCGTATTGAACAGCTGCGACGTACGTAAAGCGTTGCAAATCTTAACGTTGCAATTGCAGATGGCGAAGATCTTGCCCTCGCCGTCGATATTCGTAACCTGATGCACGAATCCGTGGTCCTCGGCCTTCTTGAGGATGGCCATAGCCTCGTCGTACGTAATGTCGTGGCCGCGTCCTGTCTCGCGGAGGTAGTCTGCCATATCGCCCACGCCGATGCACCAGTCGCGATAGTCGTCTGCGCAACCCTCGTCCATTTTCTTGCGTCCGTAGCGGCAGCTGCAGATACCCACTCCAAGGTGCCCTTCATATTTCTTGAGCCAGTAGGAAATGTGTTCGATGTCTATGGACTGGTTTTCCATACTGATGGCCTTTTCTACCGGTATGACGTGCATGCCTATGCCGGAGCCGCCCATCGGGACCATCGGAGTGATTTTCTCCAGCGGAAGGAAAGTCATACGCTCGAAGAACATTGCAAGCTCGGGATGCTTGTCCATCAGTTCCACGCTCATATTGGTATATTCCGCGCTGCCTGGCACGAACATCGGCACCCAGTAGATCCTGTCTTCCCTGTTGAACGTGGTGCCGGGGTCAGGCCCTTGCCCGTTGGTGTAATGGTCTCCATAGTCATACTCCAGCATACCGAAGACCGCCAGCTTGTCCAGAAGCTCGTCCAGAGAGGCATCGTCCGGAGTGTAACGCTTCTCTGCGTTCATCTTGTGCAGCTCGGCGTATGTATGATGCTTGCGCACCTTGAAGAAGTTCTTGGGCAGCATATCAAGCAGGAGGTCGAGGGCGGCCTCTCTGGTCACCGCATCCATCTCATCCTCGAAGATGCAGGCCAGGCCCCAGTACTCGGGGGCATCGGAATCCATCTTGATTTTGCCGGGCACACGGTCGGTGACGTGGCGGACAAACTTGAGGAGCTTGGGATTGGGGTTCTTGTCGCCTTTGTGCTTAGGGACAAATTTGGTTGACATTTCAGGCATATGGATCGTGTATTATTGTTTCCAGTTCTTCACTTCCGCCAGCAGCCAGTCGGCAAGGGCGTCTACGCCCTCTCCAGTCTTGGCGCAAATGGGGATTATCGTGGCTTTGGGGTTGCGCATATGTACGTATTCGCGGCACTTGTCGATGTCGAAGTCGAAGTACGGCAGGACATCGGTCTTGTTGATGACCACAAGGTCGCAGACAGAGAACATAAGGGGGTATTTGAGGGGTTTGTCGTGGCCCTCGGGCACGCTGAGTATCATTGCGTTGCGCACGGCGCCGGTGTCGAACTCCGCAGGGCATACGAGGTTGCCCACGTTCTCCAGGATTACGAGGTCGGCACCCTCGAGGTTGACGTTGTCCAGGCCCTGGCGGGTCATTTCCGCATCCAGATGGCACATTCCGCCGGTATGGAGCTGGACGGAGGGTATACCGGTGGCGGACTTGATCTTTACGGCGTCTACGTCGCTGTCTATGTCTGCCTCCATCACGGCTACGCGTATTTTGCCTTTGATGCGGTTGATGAGCTGGATGAGGGTGGTGGTTTTGCCGCTGCCCGGAGAAGACATCAGGTTCAGAAGATACACTCCCCTGGCTTTGAGTTCTTTACGTAAATTGTTGGCATCTTGCTCGTTATCTGCAAAAATGCTCTTTTTGATCTCGATGACTTTCACTTCGTCCATAAGGTGCGGAGCGGGGTTGAAGGTTAATGTGGTTATTACAGCGAGGCAATATACAAATAAATTTCTATATTTGTACCACCAACAACGCTAACAGATGACAAATCCGCTCAAGTATCTGGCCACTTTCAAATTCTGGAAAGAGCTGTTCATAATGACTTTCGGCATGCTCATGGCCGCGGCCGCCGTCAATTACTTCATGATTCCCAGCAAGCTTGTGCTCGGCTCCATAACCGGTTTGTCCATAGTCATTTCCAACATAGCGGCCTCGTTCGGGGTTACCCTCAAGGTCTCGCTCGTCATCACCGTCATCAATGCCATATTGCTCCTGCTCGCGTGGTTGCTCATCGGCAAGGAATTCGGCGCCAAGACCGTCTACACCGCCCTCATCCTCGGCCCGCTCATCGAGTTCTGGCAGAAGGTGCTCCCCTACGAGAAGCTCATAGAGCCCGGCCAGACCTCGGTCATGGGAGACATCTGGTTCGACCTGCTGGCATTCGTGCTCATCGTCAGCATGTCCCAGACCATCCTGTTCCACATAAACGCATCCACCGGCGGACTGGACATCCTTGCCAAGATAGTCAACAAATACCTGCACTTCGACATAGGCACATCCGTTACCGTAGCGGGCGCCATAATCTGCTGCACCGCCTTTGCCATCAACCCCTTCAGGCTCGTGGTAATCGGCCTCATAGGCACCTGGGTAAACGGCTTGGCCATAGATTACTTCACGGCCGGTATGAACCGCCGCAAGCGCGTATGCATCATTTCAGACAACCACGAGGCCATACGGGAATACATAGTGGACACCCTGCACCGCGGATGCTCGATGTACGAGATGGCCGGCGGCTACAAAGGGGAAAAGAAGATTGAGATCCAGGCCCTCCTCACCAAAGACGAGTTCGCAGGCCTTATGGAATTCCTCAAGAAGAGCAACATCCATTCGTTCATCACCGCAGGCAACGTGAGCGAGGTTTACGGGCTCTGGAACGACAAGAAAAAGAAACACGGCCACAATGAATAGGTTTTTAGTCATGGCAGCCGCCCTGCTGCTTGCTGCTGCGCCCCTGTGGGCCACATCGGCCAAAGACAGCCTCACGCTCGCATCGTCCAGGCGCATGGATGCAACCGTGCGGGCAGTGCTTCCTATGCAGTTCGGCGCCAGCACCGTCATCAATTCAGATGCGCCCGTTACCCCGCTGTACCGCAACTTCCTCTTCAGCATAGAACCTTTTGGCGTACGCTGGAGCAGCCGCGGCCTGCCATTTGACGCCAACGTCGGCACACGCCTGAGCTTCCTCAACTTCGGCAAAGACCATGCATACTACGTGGGAGTGCCGGTCAGGGCCACGCTGCGCTTTGCCAGAAGAGGGCGCATCTACGCCAGCGCCGCCGGAGAATACCTCATCCACGGCACCATGCACAACATGCCCTGGCGCTGCTCCGTAGAAAGCGGCATCTCCTACGGCGGCTACGGCATCTTTGCCAGCTACGGCATCACCCCCCATTTCACCACCGCCACCGGCCCCGGCAACACCCTCTCCTTCGGATTGATCATCGGACTATAAGGGTAAAGCTGCAGGTATTGCAAAGTCAAAAAAATGTAGTATCTTTGCATTCCCATTCAGGGGCGTAGCTCAGCTGGTTTAGAGCGTTTGAGTCACATTCAAAAGGTCATCGGTTCGAATCCGATCGTCCCTACCAAAAAGAAGTTTGCCACGGCAAGCTTCTTTTTTTGTGCCCTATTTCATTATGTTTCATTTTGCTAGGATATCTCGAAAAATCTTCTATCTTTGCAAATAGTAATATATGTATGTAAACATAATGAAACTGATACTGAAACCGGCATCTCTGGTCTGCGCCGTCATTCTGTTTTTCGGTTGCATCCAACACTCCCCTTTTGTGTGCGTCCAGGACGGACAGTTCATACGCAATGGCAAGCCCTACACTTACATAGGAACCAATTTCTGGTACGGCCCCATACTGGCCTCAGAAGGCCAGGGGGGCGATATGGAGCGTCTGGCGCGCGAGCTGGATACGCTCAAGGCGCTCGGAATGACCAACCTGCGCGTACTCGTGGGCGGCGACGGCCCCAACGGTGTATTCTCCCGCATAGAGCCCACGCTGCAGACCGCCCCCGGCGAGTATAACGACACTCTGCTCATCGGCCTGGACAGATTCCTTGCAGAACTCGGCAAACGGGACATGCAGGCAGTGCTGTATCTCAACAATTCCTGGGAATGGAGCGGCGGCTACGGCCAGTATCTGGAGTGGGCAACCGGAGAGAAGGCCATCATCCCCTTGATAGACGGCTACTGGCCATTTATGCAGCAGATGCGCAAGTTCCAGACTTCCGCCGAATCTCAGGAGCTGTTCTTCAACCACCTCCGCAACATCGTAGGCCGCACCAACTCCATTACCGGCAAGCCGTATTCGGAAGATCCGGCCATCTTCTCCTGGCAGATAGGCAACGAGCCCCGCTGCTTCTCGGACGACCCTGCCGTGCGTGACGGCTTCATCTCCTGGCTCACCGGATCCGCCGCCATCATCAAGTCCATAGACCCCAACCACATGGTGTCTTCCGGCAACGAGGGGCTCTTCGGATGCGAGCAGGACTGGGATCTCTTCGAGCGCGTGAACAACATACCCGGCATAGACTACATCACCATCCACATCTGGCCGTACAACTGGGAGTGGGCAAAGGCAGACAATCTCGAGGGCACGCTGCCGGACGCCATACTCAAGACAGAAGAATACATAGAAGACCACGCGGAGGCCGCAAAGCGCCTTTGCAAGCCCCTGGTGTGCGAGGAATTCGGCTTCCCGCGCAACGGATTCAATCCGTCCGCGGAGGCCCCGACCACGCTGCGCGACTCTTACTACGCCTACATCTTCTCCCGCGTGGGAGACGCCCTCCAGGGCGCAAACTTCTGGGGATGGAGCGGCTTTGCCCAGCCCCTTCACACCCAGTGGGAGCACGGAGACCCCTATACCGGAGACCCCGCCCAGGAGGCCCAGGGCCTTAACGGGGTATACATCACGGATTCCACCGTACACATCATCAGAGACGCAATAGAAAACCTCAACTGACATACCCATTATGAAGAAACAGATACTTCTTCTACTTGCATCGCTCATGTTCGCAACCGCCTGCGAAGGGGCAACGGACATCAAGGTCCCGGACGCCATAACCCTGAGCGCAGACGAGCTGGTCTTCACTCTGGCGGACGCAGCAGCCAGCCTGCCGCTCACCATTACTGCTCCGGCAGCGCCCAACATCGGCATTCCGGCATACGCCAAGGACTGGCTTACGGTAACGGACGGCGCATATGCGGATTACAAGAAAACGGTGATGTTCAACGTTACCGCAAACCCGGACGCAAAAGAGCGCACGGCTACGGTAAACATCACTGCACCTGGCGTGAGCGCAACAACCGTCAAGATTACGCAGTACGGCAAGACCAGCAGCGCGGGCCACACAGACAGCTTCAGCAGCGGAGTCAAGGATCCCATGGACCTCGGCCTCGGCTGGAACCTTGGCAACCAGCTGGACGCCATCAACGGCGGCGTGTCCAACGAGACCTGCTGGGGCAATCCCGCCGCCACGCAGGCCACCTTCGACGCCGTAAGGGCAGCCGGCTTCCATACCGTCCGCATTCCAGTTACCTGGATGGGGCATATCGGACAGGCACCCGATTATTCTATCGAGGAGGGATGGATGAACCGCGTGTACCAGGTAGTCGAATATGCAGAGAAAGCCGGTCTCAACGTAATCCTCAACACCCACCACGACGAGAACCACGGCGACAACCACTGGCTGGACCTCAAGGGCGCAGTAGAAGATGCCGCAAAGAACGCACAGCTGAAAGAAGAGATAGCCGCGGTCTGGAAGCAGATCGCCCTCAGATTCAAAGACAAGGGAGACTTCCTGGTGTTGGAATCCTTCAACGAGCTAATTTACGGCGACCAGTGGTCGATAGGTTCCAACGCATCCAAGAAGGCAGGCATCATAAACGAGTGGAACCAGGTGTTCGTAGATGCAGTGCGTTCCACAGGGGGCAACAACGCGACACGCTGGCTCGGAGTGCCCGGATACGCCGCCAATCCCAATTATCTCAAGTACGTAACGGTTCCCTCCGACCCTGCGGGCAAGACCATGCTCGCCTTCCACTGCTACGACCCGTACGACTACACCATCGGAGACAAGCAGCTCGCCAACTGGGGCCACAGCGGCACCGCCTACCGCAACGGAGAGAACGAGATAAACAATCTCTTCAGCTCCCTGCGGGACAATTACATAGCAAAGGGCATCCCCCTGTATATGGGCGAGTATGGCTGCTCCTTCCGTTCCAAGGCAGACCCGAAGGCCTGGGCCTACTTCCTCTATTACCTTGAGTACGTAACCAAGACGGCAAAGACTTACGGTTTTCCGGCCATATTGTGGGACAACGGCGCCGCAGGTTCCGGCAAAGAGCGCCACGGCTACTTCAATCACGGCACCGGCGAGTATTTCCCTACCAGCCAGGAAGCCGTAGAAACCATTTCCCGGGCATGGAATACGACCGATGCCGCATACACGCTCCAATCCGTTTACGATTCAGCACCTACATTCTGATGAAACGCATCCTTCCCCTCCTGTTGCTGGTGCTTACCGCCTGCAACAACGGCGACAATAAGACCATGGACGCCGCAAAGCACAGCCTGCTGGACCGGCTGATGACATATGCAGAGAACGGCCGGATAGCCTATGGGCACCAGGACGACCTTGCCTACGGCCACTCCTGGCTCGTAACGGACTGGCAGAACGACCCTCTGGAGCGCTCCGACGTTAAAGACGCGTGCGGGCACTACCCTGCCGTGGTCGGATTCGACCTCGGCGGCATCGAACTCGGCAACGAGGCCAATCTGGACGGCGTGCCCTTCGGGCTGATGCGCAAAGCGGCCCTGACGCACCTTGAGCGCGGCGGCATCGTTACCTTCTCCTGGCATCCGCGCAATCCCCTTACGGGCGGCGATGCCTGGGACATCAGCTCGGACCAGGTGGTCAGATCCATACTCCCCGGCGGAGAGAAACACGCAGAATTCACCCTCTGGCTCAAGCGTGCCGCAGATTTCATCCAGTCTCTCGGTCCCGGAGCCGCCGTCATCTTCCGCCCCTGGCACGAGAACATCGGCAGCTGGTTCTGGTGGGGAGGCGGCCTCTGTTCCGCAAGTGAATATCAAAACCTGTATCGCACCACAAGGTCTTATTTCGAGAAAGAACGGGGCATACGCAACATAGTATGGTGCTACTCGCCCAACGGCAACTGCACGCCACGCGAGTACTCCGAGCGCTATCCCGGAGACCAGTTCGTAGACCTGCTTGGCATAGACACATATGAATACATAGGCGACTCAAGCCTTCAAGATGCACGGCTGCGCTTCCGTCAGGAGCTCAAGGGCGCTTTGGACTTCGTTACCATAATGGGGTCCGAGCACCATAAAGCCATATGCCTGAGCGAGACCGGACTGGAAGGGCTTGTAGACCCGGTATGGTGGACGGAGGCCCTCTACCCCGCAATAAAGGATTATCCCATCAGCTATGTGCTCACCTGGCGCAACGCCCACGACAAGCCGGGCCACTTCTACGCTCCATGGGCCGGATTTGACGGCGCAGCAGACTTCAAGGCCTTCACGGAACTGGAACAAATAGCAGTATTATGACATACGACGAGCGTCTGGCGTGGCTGAGGCAAAGCCATAGCCAGCTCATAGAGAAAAAGAACGCACCCATCGAGGGCAACGGCATATACGAACGCTGGCAGAATCCGGTTCTGACCGCCGCCCACGCCCCTCTGGAATGGCGATACGACTTCTCCCCCGAGCGCAATCCCTATCTGATGGAGCGCTTCGGCATTCATGCAACCTTCAACTCGGGCGCCATCAAGTGGAACGGCAGATACGTTCTGGTGGTACGCGTAGAGGCGGCAGACCGCAAGTCCTTCTTTGCCGTGGCCGAGAGCCCCAACGGAGTGGACAATTTCCGTTTCTGGCCAAGGCCGATAACCATGCCCGAATGGGGCGAGCCGGCCACCAACGTGTACGACATGCGCCTCACCGCCCACCAGGACGGCTGGATCTACGGCATCTTCTGCGTGGAGCGTAAAGACCACAGCGCCCCCGGAGACCTTTCCGCCGCAACGGCCGCAGCCGGCGTAGCACGCACCAAAGACCTTGTAAACTGGGAGCGCCTGCCCGACATCCAATCTGCCAGCCAGCAGCGCAACGTGGTGCTCCATCCGGAGTTCGTAAACGGCAAATATGCCCTCTACACGCGTCCGCAGGACGGTTTCATAGATGCCGGCAACGGAGGAGGAATAGGCTGGGCCCTGGTAGACAGAATGGAACATGCGGTGGTAAGGGACGAGGTAATCATCAACAGCCGACATTATCATACAGTCAAGGAAGTCAAGAACGGAGAGGGCCCGCATCCCATCAAAACGCCCAAAGGGTGGCTGCATCTGGCGCACGGTGTACGCGGTTGCGCAAGCGGCCTGCGCTACGTGCTGTATATGTATATGACGGCGCTGGACGACCCCACCCGCGTAATTGCCGAGCCCGCCGGATTCTTTATGGCGCCTGAAGATTGGGAATATGTAGGCGACGTTGCCAACGTACTCTTTTCCAACGGCTGGATTGCAGACCCCGACGGCAAGGTATTCATTTACTACGCTTCTTCCGACACACGCCTGCACGTAGCAACAAGCACAGTAGACAGGCTGGTGGATTATTGCCTCAACACAGCTCCGGACGGCCTCCGTACCGGTGCCACAGTAGAAACACTCAACAAACTAATAGACAACAACTTATGAAAACCCTACTGCTAATACTCACACTCACGCTCTCCCACCTGTTCTCAGACCACGCCGTCTTTCAGCAAGACGCCCAGGCACCCGTCTGGGGCTGGGGCACGCCCGGCGCAGAGGTAAGCGTAAAGGCCTCCTGGAACAAGAAGGCAGTCAAGACAAAAGTGGCCGCGGACGGCAGCTGGCGCGTGGTGATTGCCACGCCAAAGGCAGATGGCCTGAGCCACAGCATCGTTGTCAAATCCGGCAAGGAATCCCTTAGCGTCAACGACATCGCCCTTGGCGAGGTCTGGATATGCAGCGGACAGTCCAATATGGAAATGCCCGTGCGCGGCTTTGGCTTCCAGGAAGTGGAAGGGGCAACGGAGGCCATTATGGCGGCGCCCGAAACCGCTTCCGCCGTGCGAGTCTTCGACATCAAGACCTGGAAAAGGTCGGAGCCGGAGAAGGATGTGGATGCGGCGTGGGAGTTGAGCGGCCCAGGCGTGGCTGCCAAGACCTCGGCGGTGGCGTACTTCTTTGCCAGGCGCCTCACCAAATCCATAGGCGTGCCGGTAGGCATCATAGTAAATGCCTGGGGCGGCAGCCGCATCGAGCCCTGGATGACAAGGGAGACTATCGAGGGTGCGGGCCTGTCGGCGGAGGAACTCGCTGATATATACAAGATTAAAGAAGACCCCAACCGCTGGCCGGAAACTCCGGAACTGATTTGGAACGGACGCGTGGCACCCATCGTGGGTTATGCCGCCAAGGGCATCCTGTGGTATCAGGGTTGCTCCAACATAGGCCAGAAATGCTACGACAAACTGCAGAACGCTATGGTTACCATGTGGCGCAAGGCATGGGGATGCGGAGACCTCCCGTTCATCTATGCCCTGCTCGCCCCCTATGAGCACGGCGACGCCGACGGCCGCTGGCGTCCACTCTTCGTGGAGGGCCAGATGCGTACTGCCGACGCCATACCCAACGCCTGGTACGTATGCACAGAGACCATCGGCAACAAAACCGTCATCCATCCCGCCCAGAAGAAAGAGGTGGCGGACATGATGGTGATGCGCGCCCTGCAGAGCGTCTACGGGCACGACTGCGGCTTCAACATCGAGCCCACGGTGCCCCAGAACATAGAATTCGGGCAGGACGGCCTGGTGAAGGTACGGCTGTCCAACACCTGGTCCGACCTCATGAGCATCACCGCCCGCAGCATAACGGGCTTCGAGCTTGCGGGAGAAGACCGCGTGTTCCATCTTGCCACGGCGGAAGTGGACTGGGACGGCAACACCCTGCAGGTCCGCTGCCCCGAGGTCCCCAATCCCGTTGCCGTACGCTACGCCTGGCGCAACTGGATGGGCGCCAACCTCGCCAAGAGCTCCGGCATCCCCGTTCCCCCCTTCCGCTCCGACAACTGGGAGTATTGATTACCAGGCACTTACATTCCGACCTCTGGGAGTTTTTCCCAGAGGTCAAAAGCTAAAACATTGATTATATGAGGTTTAGGTTTACTGCTGCTTTTGGCTTACTGTTGCTGGTTATGCTGGCGGGATGCCGGAGCAACGAGGTTATGGTCAAGACCGATGATGGAGGAAAGGTGCGCCTGCAGGTGGTGTCGCCCGAGATCATAAGGGTGAGCGTTTCGCCAGACGGGCGCTTCTGCAACCGCAAGAGCCTTATGGTCTTGCCGCAGAAGGGTTGCACCGATTACGAAGTCTCCGACGCTATGGGGCAGGTACGGCTGGCAACCGGCGCCATCTCCGTCGTGGTTTACAAGGCCGATGGTTCCATACATTTTTACGATGCGGACGGCACTCCCCTGGCGCTTGACGGCCGCACCTCCTTCTGCCCGATTGAAGCGGAGGGCAAGAAAGCCTGGAGCACCACGGTAAGCTATGCATCAACAGAAGACGAGGCTTTCTACGGACTCGGCCAGCATCAGGCCGGAGAATTCAACCACAAGGGCCTGCGCGAAGAGCTTTATCAGTATAACACCAAGATAAGCGTGCCCATGGTGGTTTCCAACAAGGGTTACGGCAGTCTGTTCGACGCTTATTCCCTCAGCCGCTGGGGCTCGGCCGAGCCATACAGGCAGCTTGGCGAGGTGTTCGACCTTGAGCTTATGGGCAGTTATATCCCCGCCTCTGGCAGGCCGGTGGTGAGGCAGGAAGACAGCCTGTTCTACGAGAACGAATGGGCGATCCGTAATCTGCCGGACGTGCCGCTCGCCGGCGCCAAGGTTACCTACGACGGCACCATAACGGCCAGAGCCACAGGAGATTACCACTTCATACAATACTATGCCGGATTCCAAAGCACTACGGTTGGAGACACGGAGGTCATGAGCACCCGCTGGCGCCCTGCGTGGAATCCCAACAGCTACAAATTCACCGTACATCTTGAGGAAGGCGTACCCACGCCTGTCCACATCGACTGGGACCCCGACGGAGACGTGTCCTACATAGGTCTGCGGGTTGCCCCTCTGGAGACGCCGGAACAAGAGTCCCGACTCACATTCTGGAGCGAATTCGAGCCCCAGGCCGATTATTACTTCATAGCCGGCGGCAACTACGACGGGGTCATAAAAGGATACCGCCTGCTTACCGGCAAGGCACAGGTGATGCCCCGCTGGGCCCTCGGATTCTGGCAGAGCCGCGAGCGCTACAGCACCCAGGACGAGCTGGTCGGCACTCTTGCGGAATTCCGCCGCCGCCACATCCCCGTAGACAACATTGTGCAGGACTGGCAGTACTGGCTGGACGACCAATGGGGCAGCCATGAGTTCGACGCCGCGCGCTATCCCGACCCTGAAGCGATGCTGGACAGCGTGCACGCCATGCACGGCCGCTTTATGATAAGCGTATGGCCCAAGTTCTATACCAATACCGAGCACTACAAGGAGCTAAAGGCCGCCGGTTATGCTTATACGCATGCCGAGGAAGACTCCCTCACTGACTGGCTGGGCCACAGGCAGAGCTTCTACGACGCATACGCACCCGGCGGACGCAAGATGTTCTGGGACCAGATGGACCGCACCCTGTATTCCCACTTCGGACGCAAGATAGACGCCTGGTGGATGGACGCAAGCGAGCCCAATCTGCGTGACTGCCTGCCGATGGACTACTTCAAATGGCTTCTTACGCCAAACGCCCTCGGCTCCAGCACGGAATACCTCAACGCGTACGCCCTGGTAAACGCCCAGGCCATATACGAAGGCCAGCGCAGCGTAGACCCGGACAAGCGCGTCTTCCTCCTGACCCGCAACGGCTTTGCCGGCCTGCAGCGCTACAGCACCGCCTCGTGGAGCGGAGACATAGGCACGTCCTGGACCGACATGCGTATGCAGATGGCCGCCGGACTCGGATATTCGATGAGCGGTATCCCCTTCTGGGGTATGGACATAGGCGGATTCTCCGTCATGAGCAAGTTCTACGATCCGGCCAACGCCGACGAGTGGCAGGAGCTGCAGACCCGCTGGCACCAGTTCGGCACCTTCGTTCCGCTGTTCCGCACGCACGGCCAGTGGCCCCGCCGCGAGCTGTGGAACATCGCTCCGGAAGGCTCTCCGGCATACGAAAGCATACTTTGGTACATGCAGCTGCGCTACCGCCTGATGCCTTATATCTATTCACTTGCCGGAGCTGTGCATTTTGACGATTACACCATCATGCGCGGCCTGCCGATGGACTATCCCGACGACCCTCAGGTGCGCGACCTCTCCGACCAGTGGATGTTCGGCCCGGCCTTCATGGCCTGCCCTGTGTACGAATACAAGGCCCGCAGCCGCGAGGTCTACTTCCCGGAAGGAGGATGGTACGATTTCTATACAGGCGAGTTCCTTGCGTCATACCCGACCTGTTCGGGTATCTCTGAGATTCCCGGTCGAGCCGGGAATGACGGGAAGGGCGTTTGGCGAACGGTAAACGCTCCATACGAGCGCATGCCTCTGTACGTACGTGCCGGCAGCATCGTACCGATGGGGCCCGACATGGAATGGAGCGACCAGAAGCCGTGCGACGACATCCTGCTCCTTGTGTATGCCGGAGCCGATGCAGACTTTACCCTGTACGACGACGACGGCCTCACCTACGCCTATGAGAAAGGCGGATACACCCGCATTCCCATACACTGGGACGACGCAACCCGCACCCTTACCGTGGGAGAATACAGCGGCCCCCGCAAATCATTCAGTTACATAATCATAGACCCTCAGGGAACATCCGAGACCAAACACATATCATGAAAAGAGCAACACTAATCACATCCGTACTTGCTGCGGCCGCTGCGCTATGCGCATGCAACTCCGGGGAGAAGGTCTCCCCAGTTATCGCATCAGACAAGGCCGTGGAGGCTAAAGTAGAACAGGTCCTGGCAAAGATGAGCCTGGAAGAAAAGGCAGGCCAGATGGTCCAGCTCAACATTTCCGTGCTGGAAGACGATACCCACGAGGCCATCGACCCGGCAAAGCTGGACCTCATAATCGGGGAATACAAGATAGGCTCCATCCTTAACGTGATGCACGACGTGGCGCACACCCGCGAGCAGACTGCAGCGATGGTGAAGCAGATCCAGGACAAGTCGATGGAGGTGCTGGGCATACCCTGCCTCTACGGATTGGATATGATCCACGGAGCATCGTACCTGATAGAAGGCTCACTTTACCCTCAGGAGGTCAATCTCGGCGCCACATTCAACCGGGAGTACGCAAGGATGATGGGTGAGGCCATGGCATACGAGACACGCGCCGCACAGGTGCCTTGGGTATTCTCCCCCGTTATGGACCTCGGCCGCGACCCGCGCTGGCCGCGTCTCTGGGAGAGCTGGGGCGAGGACCCGTACCTGCAGGCAGAAATGTCCCGCACAGAGACCCTGGCGCTCCAGGGAGAAGACCCCAATCACATTGACCTTGAGCACGTTGCAGTGTCTCTCAAGCACTATATGGGATACGGTGTCCCCCTCTCCGGCAAAGACCGCACGCCTGCGTACATAGCGGAAAACGACCTGCGGGAGAAATTCTTCGCACCCTTCCTCGAGTGCTACCGCGCCGG
>JAFZXV010000070.1 GCA_017616595.1 Bacteroidales bacterium
AGATGGTCTCTCCGACTTCTTCCACCCTGGTGGTTTACTATAGCTACACTGGCAATTGTAGGGCCATCGTCGCTTCTCTTACGGAACAGCTGAATTCCAATTTATCGGTGTAGCATCGGGGCGCATCCGGCCAATTCTTCCTAATCACCCCCGATGAGATGTTGAATGGCAAATATGTACTTCCCAAGTAATGAGGTACATATTTGCCATTTGTGACATGTGCCAAATCAGAGAAAACAAACGTAAATGGCGGTAGATATAATAGAGAAATAGGACAAACTAATGGTACTTGTATAGAATAATAAACAGGCAGATGGCACCTATACAACCTCAGTTGCTGTTAAGGTGGGGGAGTACCATTCTAAAACTATTCATTAGTCGTGTTTACTTTCTGAAAACATCTCCTAAAACAACGGCTTTAGTAACATTTAGGGGTAATTGTGCCAAATCTCTGTCACAGTCTGTCACATTGTGACAAGGATTGTGACAAAACAGCGCCATAATACCCTAAAATAACAGTAGGTGAGATGAAACGAGACTCGTTCAAACCCATTATGAACGAATTACAATTCAGCTGGTTTCAGATAGTAATAGCTAGTTTGGGCTAGTTTGGCTACTTGCCGATGCAATCTATAAATCTAATTAATAATCAATTAGTTAAGTTGTTTGCGGTTCAAATATGGTTCAGAAAAAAGGGGTGTCGCTTGTCACTAAACCGGACTAATTATTTAGAAGAATAACCGGACGAAGGTCTCATACAAAATGACACGGACTAATGCTTTAGTGCAATGACGTGTTTGAACTTGCCGCTGATCTTGTCGCTCTGAGGTAGTTCGTTTGAAAGGGCAATATCAACTCCTGTCAACTCTTTGCTCTCCAGGAAAGACGTCAATTCCCGGTGTGCCACCTGAAAGGCTTCGATGGGATTATCAGCGATAAGGCGAAGCACTAGTTTGTCTAATGCTGTTTGAACAAGTTGAAAACGGCGGATAGCTTTGATTTCCTCCAGAATCTTGTAGAAAGACATAGGGGCTATCTGTACGCCACTGGCAAAGGTCATGATGTCATCTGTGCGTCCTTCAATCTCCAGCCAACGGGAATGTTTCCCGCAGGCACAAGGCTCATCGTGAATGATAATGCGGTCTGTCAGTTCATATCGGATGAAGGGTTGGATATAATTGGAAAGATTGGTGATAAGAACCTTATCCGATTGCACACCAGGAGCGACAGGGTTGTTATCCTTATCAACGGGCTCGACAATTACCCAGTCTTCGTTTATATGAAGGTGTCCTTCGGAACACTCACAGGCTATTTCTCCACCTTCGGTACAGGAGTAATGCGTTTGGACATAGCATCCGAAACGATTGGTAAGTTTCTGTCGGATTTCATCGGTAAGCAGTTCGCCGCCTGTGATGATGACATCCGGCTTTATCAAGAGTTCTGGATAATCAGCCAGAAGCGCCAGGTTGGAGGGGTATCCGCTGAGCATTGAGGGCTGGAAGGCATTGAGCTGGCGGATGATTTCTTCCCCGGGGGCGTTGACATCGACAGTAATCTTTGTCTGTTTCCACGGCATTCTCAATTGCAGGTAGCGGGACATTCCGCAAGCAAGGTAGAAGCCATAGTCTGCAAACACTCCGGCCGTTTTCTTGCCGTGCTTCATGAACGCCTGATAGTCTTCCTTTCTGGCAAAAGTGCGGAATGCTGCGACGGCCGACGCTACGTCAATGGTCATCTTGTCGTAAAGGACAGTTGCAGGAAAACCCGTGGAGCCGGAAGTCTTGAATACAAGGTACTTCCCGTCCATCATTTTGCCTACATTGTCCAGGTTAGACGTGAATTGATCAATGCGGTCTATCGTTATCCGACGGTCCGTGAAGACTTCGTCCAAATGGGACATCATCTCCAACTTATTTGTCATCGGAAGCTTTTCAAGGCAGATGGTGTCGAGATCAGAGTACAGGCGTTTATAATAAAGACTTTTCTCCCGTGCAAAACGCACAAGTGCATCAAGCCGATGCTTTTGCAGCGTCCGTAAAGTATCCTGGTTAGCATTGTTGGCACGCCAGGTTTGCAGCATTGCTTTAGGCAGACTCATTTGCGCAGTAATTTGATTATGATTTCGTCACGGACTTTTTCCCAGGCAGTTTGAGGGTCAATTGATAATCCTGGACGGAGCAGGCCGATGGTGTCGCCGAGAAATTCCGGGTTCAACATCTTCTCGTTCATATTGAGCACATACTCCTTGTAGGTGGGTGCGTGGCTGGCAACAAAACGGAGGTAGCGGTCGTATGCAGTCATTACGCGGTCAAGATCCAATTCACCGGATGCAAGAGCCGTGTATACATCGAAAAGGTCGCGGCCTTTCAATCGTTGATAGAGGGCGCGGACTTTTGTGCCAACGAGTTCGTCCAGTTCATATGTCAGTACTTCGCACTCGCCAGTGAACCAATCGCTTTGAATAGAGAAGGGGACCCTGACCATAGGGAAGACGCTGAAATGCTCCTTGCAGTTAATCTCCACCTTCAAGTGAATTTCGCCAGCTCCGATTTCCGTAGGCTGTACTTTAAACAGTAGTGTGTTGTTGTGCTTCTTCTGCTTGACGACCGGTTCGCCAAGCCAGGCAAGGGCGTTCCGAAGGTGGTCGATCGTCTCTTTGATGGGCTCAGCATTGACTTGAACCAGGTCAATGTCCTCTGAATAGCGGGGCTGCGGATTGAGATACAACTTATGCAGTGCTGTGCCGCCACGGAAGGCCAAGTGTTCCGAGAGGAACGGATCGTTGTATATGGACACCAAAGCCCGGCAGATAATCAGATCCTGTTCAATCATCTTGTTATCAACCCAAGGAGCGATTTCGCTCCACTGAGTAATGTAACTCAACGGTATCATAGTTCGTCTATTTCAATTTCCACATTCACAATTACTTTCCACTTGCCATCCTTTTTAAACCCATCTGTGATGGAGCCTGCCCGTAGAAGTACCGGTTGTAACTGAACCCCTGCATGTTTAAGCAGCCCAAAAACATCTTCAGCTGCTTTACGCTCCTCCAACACATTTTCAAAGATATAGCCTAATCGTTGAAGGCTGCTTATAGGAACGCAATCCACAAAATCAGGTGAAAGCCTGCTGAAGTCAGTTTTCTCCACAAGTTCGGCGAGTACCGTAGCTGCACGCGTTACGCTACCCACTTTTGTTTGATAGGTGATCAGGTCTACCGCTGTCAGTTCTGGGCAAGATACATTAATATAACCTGTCCGCGTTTGGCGCGTTTCTACATACTTATCAGCTATTTGCTTTTTACAGACGAAAAGTGTTTTATACTTATCGGTCTCTTTATCCCGCATGGAAGGAGGTTCAATCATCACGAAGAAACTCATGGGCGCCTGATGGGCTGCGCCATGCATTTCGGCGGCACTCAAAAGAGCAACGTAGTACTTACGCCCCAGATGACGCATCATATCGTCCAAATACAATGACTGAGGGACAGTTCCTCGGAGTCGGTATTCTTCGGGGATAATAACATAGAAGCCGCGTAAAGGAGAAATGATCCTCCCTTTACTAACCTCACGGGTTAGAGAACGTGCCAGAGTTCCGTTACTCATCTCCGGGAAGGCAGATACGACATCATCATGCGTGAATGTGTATTTCCCACGTGGCGGCTTCTCGTTAATCCATCCAGATATGCTAAGCTTTTTCTCCATACTCATTATATTTCATTTGCAAATATAGACAAAATTTGTCTAATATCGCAAGTGAATGGATGACTTTTATTTGTCGAAATTCCAAAAACAAAGAGGACGAAACCAGACATACCCCGAACAAATTATTGCTTATACGAGCTTTAGAACGCAATCGTTGTCCAGGTATGTTCGGAATGATACCCGTTTAGTACGGAAAAACTACTTACCGATGCAGAAAGTAGAAAAGATCTCTCCGAGGACTTCGTTGGTGGTGATTTGGCCGGTGATTGTGCCGAGGTGGCCGAGGGCGGAGCGGAGGTCTTCTGCGAGCAGATCCGTTGGGGTGCCGGAGGCGAGGCCGGAGCGTACGGCGGCAAGGGCGGAGGCGGTGGCGCGTAGGGCCTCGGCGTGGCGGGCGTTGGTAACCAGAGTGCCGTTTGCGGAGGCGATTCCGGAGGCGGAAACGAGGTGCGAGCGTAATTCTTCCAGTCCAAGGCCCGTTTTTGCCGAAATATGTAATATCTCTATTGTATTATGCTTATTATCAGCGCGAGAAACAAAAATGTTTGAATCGATAACATTTTTGTTACAAGGGCCTAAGTCGGCTTTGTTTGCCAAAATCAGCAGCTTCTGACGCTCCAAGTCTACCATTTCGGCAATGTTTCCAGCCGCCTCTTGGAATTGCTCTTCCGAGCCTGCGGCGGACAGGTCTATCAGTCCCAGAACGACCTCTGCCTCGGCCGCTTTGCGGTGCGTTCTTTCTATGCCCAGGCGCTCTATCTCGTCTGTTGCATTGCGTATGCCCGCGGTGTCTATAAAACGGAAGAGAATGCCGTCTATCACGCAGGTTTCTTCTACAGTATCACGCGTTGTGCCGGGGATGTCGGATACTATTGCGCGGTCGTCGTTCAACAATGCGTTCAGCAGGGTGCTTTTGCCGCTGTTTGGCGCTCCGATAATTGCCACGGGGACTCCGTTCCTGATGGCGTTGCCAACCCGGAACGAGTCCGAAAGGGCAGTGCACCTTGCAATGGCGGAATTCAGCAGGGCGGAAAGCCTGCCGCGGTCTGCAAACTCGACATCTTCTTCCGAGAAATCGAGCTCGAGTTCCATAAGGGCGGTAAGCTCCAATAGTTCTGCCCGTATTTGCTGCAGCTCTGCGGAATAACCACCCTTGAGTTGATTGAGAGCAACCCTGTGCTGAGCTGAAGAGGTAGATGAGATCAGGTCTGCAACTGCTTCTGCCTGAGCAAGGTCCATCTTGCCTTTGAGGAATGCGCGTTGCGTGAATTCCCCTGGCTCGGCAAGGCGTGCGCCAGCGGCGGAAAGCTTGCCCATCAGTTCTGTAACAATGTACTGGGAGGCGTGGCAGGAGATCTCCGCCATGTCTTCTCCCGTATAGGAGTGGGGTGCGCGGAAGATGCTTACCAGCACTTCGTCCAACCCGGGTACGCTGCCGTATCGCAGACTGAAGCCGGGAGCCTCGGAAACGATTCCGCGCCGCAGCTCGACCACGCCGTCCAGCAGTTCCAGACAGCCGGCGCCGCTAATGCGCACTATGCTGATGGCGCCGCCGTTACCCGTTGCAGGAGCAAAGATTATGTCATCTGCGTGCAGCATACTCAAAATAGTCTTTGATGGATTGCTCCAGGGGAGTGTTGGGCATTCCAAGCTCCATCCGGGCACGCGTATCGTCGTAATACTCTTCTACCAGCAGCTGCCTTATGTTGCGTGTTGTGGCGCTTGTCTTATGCCCGTGCCGCTCGATTCTGTCTCCCATGCCACCAACGGCAAGGCATAGCTTGCGGGGGATATGAACGTACGTTTGGCGGTATCCGCACACTTGCGCTTGCAGTTGATAGAACTCCTTGATAGACATTGCTTTGCCGGTTGTCAAATAACGCCCTTGTGCAAGTGGATTATCTAGCGCTCCAATGGCTGCGGCAGCCACGTCGCGCACGTCTATGAAGCTCTTTCCGCCAGACGGAACGGCCATTACCGGCTTGCGGTATGCCGCATCCAGGAGCTTGCCGGACGAGGGCTTGCTGTCGTACGGGCCGACCATGAAACCGGGCAGCAGGATAACTATCCTTGTGAAGCGGTGCCCCTGGGCAAAGTCGAGCAGGAGCTTCTCGCTTTCCCGTTTGCTGCGGGCATAAAGCGATGCGGCAAACGGCCCGCCGAACGGAGTGTCCTCGTTTGACGGCTGGCCTGCGGGCCCGGGGCAAACCGTGTTGGCGCTGCTTACGTCAACCAGCACTCCGCCGGTAACCGCGTCCAGCAGCCTGGCAAGCTTGAGCGGGAGCTCCGTGTTGATTGGCCGGTAGTCCTCGGGGCGGGAGAGGGCCATGTCCGTCACCCCTGCGCAGTTGATAATCTGCTTGCATCCGTACACGGCATGCTCCAGCACGGAGTCGTTCAGAATCGAGCCCTGAATGACGTCTACGGGGCCTGTGGCGAGTATGGAAGGATCTATGGCCGAGCCCTCGCGCACCACCACCCTGACGCTGCGGCCCTGCTGCAAAAGCATTTTCAGCAGGTTCTGGCCAAGCAGGCCGGTGGCGCCGAGCAGGAGTATCATGCCAGATGGAGTTCGTGCGAGGCGATGCCGAACTCGACGTCCTCACCCATATGCTTGCCGGTGTCGTCGGAAATCTTGATGACCTTCTCCCACGGGTCTTTGGCGCTCATGCGGCAGCGGCTGAGCTTCATAACGATGTTGGCGGCTTTGTAGCCGGGGATGCCGGGGTCGCAGGTGAGGTTGGTGCCTATGCCGGCGCTCACTTTTATGCGCCCCTTGAAGTACGCTGCTATGCGGCTGTATTTGGGGAAATCGAGCGCGTTGCTGAAGACGAGCAGTTTGGTGCGGGGGTCGATGCCGAACTCCTCCAGGCGTGCGATAATCATCTCGCCTATCTCTATCTCGTCTCCGGAGTCCTGGCGGAAGCCGTCCAGCAGCTTGGCCTGCTTGAGCGTGAGCGTGCGCAGGAAGGACGCCGTGGTGAATGTGTCGATGAGAGCGGTTCCGAGGGCGCCGTCGTAAACGGAAATCCAGTCTTCCAGCCCGAGGTAATTGGCCCTCTTGTAGCCGAAGACGCCGCTGTGGAACATCATCCACTCGTGAGGGAAGGTGCCTACGGGCACAAGGTTGAACATCTTGGCATACAGCACGTTGGATGTGCCGGCGCAGTACTTGGGGCAGGCCTCTTTGAGCCGGCGGACAACAGCCTCGTGCAGGTCTGAGCTGAAGCGCCTGCGGGTGCCGAACTCGGAGAAGACGAGCTCCTCTTTGTTTGCAAGCTCGATCTTGGCGTCCAGCCTCTGCATGGCCTCGGCCTCATCCAGTTTGAAACGGCGGTTGCGGAGTTCCGCCACGGTTGCAAGTATAGGCACCTCATAGAGCGTGACCTTGTACATCAGGTCCGTCACGTCTATCTTGAGATGGCCTTCTGCGTCCAGCCTGCAATCTATCTTGTCGGCCTCGAAGCGGAAGCCGCGCAGCCACTCCCAGTAGTTGCGGCTGATGTAGCGGATGTGGTTGGTTACGTATTCGAATTCATCTTCAGACAGAGACAAGGCGCACATCCTGGCGAGCTCTGCCTTGAGGGTGGCGAGGTAAGACTCGTCGTAGACCTCTTTGGAGCGGTCGTTGAAGGTGAAGGTGCCCTCTGCCAGCGGATAGAGCTGGAAGTACGCGTTGGATGTGGAGAATTTGTATAGGTCGGTGTCGAGAATACTCTGTACCATAGGCGTTTAGTATTTGAATGAACTGCCGCCAACGAACTCGCGGAGCAGGGAGGTCGGGGGGATTTCCCTGTCGGATACGGGCATGAAGTAGCTGAGGAATTTAAGGAGCCTGTTGGCCTCTGAATACTCCGGGCAGTTGCGCGGAACCGTTGCAAGTATCTGCTCGGCGTGCAGGCGGAAGACGGCAAACTCAACCAGGTAAGACGAGTTGAACAGCACGTCTGCGCTCTCCTGGAAGGGGTAGATCCACTTGACTTCGGCGCGGCGCACGTTTGGCCAGTTGCTGATGGTCTGCCGTGCGGTGAATGCGCCTTTGTTGAAGTCGCGCACTATGCGGCGGAGGAGCCTGTTGTCGCTGGTGGGGATGCAGTTGTGGTTGTCCAGCGATATGCTTATTATGGTGTTGATGAAGATCTTGAACTTGGCCATGTCCGGAATCTTGGCGGTCAGGGCCGGATTGAGGGCGTGGATGCCTTCCACCAGCAGCACGGTACCCTCTTCCATCCTGAGTTTCTTGCCGTTGTATTCCCGCAGGCCGGTAACGAAGTTGAATTCCGGCACGCTTACCTCTTCTCCGTTCAGAAGGCGCACCAGGTCTTCCTGCATGGCGTCGTGGTCTACTGTGTCGAAGTTGTCAAAGTCGAAGGAGCCGTCGGGGAAGCGCGGAGTATCGTTGCGGTTGACGAAGTAGTCGTCTGTAGATACCGATATGGGACGAAGCCCGCATGCCATCAGCTGGGTGCTCAGACGCTTGGTGATGGTGGTCTTGCCGCTGGAGCTGGGGCCGGTGATGAGCACGAGCCTGAGGGCGCCGCATCTGTAGCGGTGTTCGATCTCCTCTGCAATCTTGACTATCTTCTTTTCCTGCAGTGCCTCGGCAACCTGGATGAGCTCGCTCGCATGGCCCTTCTGGACTGCGTGGTTCACATCGCCCACGTTGTCCAGGTTCATAATGGCGTTCCATTTGAGGTTCTCCCGGAAGACCTCGAAGGTCTTGGGCTGCGGCTCGAATACCGTAAGTTTTTCTGGTGCGTGACGGTCGGGTACGCGCAGCAGCATGCCGTCTTCGTACAACGAGAGGTCCCATACCTTGAGGTAGCCGGCGGAAGGGACGAGGGCGTCGTAGTAATAGTCCGGCGAGCCCTCCAGGGTGTGATAGCGTATGTACAGCTGGCCGCTGGTCTCCAGAAGCTTGACTTTGTCTTCGTACCCGAGGTTGGAGAAGATGCGGATGGCCTCGTCGTTACGCACCTCCACGCGCTTGAAAGGGGAGTCCGCCGCCACTATCTCCTTCATCCTGAGGGTGATGCGCTCCACGTCCTCGCTCGTTACGGGCGACCCTTTGCACAACTCGCAGAAGTAGCCTTTGGAGATGGGGCGGCGCATCTTTATCTTGCTGCCCGGAAAAATGTCGTGCGCGGCTTTGCTCAGCAAGAAGCACAGGGACCGGCAGTAGGCGCTGCGCCCTATGTAGGTGCGGTAATCCAGGAACTCCACGTCGCGGCTGTTGTAGGCGCGGTACTTGAGGCCCTGGGCAACATTGTTAACCTTGGCGCAGAGGATGTCGTATGGGCGGTCGAAGTCGAAATGCGGAAGAGCTTCCGCGAGGGTGACGCCCTCCTGGAATTCCAGGGAGGTGCCGGTGTTCTTGCAATATATCTTGAGCATGCCCACAAAAATAGCAAAAAATTGCTTACATTTGCACAAATCAGAACCAATATGAGCGTAGTACACGTAATCGACCACCCGATGATTCAGCACAAGCTGAGCATCATGCGTCAGAAAGAAACGGGTTCCAAGGATTTCCGCCAGCTCCTTAAGGAAATCTCCATCCTTATGGGATATGAGGTAACCCGTGACCTCCCCCTCACAGACATCCAGATAGAAACCCCCATCGGCCCTATGACGGCCAGCCGCGTGCTCGGCCGCAAGATGGCCATCGTGCCCATCCTCCGCGCCGGTCTGGGAATGGTAGACGGTCTGCTCGACCTCGTGCCCGTCGCCAAGGTCGGTCACATCGGCCTCTACCGCAACGAGACCACGCACAAGCCCGTCGTCTATTATTGCAAGCTGCCGGAAGATATCCAGGAGCGCCTCGTAATAGTTACAGACCCTATGCTCGCCACCGGCGGCAGCTCGTGCGACGCTTTGGATATGCTTAAAGAGAGGGGAGTCGCCAACGTGCGCCTCATGTGCCTCGTGGCAGCTCCGGAGGGCCTTGCCAAAGTGCAGGCCGAGCATCCCGACGTAGACATCTACGTTGCCGCGATAGACGAGCGCCTCAACTCAGACGCATACATAGTTCCCGGCCTCGGAGACGCCGGAGACCGCATCTTCGGAACCAAATAGACCAAGAATATGAAAAAGCTCTTTATCCTTGCGGCTTGCGCCCTGTCCGCCGGCCTTATGGCCGTTTCCTGCAACCTTACCGGCATAGACCTGGACGGCACCACATGGGAGATCGTCAGGTCTGAAGACCTTCTCAACGGCAAGGTCGTCAACAGTTTCCCCGACGACGCCGGCACCGTCTCCTTTATCGGCACCAACGAAGACTTCGTCATCACGATCGACTTCGACGATTCCTATGCCCCCGACACCTACACTCCGGAAGACATCACCATAGTAAGGAGTTCCGGCGCCGAGTTTGTGTTCGACATGTATTATTACGAGTACGACGACGTCACCAAAGACAACGTTGAGTACTACACAACCTACAAGGGTACAAAGATTTACAAGGGTACCTATCTGTATTACGGAAAGGAAGAGGAATACTATTGCTACTTCAAGCCCAACGGCGTTGCGGTAGATGTGGGCGCCTATAATTATGCCGGCGAGCCGGATATCTGGTGGGACTGCACCAGGTACTACTGCCGCAGGGTACGCTAAACGGCAATCCTGACCATCAAATACGTAAAAAGTAAGGGACGCTATCTGGCGTCCCTTGCTGATACCTTGCTCATATTGTCGAGCAGGTCTACGTTTGTCTTGAATTCGTCCATCAACTGGAGCATGAAGTTCATGGCTTCCAGCGGGTTCATGTCTGCCAGCAGCTTGCGGAGTATCCAGATGCGGTTTGCGCTGGCGCGGTCGAGCAGCAGGTCGTCCCGCCTGGTGCCGGAAAGGACCACGTTGACGGAAGGGAAGATGCGGCGGTTGCTCAGGTTGCGGTCCAGCTGGAGCTCCATGTTGCCGGTGCCCTTGAATTCCTCAAAGATTACGTCGTCCATCTTTGACCCGGTTTCCGTGAGGGCGGTGGCAAGGATGGTAAGGGAACCGCCTCCCTCTATGTTACGGGCTGCGCCGAAGAAGCGCTTGGGCTTCTGCAGGGCGTTGGCGTCTACACCGCCGGTGAGCACTTTGCCGGATGCGGGCTGCACCGTGTTGTATGCGCGGGCCAGACGGGTTATGGAATCCAGCAGGATGACCACGTCGTGGCCGCATTCTACCAGGCGGCGGGATTTTTCCAGCACCATGTTGGCCACTTTGACGTGGTGCTCGGCAGGCTCGTCGAAGGTGGAGGCGACGACCTCTGCCTTAACGCTGCGTTCCATGTCCGTAACCTCTTCCGGGCGCTCGTCTATGAGGAGGACTATCTCGTACACCTCGGGGTGATTGTCTGCTATGGCGTTTGCTATGCTCTTGAGCAGCATGGTCTTACCCGTCTTGGGCTGAGCTACGATAAGGCCTCGCTGGCCCTTGCCGATGGGCGAGAACATATCCACTATGCGGCAGCTCGGGTCTGTTGCGTGCCCGTGGCCGAGGAGGTTGAATTTCTCGTCCGGGAAGAGGGGAGTGAGGAAGTCGAAAGGGACGCGGTCCCGGATGAACTCGGGCGAGCGGCCATTGACGTATTTGATCTTGACGAGGGGGAAGTATTTGTCTCCCTCTCGCGGGGGACGGATCTCACCTGTTACGGTGTCTCCGGGCTTGAGGGCGTTGAACTTGATCTGCTGCTGGGAGACGTAGATGTCGTCCGGCGAGTTGAGGTAGTTGTAGTCCGACGAGCGGAGGAAGCCGTAGCCGTCCGGCATGATCTCCAGCACGCCGGTAGCCTCTACCGTGCCCTCGTATTCGATGCGGGGCTTGGGCT
>JAFZXV010000071.1 GCA_017616595.1 Bacteroidales bacterium
CCGTTCGTCATCATGTTCAGTCTGCCGTTTGCGGCAGTGGGCGTACTGCTCGGATTCTGGCTCTCCGGAGTCAACCTCGGCATGATGTCGCTGGTGGGCATCATCATCCTTCTGGGTATAGTGGTGAAGAACGGTATAGTGCTGATAGACTACACCATACTGCTGCGCGAGCGCGGAATGAACGTGCGCGACGCGTCCACCACCGCAGCCCGCAGCCGACTCAGGCCAATCCTTATGACCACGCTCACCACAGTGCTCGGCCTGCTGCCTATGGCAATCGGCACCGGCGAGGGCTCCGAGATGTGGAAATCCCTCGGCGTTACGGTATGCTGGGGCCTCTCCGTATCCACCATCGTCACACTCGTACTCATTCCCACAGTCTATTGCGCCCTGAGCGTACGCCAGGAGAAGCGCCGTAAAAAGAAACTCGCAAAGGTATGAAAGCAGTCTTTATAAGTTACAACCAGGCCTACGGCGACGAGATCCTGGAGATTCTTGAGGCAAACCGCCAGAGGGGCTTCACCCGCTGGGTGGACATCCAGGGCAAGGGCGGCTTCAACGGCATCCCCCATCTGGGAGACCACGCATGGCCGGAGCAGAACCATGCCATCCTCACAATGGTCAAGGACGAAAAGGTTCAGCCCATACTCGACGAGCTGCGCGCAAAGGACGAGGCTTCCCCGGACCTGGGGCTCCGCGCCTTTGTATGGAACGTAGAGTGTTTCTATTGATTTTTTGCTATATTTGTAGATATGGAAAACGTAATCACTTCAACCAATTTTGAAGACTACCTGGCTCAGCCGGGTCTTCTCGTCATAGATTTCTGGGCCGTATGGTGCGGACCCTGCAGAATCCTCTCCCCCGTAGTAGACGAACTTGCAGCCGAGTTTGAAGGCCGCGCGACCATCGCAAAGTGCAATGTAGACGACTGCGACGGGATTGCCGCCCAGTTCGGCGTGCGCAACATCCCTACCCTCGTGTTCGTCAAGAACGGCCAGATAGTAGACCGCACCGTGGGTGTTGTGCCCAAGGCAGAACTCAAGGCACGCATCGAGGCCGCCCTATGACGGCCCTGTTCTTCTGTTCGGCCAACGAGAATATCGCCCCAGAGTATAACGACGCAGCCCGCCAGGCAGTGCGGGCCGCTGCCGTTAAGGGTTACCGTATAAGCAGCGGCGGCACCACAAAGGGCACCATGCGCGTAGTGTGCGAGGAGGCCCTGGCCTGCGGCGCCTATACCAAAGGCGTCATTCCCCGTTTTATGGCAAACGTGGTATACCCCGGCATGTCGGAGACGGTCTGGACGGACACGATGAGCGACCGCAAGGAGCAGATGCTCCGGGACGCCAGCGTTGTAATCGCCCTCCCCGGCGGCATAGGCACCATGGACGAACTCTTCGAGACGCTCGTTCTGGCCAAGCTGGGGCGCTTCGGGGGCACCGTCATCGCCCTTAATGTAAATGGCTTCTACGACCCTCTGGCAGCGCTGATGGACCACTTCGTGGCCACCGGCATGCTTACGCCCGAAGATCGCAAAACCCTTAAGATGCCCCGCACCGTAGAAGAACTTCAACAGCTGCTGTGACCCGCGACGCCATCATATCCCTGCTCGGAAGCAACTGGACGGCCTTCGAAGAAACCGTAGGCCGCAAGCTGCATTCCGGCATAGGTATGCTCGATTCCGTCAACGAGTCGCTTTGGAGCAACTCCGGCAAGAAGCTGCGCCCTATGATTGCGCTGCTTACCGCAGGCGCACTCGGGGGCATCAACCCGGACAGCATCCAGTATGCCGCCGCATGCGAGGTGCTGCACAACGCAACCCTCCTGCACGACGACGTGGCAGACAAGAGCGCCACGCGCCGCGGCAAGCCCACGCTTGCAGCCCTTATGGGGCCCGGCAATGCCGTGCTGGTGGGCGATTACTGGCTCGCCAAGGCAGTGGAGCTCATCCTCGGCACAAAGCATCAGAACCAGACCATTCCTTTCTTCTCCCGCACGCTGTCCGACCTTGCCGAGGGAGAGATGATCCAGCTGGAGAAAGCCGCCAGCGCAGACACCACGGAGCAGGATTACCTCAGGATAGTGTGCTGCAAGACGGCGTCTCTCTTCGAGACTGCGTGCAAGACTGCGGCCATATCTGCAGACGCCTCGGCGGAACTTGAAGATGCGGCCAGCCGTTTTGGCAAGGCCACAGGCATCGCCTTCCAGATAAAGGACGATATATTCGACTACGGCTCTGCGCCCCAGATCGGCAAGCCAGTGGGCTCAGACCTGCGCGAGGGCAAGATTACGCTGCCGCTGCTGGGAGCTTTCAAGAACGCTCCGGATCAGGAGGCACGCATCCGGGAGATGGTGTCGGGCATCGCAAAGGACCCGGACGCCGTTGCCGAGATTCACGGTTTTGTGCTGGCAAACGGGGGCCTCGAGTACGCCGCCGCGCGCCTTCAGGACTTTGTGCAGGAGGCTTTGGACGCACTGGGCGCATTCCCGGAATCGGAATACAAATCGGCCCTGGAGGGCCTTGCACGCTATAATGCAATACGCACGGTATGAGGTTTTCAGACACAAACGCCAGCCCGGAGGTGCTCAAGGTTCTTGCAGGAATGGTAGATTCCGGCAAGATCCCGCACGCAATCATGTTCTCCGAGCCCGACGGGGGCCCAGCGTTCAGCGTGGCGCTTGCGTTCCTGCAGTACCTGTATTGCCAGGCGCGCACAGGCGGCGATTCCTGCGGCACCTGCCCCGCATGCAACAGAATCGGCAAGCTCATCCATCCAGACGTGCATTTTGTATTCCCGACCACATCGCCCCAGACCTCATCGGCCCTGATGCCCAGGTTCCGGGAGCTGGTTCAGGAGAGCCCGCGCTTTACGGAGGCTGAACTGGGAGTGGCGCTTGGTATAGACAGCAAATCCTCCATGATTGCGGTGGCGGAAGCCCGCGAGGTGCTCTCCCAGCTTGCGCTCAGCGCGCTCGAGGGAGGATGGCGCTCCATCGTCATCTATCTGCCGGAAAAGATGAACCAGGAAACGGCCAACCGCCTGCTCAAGGCAATCGAGGAACCGGAGCCGCTTACGCAGTTCATCCTGATTACCCACGCTCCGGAAAAGGTGCTTCAGACCATATCGTCCCGATGCCTGCGCCTGCAGCTCGGCGCCGAGGCCAAGGCCCCGGATTTCGACTCCCCGGAGTTGCTGGACGATCTGATGGACGCTCTCCTGCGCAAAGACCTTTACGCCGCCCTGGAGGCGGGAGACCGCATTTCTTCGCTCCCCTCGCGCGAAAGTGCCAAAGCTTTTTGTAAATTTGCATCCGACGCGATGCGCAACCTCTTCCTGCGCCAGCAGGGGGTAGATCTGCCGCAGACAGGGTCCGGCAATGCCGAGGCATGGGCGGCCAGGGCCAGAAAGACCTTCCCAAGGGCCGCCGTGGCATGCTTCGACAGGGCATACCGGCTGGTGGAGCGCAACGTCAACGCCAAAATAATCTTCACCGATATGGTGAACAGATTGTACAGTATCATCTGATGGATAACGAGACCATACA
>JAFZXV010000072.1 GCA_017616595.1 Bacteroidales bacterium
AGACCTTCCCCAACAATTGTGCCTCCCAGGGCCGTCAGAGGCCATTCTCGCGGGGAAGGTCCCCAGGGGGAAAAGAAGACCTTCCCCAAACGCCATCGACACCTTCCCCAGCGAAAAAGAAAAATACATCACAGAGTGGCGTAAATCAAGGATTTTTTTTATTTTTGTGGGTTAAAACTATATATATATGATTTTGTACTATATCCTAGCCGCTGTTGCAGGCGCTGTTCTGGCGCTGGCAATCTATATAGCAATCAGCCGGGCCTCCGCGCGCGGAAGGGCTTCGGCCATAATCGAAAAGGCTGAGCTTGAGGCAGAAAACATCAAGCAGCAGAAGATTCTCCAGGCCAAAGAAAAGTTCCTCCAGCTCAAAAGCGAGCACGACCAGAAGGTCAGTCAGCGCAACAACGAGCTCCGCGACCGCGAGAACAATATCAAGAACCGCGAGATGCAGCTCAAGGAGCAGGCCTCCGAGCTTGGCAAGCGCCAGCACGATCTCGATTCCCAGAAGGGCCAGGTAAACGCTCAGCGCGTCGCCCTCGAGGCCAAGATAGAAGAATACGACCAGCTCCGCGCCCAGGCCAACCGCCAGTTGGAGACCATCGCCGGCATGAGCGCCCAGGACGCCAAGAACATGCTCGTGGAGAATATGAAGGCAGAGGCCCGCACAGAGGCCCAGGCCTACATAAACGACACTATGGATGAGGCCCGCCTGAATGCCGCCAAGGAGGCCAAGCGCATAGTAATCAACACTATACAGCGCACGGCAACTGAAACTGCAATAGAGAACGCCGTCACCACCTTCCCCATCGACAACGACGAGGTCAAGGGTCGCATCATCGGCCGTGAGGGCCGCAACATCCGCGCGCTCGAGGCTGCCACCGGAGTGGAAATCGTAGTAGACGACACCCCCGACGCCATCCTCATCAGCGCCTTCGACCCTGTGCGCCGCGAGGTCGCCCGCCTGTCGCTCCACCAGCTGGTAATCGACGGCCGCATCCATCCGGCCCGCATCGAGGAAGTAGTCGCCAAGGTGAGCAAGCAGCTCGAGGAGGAAATCCTGGAGACCGGCAAGCGCACCTGCATCGACCTCGGCATCCACGGTCTCAACCTCGAGCTCGTGCGTATGATAGGCCGAATGAAGTACCGCAGCTCCTACGGGCAGAACCTCCTGCAGCACTCACGCGAGGTTGCAAACATCTGTGCCATAATGGCTTCCGAGCTCGGGCTCAATCCCAAGATCGCCAAGCGCGCCGGCCTGCTGCACGATATAGGCAAAGTCTCCGAAGAGGAGCCCGAACTGCCCCACGCCCTCCTCGGCGCCAAGATTGCCGAGCAGTACAAGGAGCGTCCGGAGATCTGCAACTGTATTGGCGCCCACCACGAGGAGATGGAGATGAACACCATCTACGCCCCTCTGGTGCTGGTTGGAGACGCCATCTCCGGCGCCCGTCCCGGTGCAAGGCGCGAGGTTATCGAGTCTTACATCAAGCGCCTCAAGGGAATGGAAGACCTCGCCGCCTCCTACCCCGGCGTAACCAAGTCGTACGCCATCCAGGCCGGCAGGGAGCTCCGCGTCATCGTAGGTGCCGACGAGGTTACCGACGACCAGGCCGCCCGCCTCTCCACCGACATCGCCCAGCGAATCCAGGACGAGATGACCTATCCCGGCCAGGTAAAAATTACCGTCATCCGCGAAACCCGCAGCGTTGCAATAGCAAAATAGTTTTGATGTTGCTAAGTGGTTGGTTGTCCTTTCCGGATGCCTTCCGCTTCGCTCCATCCCTCCCACTGCGTGGGCCCCTCCCATTCACGTGGCCATGGGCGGCCACGGGCACCGGAAAGGACAACCAACCACCAGGGACTAAACATAATACAAAAATCTCCGGCCTCGCGGTCGGAGATTTTGTATTAAATAAGGTCGTCAGCCGAATTGTCCGAAAAAAGATGGGCAATAATGATTTGGGGGCCGGACTGTATCGGGGATCCCGTCTGAGCGGGCCTGCCTTCCTCATTCCGAGCTTACCCGGTAGTTGAAGAACTTGATGTTTTCAGCGCTTGGGCCTGGCGACCTTAAGCTATTCTTTTCCTGCAAGATAGGCGTCTATATCTTCCTTCAGGGTCTTGGCCTCGGCGCCCAGCTGGATCATTTTCTTCTGGCAGGCGATGCGGTTGACAGTCTCGTTCAACGTTACGATTATCAACTTGTCCAGGACGGATTTATCGGGGTACTTGGCGTCGTAGGAGTTGAACTTGCGGTTGATCTCGTCTGCGGCGGTGCGCATTGTCTCTTCCATCTCCGGGGAGGTGGCCACCATGGGGTATTCTATACCGGCTATCTTGAGTTTAATATTCTGTGCCATTAGCTTTCCAGGAGTTTGATGCAACGGTCTATCTCACGTATCAGCTTGGTGATGCGGGCCTTGGCTTCCGCAGGGTCTCCGGCTCCCGAGAAGGCGTACTGGAGCTTGAGATTGTCTATCTGGGCGTCGAGATCCTGGATGCGGGCTTTGCCGGCCTGCACCTCTGCGCGGCAGGCCTCGAGCTCCGCCGCAAGGGAGTCTGCACGCTGTTTCTGGGTCTCGTACAGCGAGATTAGTTTCTCGATACTGGTTTTGATGTCTTCAAGCATTGTTACAAAAATAAGAATTATTTTTCACTTCTGCACCATATCCCGCACATTCCGCAATTCGCGGCGAATTCCATATCGGACTTGCTGTCCCCTATCATCGCCGTCCGCTCCGGCCGCACATCCGGATGCTCCCGCAGCAAGGCGTCGAACATCCCGCGCGCAGGCTTGCGGCAAGGGTCCTCATCGCTCACGGCGGTGCAGATGTAGATGCCGTCGATGCGTCCGCCGGCCGCCGTCACGTCGCTCAGCATACGTGCGTGCACATCGTCAAGGGCCTCCTGCGTCATCAATCCCCTCCCCACGCCACGCTGGTTGGTGACGACGTAGATCCGGGGGAACTTGCGCGCGGCCTCGCACAGGGCCTCCAGAGCCCCGGGGAGCCATTCGAACTCGCTCCACGTCTTGACGTAGTCGCCCGGGCGCAGGCGGTTCAGCACGCCGTCGCGGTCCAGCAGCAGCGTGTCCATGCCGCTGAGCGAACGCACCGCCTCCAGAAACGTCTGACGATGCTGCAACAGCAGGGGCGATGCGCACGCGCGGGCATAGTCCCGGGGGATGCCGATGTCGATGAAATAGCCGTCCTGCACCATTCCGGCGAGCTGCCGCCGGGCGCACTGCGGCTCGAGCACATCTTTCTCGAACGAAAACCTTGGGCCGTGCCCCTCCATCACATCGGAGCCCTGGTCGAGCGCATAGATGCCGCCGTTGATGAGACCTTCGGCGCACGGTGCCTTTTCCCGGAACGCGCCGATGATGCCGCCAGCTCCCAGCTCCACCGTGCCGTAACGGTCGAAGTCGCGCATAGGCTTTAGGGCGATGGCGATAGGCACTCCCGCCGCCTTGCGGGCATCCACAAGCGCCTGCAGGTCGGCATCATAGAAAGTATCGCCATTGAGCACCACAACATCGGCGCTCTGCGCCATAGACGCCGCCAGCCGTATGCCGCCGCCGGTGCCGAGCGGTTCCTCCTCCACGGCAAACACAAACTCGAAGGGATACTCCGCCCCGTGCTCCCCTATCCAGGCCTGGATGACCTCGCGCAGATAGCCCACGCTGAGGATTACGCGCCGCACGCTATAGTGCCGCAGCTGCTCGAGCAGGTACCACAGGAACGGCCGCCCCGCTACGGGAGCCATACACTTGGGCACCTCGCTCACCACGCTCCTCAGGCGCGTTCCCAACCCGCCGGCCAGAATTACTACATCCATCATTATCAAGCACTTACGTCCGGATCTCTGGGAGATTTTCCCAGAGGTCGCAAGATAAGTTATTGAGGATCAAAGAAATGCTGTTCCAGCATCTGGCAGAGGCAGTGGTAGACCGGGAGATGATACTCCTGAATCTTGTAAGTCTCTGTCTCGGGCACCTTGATGCAGATGTCGGCGTAAGCGTCCAGCTTGCAGGCCTTGGAGCCCGTGAGGCCGATAACCTTCATCCCGCGGGCCTTGGCGGCCACGGCGGCATAGAGCACGTTCTTGCTGTTGCCGGAGGTGGATATGGCAAGCAGCACGTCGCCCGGGCGGCCGTATCCGCTCACCTGCTGGGCAAAGCAAAGCAGCGGCTCGCAGTCGTTCATATATGCCGTAGTGAGCGAGATGTGCCCGTCCAGGGCGATGGCCATGAGGGAGCCCTCGAGATGCTCTGCCAGAGTGGCGCCGAGCCCTGGGTCTACTGCCCGCAGGGCCTCTTTGTACGCGGGTGAGATGTCTTTGCGGGTAAAACCCCGCTTCATCATCTCCCCCACTATGTGCTCCGCGTCGGCTGCGCTGCCGCCGTTACCGGCAACGAGCAGCTTGCCGTCTGCATTGTAGCAGGCAACCAGGGTATCATATGTTTTCTGCATGGCCTCCCGGCACACTTCCAGGGCCGGGTAGCGGGAAATCAGATTGTCGAGTGCGTTCATTTGTTAACAGTATCTGTATCGTATATTTTCCATCCGTGAGCGCCGCCGTCGGTAAACTGGAACGGCAGCACATATCCGTCAAGGGCAGAGAGTGCTTCCTCGACCTGTTTTTTGAGCGTAGGCTCCACCACAAACATTATAAAGCCGCCGCCGCCTGCGCCGCTAACCTTGCCGGCCTTTGCACCGGCCGGAATCGCAACACTGAAGGCCTCTTCTATAACGGGAGTGGTAATGCCTCCGGCCAGCTTCTTCTTCTCCTCCCAGCCACGGGCGACTATACGGGCAAATTCGCCCATATCGCCCTTCAGTATTGCTGCCTTCATATCCACAGCGCTCTGCTTGATGAGGTGAAGCGCCTCGATGGGAGTTTTGTTGCCAGAGCTGGCATTCCTCTTCTGCTCATCTATGATGCGTGCGCTGCTGCGGGATCGGCCGGTGAAGTATAGCAGAAGGCTGGCCTCCAGCTCGTCGGTAATCCAGCGCTTGACCTTGAGCGGATTGACTATCACGCGGTCGTCGGTAAGGAACTCGATGAAGTTAAAGCCGCCGAATGCCGCAGCGTACTGGTCTTGCTTGCCGCCGGACAGGCCGAGCTCCAGGCGCTCGATCTCGTATGCCAGCCGTGCAATCTCGTAGTCTCCCAAGGGCAGCGAGAGCCACTCCACAAAGGCTTTGATGATGCAAACCACCATCGTGCTCGAAGTGCCGAGACCGGAGCCGGCCGGAGCATCGTTGTATGTGGTGATGCGGAACGCCTTCGGGGCAAAGCCCCAATCGCGCACGATACGGTTATAGACGCCTTTGATAAGGTCTGCATTGCCATCAATGGGGAGGGTCGGGCCTACGGGGTAAGACGCCTTGAAATGATTGTCGAACGAATTGACTTCTATGCAGTTGTCCGACGTCTCCTCAATCGTACAATATGTATACAGGTTGATTGTGGCATTGAGTACCAGACCTCCGAACATGTCGCTGTAAGGCGACACATCGCTTCCCCCGCCGGCGAGGCCGAGGCGCAGCGGAGCTTTGCTTCTTATTATCATCTTCCTTTGTATAAATAACCGTGTTTTCTTCTCCAGAAGTACTGCCAGGTCATGAAGAACGGCATGGCGATCA
>JAFZXV010000073.1 GCA_017616595.1 Bacteroidales bacterium
AGGTTCGTGAACAACCTGATGTTGCAGGGGAAGAAGAGTATCGCGTATTCTATTTTTTACGATGCCATTGATCTGGTAGGCGAGAAGATGAAAGATTCTGACAAGGCTCCTCTCGATATTTGGAGGAAGGCTCTCGAGAACGTGACCCCTCAGATTGAGGTTAAGAGTCGCCGTATCGGTGGTGCCAACTTCCAGGTACCCACGGAGATGCGCCCGGAAAGGAAGATTTCGGTCTCGATGAAGAACATGATCAACTTCGCCCGCAAGCGTTCCGGCCGCTCCATGGCAGAAAAACTCTGTGCAGAAATCATCGCAGCCTACAACAACGAGGGCGGCGCATTCAAGCGCAAAGAGGATATGCACAGAATGGCAGAAGCCAATAAGGCATTCGCCCACTTCCGCTTTTAATTAATTACCGTTCAGGATGGCTAACAGAGACCTCAGATTTACGCGTAATATCGGCATCATGGCTCACATCGATGCCGGTAAGACCACTACGTCTGAGCGCATCCTCTATTACACCGGCAAGACCCACAAGATAGGGGAGGTCCACGAAGGCGAGGCCACCATGGACTGGATGGTCCAGGAGCAGGAGAGGGGTATAACCATCACCTCCGCTGCAACCACGGCCTTCTGGCACTATGGCGGCAATGTCTTCCAGATCAACCTTATCGACACTCCGGGTCACGTTGACTTTACGGTCGAGGTGGAGCGTTCGCTCCGGGTGCTCGACGGCACCATCGCAACATTCTGCGCAGTGGGCCGTGTCCAGCCCCAGAGCGAGACCGTATGGCGTCAAGCAGACAAGTACGGCGTTCCCAAGCTCGCGTACGTCAACAAGATGGACCGCGTAGGTGCAGATTTCCTGGCCTGCTGCGAGGACATCCGCCGCAAACTCGGCGCTGTCGCGGTTCCCGTCTGCCTCCCCATCGGGGCAGAGGAGAATTTCGAGGGCATCGTCGACCTTATCTCCCGCAAGGCCATCTATTACAACTCCGGAGAAGAACTCGTCAACTACACCTACGGTCCCGTGCCTGCAGATATGGAGGCCGACGTGGATGAGTGGCGCGAAAAGCTCGTCGAGGCCGCCGCAGATTGCGACGACGCCCTGATGGAGAAGTTCTTCGACGACCCCGCAACCATCACCGAGGACGAGATAATCGCCGCTCTGCGCAAGGGTACCATCGAAATGAAGATAGTGCCCGCGTGCTGCGGTTCGTCCTTCAAGAACAAGGGTGTGCAGTTCCTGCTCGACGCTGTGATGCGTTACCTCCCGTCCCCGCTCGACGTGGGTGCCGTGGAGGCCACCAATCTGGCAATCGACAAGAAGCTCACCCTGGAGCCCGACCCTACGGCTCCGTTCTGCGGCCTTGTGTTCAAGATCGCAACGGATCCGTACGTGGGCCGTCTCGCCTATATCCGCGCATACTCGGGTCACCTCGATTCCGGCAGCTACGTGATGAATTCCCGTACCGGCCGCAAGGAGAGGGTGTCCAGGCTGTTCCAGATGCACTCCAACCACCAGAATCCCATAGATTTTGTGGAGGCGGGAGACATCTGCGCCGCAGTCGGATTCAAAGACCTCCGCACGGGAGACACCGTGTGCGCAGACAACCACCGCTACGCGCTTGAGTCCATGACCTTCCCCGATCCCGTTATCGGCATAGCCGTGGAGCCCAAGACGCAGAACGACCTCGACAAGCTCGGAGTCGCCCTGTCCAAGCTGGCGGAGGAAGACCCTACGTTCTCCGTAAAGTCAGACAACGAGACCGGCCAGACCGTAATCAGCGGCATGGGCGAGCTTCATCTTGATATTATTGTAGACCGCCTGCGCCGCGAGTTCGGCGTCGAGATCAACCAGGGCGCCCCTCACGTCAACTACAAGGAGGCCGTTACCGCGAGCGTACAGCATCACGAGGTCTTCAAGAAGCAGACGGGCGGCCGCGGCAAGTTTGCCGACATAGTGGTGGAGATCGGCCCGGCAGACGAGGGCGTAAACGGCCTGCAGTTTACCAGCGAGGTCAAGGGAGGAAACATCCCCAAGGAGTTCATCCCCAGCGTAGAAAAGGGATTCGAGTCGGCGATGCTCAATGGAGCGCTGGCCGGCTACGAGGTTCAGTCTCTAAAGGTTACCCTGCTGGACGGTTCTTATCATCCGGTCGATTCTGATCAACTGTCATTCGAGATTGCGGCTCGTATGGCATTCCGTAACGCATACCGCAAGTGCAAGCCCGTCCTCCTCGAGCCCATCATGGACCTGGAGGTAGTTACTCCAGAGGAGTACATGGGAGAGATAGTAGGCGACCTCAACCGCCGCCGCGGCCAGATTTCCGCAATGGACACCACCACAGGCGGTGTCCGCATAATCAAGGCCTTCGTCCCCCTGGCAGAGCAGTTCGGTTACGTTACGGTGCTCCGCACGCTGTCGTCCGGCCGCGCTTCAAGTACGATGTCCTTCAACCATTACGCCGAGGTTCCGGCGCCCATGGCAAAGGATATCGTCGAGAAGAGCGGGTACCGCTACATCCCGTATGACGAATAAAGTTTAAGCAACACAAAAATCAAACGATATGAGCCAGAAAATCAGAATTAAACTCAAGTCTTTCGATCACATGCTGGTAGACAAGTCTGCCGCCAAGATCGTGGACACGGTGAAATCTACAGGCGCGAAAGTGAATGGTCCTATTCCTCTGCCCACCAACAAGAAGATCTTCACCGTCAACCGCTCGACCTTCGTCAACAAGAAGGCCCGCGAGCAGTTCGAGCTCGATTCTTACCGCAGGCTTCTCGACATTGAAGACAGCAACGCCAAGACCGTTGATGCCCTCATGAAGCTCGAGCTGCCCTCCGGCGTAGAAGTAGAGATCAAGGTGTGATAGCATAAGAATTTTTGCTATCTTTGCATCGTCATTCCCGACCTGATCGGGAATCCCGGTCCCTTAGCTCAGTTGGTTAGAGCACCTGACTCATAATCAGGGAGTCGCAGGATCATGCCCTGCAGGGACTACAAAAAGCTGGCAGAAATGCCAGCTTTTTGCGGTCCCGAAGGGACTATAATCCCCCTGCACCCCCAGGGGACTGAGGGGCGATCCCCTCAGACACCTCCGAGTTATAAATAAGCGCCGGCTTTTTGCGGTCCCGAGGGGCACCGATTACCTTAGTACTCCACCGCTACGGCGGGGCCGAAGTATTTGATCTTGAAGAAGAGGCCGACGTTGGAGGCCTGGTTGCCGGAGGCGCGCAGCTGGCGGATGTCGTCGAAGTACACGGTGTAAATCTTGTCGCGGGTGTCTTCCTCCGTCTCGCCGCTAACTTCTATGGTCGGTTTGTTGATGATGTTGTAGATGAACCAGAAGTCCCACGGGTCGCTGGCGGGCCTGTAGTTCCAGGCCGTCACGGGCGTTGTTACGAAGCTCATTCCGGCAAGCGTCTCGCCGTTCAGCACAGAGCCGTTTTCCGTGCCTTCCATGGCAACCGCAATGGTCTCTACGGTTTCTTCCAGGGTGGAATCGCCGGAAGTCCTTCTCTCTACCTTGAACGGATTGAGCGTGATGGACGCCATCCTTACGGCAACGGAATAAAGGCCGAGAGGATAGTCTCCCGGAATGCGGAAGTCCATCTTGTACGTCGGGCATGAGACGCCGTTGACGGTACGGGAGTCGCCGGTAGCCACAAGTGTGAGCGCAGAACTGCCGGTGGGCAGGAAGTTGAACTTGTCTATGGTGTAAACGTTGACGAATCGGGTCATTCCGGTAAGCTTGTCGCGCAACTCTATCTGGCCGCCCTGCAGGGCCGAGTTGATGGATGTGCCGAGGGTAAAGGTGATTGCGCCCTTGAAGGTTGTTCCGTCATTGCTGACCTCCGCTACCGTGATGTTCTGGCTTGCGAAGGAAGAACGCACGTCTGTGGTCCAGGCGGCCTTGAAGTCGCCGGCCGTAACGGAAGACGTGTTCTCGCTGCCTACCATGGCAGAGTAGGTGAAATACACCGTCTGGGAGGTATTCTGCAGCGCAGGGTCCTGGAAAATCAGGTATGTGTCGCCCTCGATCGATAGCTGGAAGCGTCCGTCGTTCACGGCGGGAACCGATTCGCTGATGGTTACGGTCTGGTTGTTGGCGTAGTTGACGGAGTTCACGGCATCGTCGAAAGATGCGTATCCCAGGCCCTCCCAGGGGATGCCGAAGATATCCAGCACATAATTGTGGTTGCGAAGGATGGTACACGGCTCCTGGCTCTCGTTGAGCATCATGAGGGTGTGGTACTTGGTCTTGGTGCCGCTCTGGCCTTCAATCTGGTAAACCACCTTGAGGATTATCTTGGGCGGATTGTTCTCGTTGTTCTCGTCTTCAAAGAGGAAGAGGGGATTGTCTACGGACAGACCGTTCTCGTAGATGGTCATCATGTCGGCCTCCGTAGCCGTATATCTGGTGGCGTCAGCTTTGTCGTACTGGGTAAGGCGGTCTTCCTTGAGGGCCGGAGTGGCCTCCGGGTCGAAGTAGCCGGAGAAGTGGTCGTCTGCGTTCTCGTCGTGATAAGGGGCGATGTAACCTTTGGTAAGGCCGTTGGACAGGATCCAGCTGATGCTCTGGATGGTGTAGTCGGTCGGGTTCTTCTGTATCGGGTACTGATGCCCGTCGATGGTTATTTTGCCTCCGGAGATGGTGTAGCTGGTACCGTTGATCGTAACGGTCTTGCCGTCTTCCACGTCCTGGGCGGTGCGGGGGTAGTCGAACATGAATCCGAAGTCCACCTTTGCGCGGTCGCGTACCATGTGGATGTTGTGGCCCGGTTTCTTGGAATAGGAGACGGTGCCTGTTTCCGGGTCGATTGTGGCGAGCGCGAGCCATGCCTTCATGTCTTCCGAACTCGGCTCTCCGTGGAAGCCCCAGTAGCAAATCGTGCGGTCAGACACGCCCACGGTCATTTTGGACGATTTTACGAGCGTGTTCTCATTGCCGCCTATCTGGTCGTTTCCGGGTATGTTGGACGGAGCGTATCCGCTGGCAACTCCTATGCCCACGTTGCCTACAAAATGGATGCGGGCGGTACGGGACGGCACCGTGCCCTCAAAGAGCTCGCGGCCCTGGCAATGCAGGCCGTCGTGGACGAAGGCCTGTTCCGACCCTATCAGACTGGCGGGGCGCCATCCGAGATAGATGCCTTCCTTGGTGAAGCACACCAGGTGGAGAGTCTGTATGTAATTGGATGGAGTTTCGTCTCCGCCAACGACGCTGGCCCTGGTGGACGGGTCTGCGGGCTCTTCTCCCGGAAGCAGGAAACCTATGCGCACGGGCATCTCCGGCTCGTCCAGACCCAGCTCGCGCACCAGCCGGGGAGAAACGCCCTCGTAGCCGGGATAGTACTCGATCTCTCCCTGCGAGCAGCCCCAGAGGCCGTACGCAAGTATGATTGCAAGTATGTAAGCCAGGCGTTTCATCAGTTGCTTTGGTTGTTGAGTTGGTTGACTTCTTCTATCGTCAGGTCCCGTACGCACCGCACGTAGCCTGTGGTGGTGGAGCCGCCGCTGCCCGAGGGAACGTTGGCCGTGGTGCCGTCCAGGGCCCAGTAGTACGCACCTCCCAGAACCGTAACCATGGTAATACCGCTGGTATAGGTGCCGTCCTGATACTCGATGATGACCTCGATTTCCTGTTTGGTCGGGAGACGCCAGCCCACGAAGCGCTTGCCGTCCGTCCCGACCTCCATATATGTTCCGCAGTGTGTGGATGCTGTAACGGCATTGTTGGTAGTACTCACGGCGCCAAGCTGCGAGGCAATCATAAAGGCGGGAGACGCTACCTTGTCCTGAGACTGATAGTTCGAATCCAGTACCGGCCGGCCAAGGGAATACTTGTTACTGGTCGATGTAATCTGGATGACGTACATATGATTGTTCTTCAGGTTGTCGTATCGGGAGTTTCTGGTCGTATGGTTGGTCATACTGTAGCAGTAGCCGTTATAGTATACCTTGGCCGTGAAGATGCCTTCCGACCTTGTGCCGTTCTTTACTCCCCATTCCACCCAGGAACCGGTATTAGGAACATAATTGGTTGTGGTACGTCGGTAACGCCTGGCGTAATAGTGGGTCTTTTTGTATTGGGACCTGTAGTAGTTTGTCCACCTGTATCTCGTTCCATTCGTGCTCGTTCCATTGTTGCCTCGCCAATCGTAATTGCCGCTGGAGCCGGTCGTTCTGGTATCTCCCCAGTACCAATAGCCGTCGGCGCCAAGTGCGGCATTTGCTTCTCCGTTTGTATTATATCTGTTTACACCTTGTGTAACATTATTCCTATACTGTGTCTGAACGGTAGAGCCATCAGTGCCGGAAGAATAATTCACACGATAATCCGTTGCATCGTGGTCGGAAGGGGTTCCGTTGTTGAGCACTTGTGTAGATTTACCCTCTGCTGCTGAATTGTATTCAGCCTGCGTGCACTCGATGTTGTCGTCGTATCCGTCCCAGCTTGTCCAGCCGTCTGCTGCGGGATTGAAGGAGTATTCCGTTGTTGAAACAGTAGAGTAGGTTTCGTCCCACCTCGAGGACCACTCTCCCGTAAACGACTGGATATTATCCAGCGGGAAGTGGCGTATATGGATGGGTACGGTATCCACGCCGCTGGCGTTCTTGAGGTACACGGTAAAGGAAATATCCTTGACGGCGCGGCTGGCAAGGGCCTCGGATTCAACATTTATGATACCGGAAGGCGTAAGGGTGATTATGACCTTCTCTCCCTGGGCGGACCCGGAGGTGGGCGCCGTAGCCGTTATGACAATATCGTGTTTGCCGTCGGTATTGGCGTCCGTAGCCGTAACAAGGGTTCCCTGGTTGTTGCGGATCTGCTTGGTTACCGAGCTTGCCAGATTGACGGTGGTGCCCTCATAGTTGACGTAAGATACGCTCAGCGAACTGGTGTTGATGTCCACTATACGTCCGTCATCCGTAGATACGGAAGCGTACCACTGCAGGTCTACGCTCTGGGCGTCGTCTCCCTTGAGGGTGTATTCCGTGGGGATGACTGTGAGGTACTTGGTGTCCGAAATCTTAACCGTAGTGGCCTCCTGCGTCATGTTCGTTTCCGTCCACGGTATCACGTGATACTCGATGCGCAGCTCTTCGTCCTGGGCCTCGAAGGACTCGTTGGAGGCACCCAGGGATGCGATTTCCACATCGATTATGTAAATGTTGTTGCGCTCCAGGGAAGTTACCTTCGACTCGTCGCACACCGGGATGCGGTAGTAGCTTCGGAGCTGGTCTCCGTCGGAATTGCGGGTGTAGAACACAGACAGCAGGATATACGGGGCGCGCGAGTGGTCTGAACTCCAGTCGATAGGGTAGGTGTACGTGACCACGGCAAAGGTGTTGTCTGTGTTGTCGGTACTGTCCCCCTCCTTGAAAGTGGTGTAGTTGCCGTCTATGGTGAGAAGCGTTCCGCTGCCGGGAAGCGGATCTGCGTCGTATGCAATGTCGCTGGCGTTGAGGTTGAAGTTGACGGGCTTGATACGCGGCTCACCGGCGGTACGCCCCACCAGCTGCATGTATTCCTTCACCGAGCCATACACCACGCGCCCCTGGGCGTCCGTCTGCGGCGTGGGATTGGGATTCTGGTCCGTCGGTTCCGGAATCATGGCGATTGTCTTCTCGTTGCTGAAGTTAACGGTGAGGAGTATCTTTGCCGCGGCGCGCTTCAGGTCTACGTCGAATACCTGCTCGGTCTTGTTGGGATCTATGGTCCAGCCCTCTATCTTGCCGTCCATCAGGAAGTTCTTCTTCTCTGAATACATGCAGTTGGTCCAGTAGATGCGGTCTTCCTGGGACGGGGTGTATGTGAGATAATAACGGAAGATACTCGGGTCGTTGGTGGTCAGCGCCTCCAGCGCCGTAAGATTGGCGGGGGCGGAACCGGACGCGGTGTGCGGGTTGTTGGCCGTTACGTATATATCGTACGGGACGTCGGGCTCGTAACCCTGTTCCGCCCAGTTGCTGGCAAGCGCCTGCTTTGCCTGGTCCAGAAGGCTCTCGTTGTCGTATTTGTCCGGATCGATTATTACGCCGGCGTCTCCAGCGTTGAGGTGGTACTCCTTGAACCATGCCGTGCCGGGGGCGTCGGCCTGGCGCTTGACAAAGATGTCCAGGCTGCCGAAGAAGTTCTCCCTGAGTTCGTCGCGGGCGTTTACCTGGTCGCCTGTTACGATGCCCGGGTCCGTGTCTTCCTTGCCTTTTGTGGCAAGGGCGTTCTCGGAGCCGCGGAACAGGGACGGGCGCACGTTCAGCACCGGGCTTGAGCCTGGCTCCACCAGCGAAATCTCGCGCATGCAGGAGGTACCTGCGGCGGCGGCCGCAAGCAGCAGGATCAGATATTTGCAGATTCCTTTCATGCCCTATCCTTCTTCTTCCAGCCAGTACTGGGTCGCCTGCTCGTTGCTGGATGTATCTTTGTGGTTGCTGATGTTGGCGTTGTACTCGGCGCGTCCCGGGTTATATATCAATATGGAGGTATGGTCTTCGTCGCCAGGGAGGTTGTGGTTGAACGGGATGTTGGTCGGCGGGAGGCCGTCACCGCTGTGCAGCTCTGTCAGGAACACCTTCACATACGGGTCTGCCATTATGTTGTCGTTGACGGGCACCACGTAGAAATGGGTTTCCTGAGTCTCCGTGGAAGGATGGATCTCAATCCTCTGCGCCAACTTGGTGTAGGTAAAGACGGGGTTGTTCTGGCTGTCGAGGCCTTGGGTCATCTGCACAAAGATGAACTGGTCGTTGTTGAGCTGCAGCACCAGCTCGTTGGCGTTGATAGTTTCCAGCGTGAACATGGGGGAATGCGTGGGCTTACCCACGGAACCGCCCTCGTATCCGTAGGCCACCACCAGCCAGGTGTCGTTCCATGTCCAAGACTCTTTGTCTATATCGTACCGCAGCCAGGGCTTCTCGTATCCCAGCTCCGTAAAGCCTTCTGTTGCAAATGTATAGCGGTCGTGTGCGGCGTTCCAGGGGAGCACCGTGGGCTGCACTACGAGCCGGCCGCCGATAAAATAGCCGTAGATTATCCAGCTGTGGTTACGGGTGAAGTCGCCCTCTGCGTCCATGGTAAAGCTGGCGGTCTTGGTCCTGACCGACGAGCCGGAGCCTACGGAATAGTTTATCGTGCCGGAAAGCTTCTGGTCCGTTTCCCGCAGGTAGGTGAGCCCCCATTGGGTGAGCACGCCGGAGTTTACGCCGCCGTCTATCAGGTTCTCATACTCCTGGGCGGTCTGCCCGTTGAACAGATAGTCTCCCGGCGTGGCGTTCCTGGCCGGAACGGGCAGCTCGGAAGAAGATGTCCAGGACTTGCTGAGGCTCACATAACCCTGTGAGTCGTAAAGCTTTGTGAGGTATGTATGGGAGCTGTAAACCTGGTCTGTGATGAGCTTTTCGTTCTGGCTTATCTGCCCGTTGAGCGTAATGCTGTTGATTACAAAGTTGTCTACCGGGATGCCGTTTTCCGTCATCTGGCAGAAGACGAAGCGCAGTTTGGACACGGCGCGGGTAAGGGTAAGGGTGCTGATGCTCAGCACGGGATACTCGCCCGTCATGGGCTCGTTGCGCATCAGCCCGGCCATGGGAAGGCCGGTTGCGGGCACTTCCGTTACAAGGGTGCTCACTCCAAAGAGGTCTGTGCTGAGCACAAAGCCCGCAAGTTCGGTGGGGGAGACGCTCTCCCAGTCGCTCGCCGTGAATCTGTCCAGGGTAAAACCGGCGGAGGCGCCGTTGATTACGGCATATACGTCTACGTTGGGGAGCGGATTCTCTTCCAGGATATCCCTGTCTATGGTGATGGAGAACCTGGCGGCGGATCCGTTCTTGAGGCCGGTGGCCGCGAGGGCGTCGGGCTCTAAGGATTTATAGCCGATGAGTCCGGCGGATGTGGTGGCGCCGGCGCGGAAGACCCAGACCTGAAGGCTGCTGACCGTGCGTTCTGCGGCCCAGGCGTTGTGGGGTCCGGTTTCCGTGCGGGTGATGATTGCGTCCGGAATGCTTACCTTGAGGAAGAGCTGCGGGTCTTCGTCGTACCGGATTTCGCGCATGCAGGATGCCGCCAGCGCCGCCAGAAGCAGCGCCGCAAGAGCCAAGCGTATGCGTGAAGCGCAATTCATATCAGTACATCGGTATATGGGCCGGTGTGGATTCGACCCACTTCATTTCTGTCTGGACTCCGATCTCAAGCTGAGGGTCCCGGAGTTCCGGCACGGTGTTGTAAGACTTTGCAAGGCCCTTGACGGTAATTACCGCCTCTGTAATGTGGTCTTGCAGGAAAACGCTGGAGATGGTCTCTCCGGTGTTGTTTGTGGCATCCTGCAGATTGAGGATGCCTATAAGGTAGAACTTGCTGCCCGGGTTGATGGTGCAGCCGTTGACGCCGTAGAAGGCGCTGCCGCTGTTGTTCTGGAATTCCAGTGCATAGTGGACGTCCTGATTGTCGTCCGTCTGTACCACGAGGGTATGTACGGGCTGGAACGTGAGCCCTGATGCGGAACTGGCAATGTACGCCTTGGGGGTGCTGCCGTTGTTGACCTCGGGGTCGTAGATGCAGTAGCTGTTGCCCGACTTCGGGGTAAAGTTGTACGCCAGGTCCCGCTGCTCGCTCACTAGCACTCCCGTGAACGGGAAGTTGGAATTGCTCACATTCACAGTGCCCGCCCTGCTGTCCAGCAGATTTGCGGTGCCGCCCTCGGAAATTGCATAATTGAACCTCAGCCGCAGCTGTGCGACGCCGTACTGCATGGGTTTGACTATGGCTACCGACGTTATGCCGCGCCGTATTGTAGTGCCAAGGGTATAATGGCCAAGTATGCTCGCCCAGTCGGGATTGGAAGATTTGTATTCCTCTTCCAGGTCTTCTGCATCTGAGGTTAGCAGGGTGCTGTTTGTCCAGTACCACAGACTTGGAGGGTAGCAATACGAACCCGTGGGTGCCATTGCGCTGTTGGCGGCGCTTACCTGAAGGAAGGCTGATCCGTCCCACTCTATTGCAACCGAGCCGTCCGGGATGCCGAAGCTGGACGGGAAATCTGCGTAGGCGGAGTTGAAAGTGACCGTAGTGCCGCTGACCGTTACGTAGTTGGAATTGTTTATGGCGGTCATGATGCCGTTGCACATTCCCTTGGTCCAGTTGGATGTAGCGCTATTGTACAAATCTCTGGCGCTGGTGTACAATTGCGAAAGAAGAACGGCCAGAGCCCGGGTAGAACCGGAAAACGCCTGCCCTGCAGTGCCGTTTGTGCCTCCGTTTGTAAAGCTTTTGAAGAAATTGGATATACTCTGGTAGTCGGAGGTGTTATAGTTGGCAAAGGTGTAGTAACCGTAGTAGGTATCTTGAGCGTTGGCGATGCTGTTGAAATAAGTCACTATGCCGGCTATCTTGCTGCTGATTGCGGCCTCTGCGGTTGCGTCTACGAGGGGCTCAAGGTTGAATCCCATGTCTACGGGAGTTTCGGCTCCCTCGAGGCCATGGGCGCGCAGCACACCGTTGCGCCGTTTGTAATTTACGGAATCAGTGGG
>JAFZXV010000074.1 GCA_017616595.1 Bacteroidales bacterium
AAGTTCGGTGAGGCTCTGGGATGTAGTCATCATCGCATCTGTGATGGATTTGACGTCGAATACGTCTTCGTCGGCGAGGTTGAATTCGCCCAGGTCGTCTGGTCCTAACATAGGTCAGTGGAGATTTTATTGTTTATTTGTTTTTCTATCATTCTGATTCTGGCTTTGAAACGCCCGGACTTAACGACGTGGTCCGTAAGCGTTACGCCGACGCAGTATTTGCTCACGCGGATTGGCTTGACCCGGTGGTCAAGCAATATGCCGCGCATCGGGCTGTCCGCCCTGCCGTCTTGCTTGAGCTCTATCACAACCCCGTTGGCGAGGGAACTCTCAGCTCCGTTGCGTATATTCTTGAACCCGAGGCAGCTGTCTATCGTAAGGCGCTCCGTCATTGCCGGATTCACCAGCGTGATGCGGCGGAAAACGGTCTCAAGCGAGGGCGAGAGGCCGTCTGCCGTATAGTTGGAATGGCCGGCCAGATACTCGCAGGCGGCGGCGTTGCCGCTGAAATCCTTGAAGTCCGCTACCGGAATCCCTGTGCGTTTTTTCTTTGTGCGCCCGTGGTTGTTCTTGCGCTTGATTTCCAGGAAACACTGGCCGGAAGCCACGTATACGCGGGTGCGTACCTTCTGCCGCACAAGCCTCCTGTTGTGATGGTCGAGGAACATCCCGAGCTCCGGGGTGTCGAAGTAGAGGGTGTCGTACCAGGCAATCTTGGAGCCGTCCGTAACCAGCGCCCTGTAGCCTGCGGCCACCGCATCCTGAAGGATCCCGACGAGGGTCTGCTCGTCGGTCAGGAACTTGGTGTCCGTGCGGTTGAGCAGCCTTACCGAGTCCATCTCCTCCAGGGTGATGGGGGGCAGCTGCTGCAGGGCCGGGAGTTCATCCAAGGCTATGTGCCTGGTTTCAAGCATCTTCGCTTATGTATTCAAATACCTTTATGGTCTTGAGTTTGCCTTTTGCGTCGTAGGTGTACTGGGTCTTCTTGCGCCCGAACTCGTTGTATTCGAACTTCTTTACGCCCTGGAGCTTGTTGCGGTCGTCGTACACCAGCTCGCGGCTGACCTTTCCGTCGGCACCGTACTCGTAGCGCTTGCGCCACTTCTGGCCGCTGGAATTATACTCAATTTCTTCTATCTTCTTGCCGTCGGCGTTGTAAGTCGTCTGGTGGTCCAGGACGCGGTGGTTGGACTTGGAGTCGGTGTTCCACTCCTTGATTACCAGGTTCTTCTTGTTAATCTTTACGGCTTCCTGGGCAGATGCCCCGGTGGCCAAGGCGAGCACTGCGGCTGCCAGAAGGATTATCTTTTTCATAACGTTGCTATCTTGGTCCGAAACCGCCGGAACTTGAATACTTGGATACGCTTACATCGCTGCCTCCGCTCACTGTGCCTCCGCTTACCGCGTTGCCGCCGAAGATTTCTGTTCCGTCGGTCACGGTTACGCCGCCCTTGAGTCCAAGGCTCTTGCCGGAAGAATACAGGACCATGGTTTTAATTGAGCTGGATGCAGGGGTCTTGAAAGCCAGCAGCAGGTTGCCGGAGGCATCGTTGAGGGCATACCAGTTGCTTGCGCTCCAGGACGATGCGGAATAGGCGCTGCCGGTGATGCTCGAGCCGTTCTCTATTCCGCCGATGGATACGAGCGCGCCGCTCTGCAGATACAGTTTCTTGCCGCCCTCGGTGTTTGCGTCCAACGCCACTTCTGGGCTCCCCTTGGTGCATACGGCGTATACCGTGGCGCCGTTGATATAGAGGTTGCCGTTGGCGTCTATGCCGTCATTGCCTGCGGACCAGCCGCATACGAGGCCTCCGTCGAGATGCATGTCGCCGGCGCTGTTGATGGCATCGTCAGAGCTGGACCAGGCATATAGCACCCCGCCGCTGACGGTCAGCTTGCCCTTGGATTCGATGGCCTCGTGGCTTGATGCAGAGACGTTTATGACGCCGCCGGATATTGAGATGTCGCCGTCGAACTTGATTCCCTTGGCCGATTTGGAGGTATCTCCCGATGTAGTCGTCCCGCCCCAGTCTGCGCGGCCTCCGGGCCGTCCGCCGCCTCCGGGCCATCCGCCGCCAGGACCGCCGTTACCGCCGGAACTGCCGTAGTTGGAACCGGTTACCTTAATGTTGACCGTGCCGCCGGAGAAGCTGGCGGTGCTGTCTCCGCTTATGCCTTTGCCGCCCTGGCCGGTATTGGTGATGCTGAGGGTGCCGCCGGTTATGGCAAATGCACCGTCGGACTTTATGCCTGCCGAGCCGGAAAGGTCGATGTTGCCGCTGCTGTCTGTGGAGCTTGATACGCCGCCGTTTACGCTCAGGGTGATTACGCCGCCGTTGATGGTTACGCTGCCGTCGGAACTCATCGCCTTCTTGCCGTCTGCCGATGCGGAGGCCGTAATTGTGCCGCCGTCTACGCAGATGGCGTCTTTGCCGCGCAGCGCATGCCCGTTGACGGAGCTGACATTGATGCTCTGGGTGCCGAGGAAGCGGAGATAGTCGTCGGATGTGATGGCGGCTTTGCCTTTGGCCGATACCGTCAGCGAGCCGCTGCCGCTGAATACCAGCTGCCCCTCGCTGAAGAAGGCGGCTTTCTCGTCTTCCGCGTCGGTCTGGTCCGGGTAGTCTCCGGATGCGTTTACGGCGCAGTCTTCCAGCGAACTGTTGCCCTCGAGCACCACGAAGGTGCGCTTGTGGCCCTGGTTGTTGATGGCCGCGCCGCCGCTGTTTGCAAGGCTGAGGTCCTTGAGCACCAGGGCCTGCTTGACGGAGCTGTAGATCTTGATGGAACCGTCGCCGGAACTGCCTGAAAGGACATACTTTATGACGTCCGGGTGGGAACGGCTGTCTACTGTTACCTGAGAACCGTTGATGCTTACGACGCCAAGGTCGTCGCCCTCTGCACTGGCGTTCGAACCGGACCAGGTTATGCCGATTGTGCGGGAGAAGGTTACGTCGTCTATGGAGTCGAAGGGCCCGAGGGCCTCTTCAGGGTCGGAATCGTCTGAATTTGTGGCCACCGGATCGTCCGTAATGCCGATTACGTCTTCCGCACATCCGCATAGGAATGCGCCAAGGACGGCTATTGCAAAAAATACACGTTTCATAAGAAATCTTTTGCACTGCAATTTAGCAAGATTGTTGCCACTTTCAAAAAGATTCAGCAAAACGGCCGTTTTTTTAGATAAACGGCACGCCGCTTTTCTGTGAATTGACTATTTTTGCACAAAAAGAACTACCGGATGACAATCGTAAGACCAGACGAGCGCAAAGAGAGCAGGATATACCTGATAGCATGGACGGCCGTCTTTGTGCTGGCGGCTCTGCGCATCGCCATAGTCTGTATTGCGGGAGGAGAAGAAGCCATAGACTTTGTTTCCATCTTCCAGACATGGATGATGCTGCTCCCGTTCCTGCTGCTGTTCTGCATACACAATTTCTTTATTGCGCCCCAACTGGTTTATAACAAGCGGACGTGGCTGTATGTGGTGCTGACGGTGCTGCTTCTGGCGTCCTTTTTCTCTTATTTCCTTCTGTTCTACTCCGGTCCCAATCCGGAGCTGATCCCTCCTGAGCCCGATGGCCGCATGTCCGGTCCGCCTCCGGGCGGCACGCGCGGGCGCCCTATGAGTCCCAGCACCATGCGTGCCTTCCTCGGCGTATTCCTGCTGGCGGCCAACCTCGGCATCAAATTCCTCTTCAGCGAGCAGAGGGAGAGGGAACGCGTGCAGCGGCTGGAAAAGGAAAACCTTGCCTATCAGCTTGAGTATCTGCGGTATCAGATCAATCCGCACTTCTTCATGAACACGCTCAACAATATCCACGCGCTGGTGGATATAGACCCGGAAATGGCCAAGGTGTGCATAATAGAGCTATCCAAGATGATGCGTCACATACTCTACGACTCAGACAAGCCCACCATACCCCTTTCCGACGAACTGGACTTCCTGGACAACTACATCTCACTGATGCGCATACGCTATCCCGACGACGCCAGTATAGATTATTCCCGACCGGTGGTCGCAGGCACCGCTGAGGTCCCGCCGCTGGTCTTTGCGTCATTCGTAGAGAATGCGTTCAAGCACGGAATGGGCAGCGCGGAGTCCTTTGTCTGCCTGAGCGTAGCGGAAGACAACGGCAAAGTCATCTTCAAGTGCGTCAATTCCCGCAAGGGCGCGGCCGCCGGGGGAAGCAAAGGCATAGGCCTCCAGAACATACGCCGCCGCCTGGAGCTCCTGTACGGCAGCAGCTACACACTTCATATAGAAGAGAACCCGGATCTTTACGACGTCCTTCTTGTAATACCTTCCAAACCAATCCCGAATGATACGAGTAATAGCAGTCGACGATGAGCCCCTGGCCTTGCGCCAGTTGGAGTCCTATATCGCCAAAGTCCCTTTCCTTGAGCTGGTTGCGTCGTGCTCCGATGCACTGCAGGCTATGCGGGTGCTGGAAGAGAAGTCCGTTGACGCTATGTTCGTCGACATCAATATGCCGGAGCTGAGCGGCATGGAATTCGTCCGAAATCTGGAAAATCCGCCGCTGGTGGTCTTCACCACAGCCTATTCCCAATATGCGATAGAGGGTTATAAGGTAGATGCGGTAGACTATCTGCTCAAGCCTTTCGGCCTGAACGACTTCGTGCGCGCATCGGAAAAACTGCGCTCGCGTCTGGCCGCCGTCCAACCGGCCACAAGCCCTGCGCCCGAAGACGATTCCCTGTTCTTCAAGACCGACTATCGCACCGTCCGCGTGCGCCTGAGCGAAATCCGCTACATAGAGAGTATGAGCGAATACGTAAAGATCTACGTAGATGGCGCACAGGCGCCGGTGCTGGTCCTTCTCAGTCTCAAGTATCTGATGGATAAGCTCCCTGCAGACGCGTTCCTGCGCATCCACCGTTCATACATCATAGCCCTTTCCCATCTGAGGGAGGCCTCCAAAGGCGAGGTTACCCTGGACGACGGCACCGTACTCCCGGTAGGCGACCTTTACCGCCAGGGGCTGAAGGAATATATGAACCGCTTCAGCCTCTAGCGCAAAACTATCTATCTGATTACCAACATTTTAACTGATTCAGGGACCCCTTTTTCGGGGGGCCCTGAATTACTTAATCTACTGATTGTAAGGCTGTTGGCTTTGCGGCCGCGCTTTGGGCGCTCAGCGCCTCTGATGATAGGACTGTCTTGCTCACACTAATGATGCCAGCCTCCGCCGCCACCCGGGTTGCCGCCACCGCCTCCGTCGTTGCCTGAGTAGTTACCCAGAGATACTTGCGAGCCTCCGGAGATTCCGCTGACGGCCCAGGTGTCATTTGCGTAGGTGGTGCCGCTCACGCTTACATTCGAATAACCATACGACATCGAAGGGGCACTAACCGCCACGCTGGATACTCCGGAAGGGACTTTGAATGCGCAGAGGTATGCGTTTCCTCCGTAAAGGGCATTCCACTTGCCGGCGGTACAGCTCATACTCTTGACTGTCTGTGAGGCGGAATAACCCCTTTCGAGCCCTCCGTATGCAACCACTGTGGCACCGCTATAGATATAGAGTCTGTAGCCCTCCTCTGTGTTTGCGTCCAAGGCGACCTCGGGGCTGCCTTTGGTAGTAACGGCAATTACATAGCCGCCGGAAATCTTAAGGTCGTGATTAGTATCGATGGCGTCGTTTTGGGAAGAGAAGGCGTACACGTATCCGCCTGTTATGTTTGTCTCTCCCTGGCTGTTTATGGCATCGTCGGCGCTGGAACTTGCCCAGACCTGTCCGCCGCTGATAGTGAGATTACCCTTGGCCTCGAGGCACTCGGACTTGGCGCAATTCAAGACAAGGCTTCCTCCGCTTATCGTAAAATTACCGGCGTTTGCAGTAACCTTGGCGTGGTCGTCCGTACCGTTCTTTGTCGCCCATCCTATCTTAATTGCCTTGCAGGATACGTCGTTGGTCTCGCTGCCGGTTGTGGTTATGGAGATTGAGCCTCCTGTTATGTAACTGTCCGGCACAGTGTGATTTGTGCTGTCGTAGTCGTAACTGCCGGCACGTATTCCCTTTCCTCCGTTGCCGCTGTTGGTGATGGCCAGCGATCCCTTGTTCATACCGAAATAGCCGTCGGATTTCACACCCGAGAAGCCTTTGTATTCTGCGTCTTCGCTATCGTAAACAACTCCGGCGCTGACGTTTATGGCAGTGGTGCCGCCATCGAAGATGACGTAGTCTTTGCCGCGCACGCCGTGGCCTGCGGTGGAATTGACTTTCACGGTAGGGCTGGACATAAAGCGCACATAGTCGTCGGAGCTTATTCCGGCCTTGCCTGTAGCGGTGACAGTAAGACTTCCGCTGCCGCTGAATACCAGCTGGCCCTCGCTGAAGAACGCTGCTTTCTCGTCCTCGCCGGAAGGCGTATCGGTATAGCTCGGGCCGTCGGCAAGGCTGTTGACGCCCTTTACGACGACGAACGTGCGTTTCTTGCTCTGGTTGTTGATGGCGGCGCCGTTAGGATTCTTGATGCTGACCCCGTTCAGCACTATTGCCTGTTTCTTGGAACTGTAGAGCTTGAAGGATCCGTCCGATGTGGAGCCTGAGAGTTCATAAACGATGTTATTCTTTGTGGCGTTGGTTATTGTAACGTCGTTGCCGTCTATAACGACGCTCAGGCCATCAGCGTTCTTTACGGTTGCACTGCCGCTTCCGGAGAAGATGACGCTCACCTTGTAATCGAAGGTAGTGTTGCTGACGATGTCTTCGTCGTCGGGGTCTGAGTCATCGGATTCGATGGTTCCGTTGAACTCTTCCTCCTGCGACTCGCCCCAGTCAAGCCCGGTGGTTACATCGCCCAGGTTGATGCCTCCGGAGCGCTCGATGACGGCAGCGTTACTGCTTGTCTTTGTGGCGACGAGGCCGTTGGAATTGACCAGTGTCAGGGTGATGCCCTTGCTGAAGTTCACAGGCGTAACAGCCATGAAATACGCTCCTTGCGCCAATGTGCCGCCGTTCCCGGGGCTGAGCGTCACAGACGATGAAGACCCTCCGGCGCTGATCTCTGCAGACCCGAATGATACGCTTACCGTACCGGCAAGGGCCTCGCCATTATTCCCCTCCAGCCTTACGGAAGTGATATCATCAGAGGCGATTTCAAATCTGACCAGTCCCGCTACATTCTTAAAATGGAAGGATGTGCCGTCTTCGCTTGCCGCAACTGCAGGCAGTGCGTCCTGGTCGACCGCATACCCGTCCCGGACCTTCTGGGAAGAAGGAACCACCAGCGATACTGTGGCACCGCTGCGGGAAGATACGGCATCGTAAGGATATGCAGCATAGAGGGTTCCGCTGTAGCTGCCGTTTATCGAGCCTTCGAAAGAAGCTTTGCTGCCGGAACATTCCTTAACCGTAAAGGCGTGTTTGGTGTCGTCAAATACGGCAATAACATCGTCTTCCGACCAAACAGGGCTGAGGTTCCCGTCTGAAATGAATACCTTGCTGCCGGGAGCCTCGAGACTGCCCTGAAGAACTATGCAGCTGAGCGACGCCGACGCTTGAGATTCCTGGGATTCAGAAGCCGCAGGATCCGGTATCTCATCAACGAGGATGCTGTCTTCCATGCAGGCCGTCAACAGTACCAGCACGGCCGCAGCTAAATATCTTATCGTTTTCATGACATTTTGGATTTAATTGTTCCGGAAAAACGGGAACAAAGCACGGGCCATGCCGGGAATCATTCAGCGAACCGGCTCGTTTTATCGGTAAACCGCTGGCGCCTGTGCGGTGAATGGCGGCCGGTTGACTCATACCCCTTTGGATTGTGCGTGATTTTCTTTAAATTTGCGTCTTTAACGTTAAGAAAGTATGAAATACGTCTGTTCTGTTTGCGGCTATGTGTACGAAGAGGCCGCCGAAGGTAAACCGTTCGACCAGCTGCCCGAGGATTGGGTGTGCCCTCTCTGCGGAGTAGGCAAAGACCTCTTCGAGCCCGAGGAGGCTTAATCCGTGAACCCGCTGGAAGAAGCACGGCTCGGAATCCGGGCCGTGGATAAAGATATTGCCGCCCTCTTCGAGCAGCGGATGCGCCTTGTTGCGCAAGTGCTCGAATACAAGAAAGACAAGGGGCTCCCCATCCTGGATGCCGAGCAGGAGGCCCGCGTGATAGCCTCCGGGGCAGAAAACGTGGCAGATCCCGCCCTCCAGGAGTATTATGTGCTGTTCCTCCGCGAGGTCATGCGCATTTCCCGTTCCTATCAGGCCCGCCTGATGTACGGGATGAAGATAGCCTACTGCGGCGTGCCGGGCGCCTTTGCCCATATAGCCGCCGGCCGCGCCTTCCCGGACGCCCAGATGATCCCTCACCCCGATTTTGCCAGCGCCTACCACGCCTGCGAGACCGGAGAGGCAGACATCGTCATCCTCCCGGTAGAGAACAGTTTTGCCGGAGACGTAGGCGGAGTGATGGACCTGTGCTTCAGCGGCAGCCTGTACATCAACCTGATGCTTGACCTGGACGTCTCCCAGAACCTTCTGGGCGTCAAAGGGGCCACGTCGGAGAGCATACGCAAGGTGGTCAGCCACCCGCAGGCTCTTGCCCAGTGCGCGGAATACATCACCCGCAGGGGCCTGGAGTCATCGGAGTTTGCCAATACGGCACTTGCCGCGCAGTACGTGGCAGAGAAAGGGGACGTCTCCCTCGGGGCCATCGCCTCGCGTGAGACGGCGTCTCTTTACGGCCTTGAGGTGCTGGACGGCGGCATCAACTCGTCAACTGCCAATACCACCCGCTTTGCCGTTTTCTCAAGGGCCCGCAACCACGCCACCATGCCGGAGACCAGCGGCGAGCACTTCATCCTTGTGTTTACCGTACGCAACGAGGCCGGCGCCCTTGCCAAGATCCTCAACATAATAGGCTCGCACGGTTTCAATATGAGCAGCCTGCATAGCCGTCCGGTCGCGGGGCCTCTGTGGAACCACTATTTCTTTGCCGAACTTGAGGGCAGCGTGCGCACTGAGAACGGCTCGGACCTCCTCCGGCAGCTGGAAACAGTATGCGACCGCCTCAAGCTGATAGGCGACTACAAGAGCATTAAGATCTGATGACGCTGAGGTGCCAAATACCCGGAGCCTCCTACGGCATCCACATCGGGAGCGGCATACTTGCCGATGCGCCCAGGTTCTTCAACCTCGGGCGTAAGGTGTTGGTAGTCACCGATGACGGAGTGCCTCCGCAGTATGCGCAAATGGTGCTTGCGGCCTGCCCCGATGCATCCTTGCTCACCGTCCCCGGCACCGAGAGCGGCAAGACGCTGGCCGGCGCAGGACTCATCCTGGAGACCCTCCTTGAGCGCAAGTTCGGCAGGGGAGACGCCATAGTTGCCGTGGGCGGGGGAGTAGTGGGCGATATGGCCGGTTTTGCCGCCGCCATCTATATGCGTGGCATAGACTATTATAATGTGCCCACCACGCTCCTCTCGCAGGTGGATTCATCCGTCGGCGGCAAAACGGCCGTCAATCTTGGCGGAGTCAAGAATGTGGTCGGCGCCTTCCATCATCCCAGCGGGGTGCTCATAGATACGGCAACTCTGGATACCTTGAGCCCCAGGCTCTTTGCCGAGGGCCTCGCAGAGTTGGTCAAGATGGCCGCCACGAGCGACTCGGCGCTGTTTGCGCGCCTTGAGGCCTGCTCGGACGTGCGCAGCTGCATCGAGCCGTTCATCGCAGACGCACTCTGCATCAAGATAGACGTGGTGCAACAGGACCCCACAGAGAAGGGCCTGCGCGCGGTGCTCAACTTCGGACACACCGTGGGGCACGCCATAGAGGCCGCAGGGCAGGGGCGCTATCTGCACGGAGAGAGCGTTGCCATAGGCATGACCTATATGAGTTCCGGCGAGGCGCTGGAGCGTCTGGAAGCCCTTCTGGAGCGCTTCGGGCTCCCTGTGAGGGCAGATTTCAGCACGGATACACTGATGAAATACATAGCTTCCGACAAGAAAAAGACCGCCGACGGCTTCAAGCTCGTGCAGGTGAGCAGCATAGGTAGCTACAAGTTTATGACAGCAGGCGCAGACGAGCTCCGCCGCATAATATCTTCCCGCAAATGAAAAACAGCATTGGAACCAGCGTGGTGCTTACTCTGGCAGGGGAGTCGCACGGCCCCGGAATAGTTGCCATCCTGGACGGGATGGCTCCCGGCATTCATGTGGATGAGTCCTTCATCGCCGATCAGCTGGCGCGCCGCCGCCCCTGCGGAGCCACGGAAACCGCACGGCGGGAGCCGGACGATTTCAGCATCCTCAGCGGCGTTAACGAAGGATTTACTACCGGCGCCCCTATAGCCATCTTCATCCCCAATACCGATGTTCGCAGCGCCGATTATGCTGCCCTCGAACACCTTGTGCGCCCCTCGCATGCAGATTATCCCGCCCGCATAAAATACAAAGGCTTTGAAGACCAGAGGGGCGGGGGCCACTTCAGCGGCCGCATTACCGCAGGCATAGTTGCGGCAGGGGCAATAGCCATAAGCGCCCTCAAAGCCAAAGACATACGCATAGGCACGCATATCCTGAGCTGCGCAGGCGTGGAGGACGAGCCGTTCGGCCCCGAGCCCGCCGCTCAGATAGACAGGCTGGACGGGAGTGACTTCCCGGTCCTCGGCAATGTTGCAGATGCGATGACTGAGCGTATCCTTGCCGCCCGCGCCGACGGAGATTCGGTGGGCGGAGTAATCCAGACCGCGATAGACGGCCTCCCTGCAGGCGTAGGCGAGCCATGGTTCGGCTCCGTCGAGGGGGTGATCGCAAATGCGATGCTGTCAATAGGAGGCATAAAGGGAATAGAATTCGGCAGCGGATTCGCCCTTGCCGGAATGCGCGGCTCGCAGGCAAACGACCCCTGGGAGATGCCGGGCGACGGCAATCCCCGCACGATCACAAACCACAACGGAGGCGTTAACGGAGGCATCTCCAACGGAATGCCGGTGGTGTTCAACTGCGTGGTAAAACCCACTCCGTCCATATCCATCCCCCAGCATACCATAGACCTGCGCACCGGGCGCAACACCACGCTTCAGATCAACGGAAGGCACGACCCTGCGATAGTGCGCCGCGTCTGCATTGTTGCAACAAGCATAACGGCAATCGCGGTGTGCGACCTTCTGGCCCTTCATTTCGGAACAGACTACATTAATCAGCATGACTTTTGGCTTGATAGGTGAGAGGCTCGGTCATAGCTTTTCCAAGATAATACACGAGCGGCTGGCGGGATTCCCATACGAACTCCGCGAGCTTGCGCCGTCCGGGCTTGGAGCCTTCCTGAAGGACGAACCGTTCCGCGGCATCAACGTAACCATCCCTTACAAGCAGGCAGTCATTCCCTTCCTGGACGAGCTTGGCCCCTCGGCAAGGCTCACCGGTGCCGTTAACGTTATCGTGCGCTCTGATGACGGACGCCTCACCGGGCATAATACAGATTACGACGGCGTGCTTGCGATGGCAGGGCATGCCGGGGTGAGTTTTAAAGGCGCGTCTGTGGTCGTACTTGGTGCCGGAGGCGCTTCAAAGGCAGTCGCCGCGGCCGCTTTGGATGCCGGTGCGTCCAGGGTGGTCTTTGCCGTAAGGCACGATTTCGGCCCCGGGCGCGTGCCCATCCAGGATCCGTCTGCCTTTTCAGACTGCGAGGTGCTGGTTAATGCCACCCCCGTTGGCATGTATCCCGACGTTGAGGGTAAGCCGTTGGATATCAGCGTGCTGCCGCATCTCCGCGGGGTGCTGGACTGCGTCTACAATCCCATCCGCACCGGGCTCGTGCTCGATGCTCAGGAGCGTGGCATTCCCGCTGCCGGCGGATTGATGATGCTGGTAGCCCAGGCCGTGCGCGCCTCCGAGCTGTTCCTGAATAAGACGTATGCCCCGGAGGTTACGGAACAAATGTACCGGTTCCTCCTTTCCAGCCGTCGCAACATAGTGCTTTGCGGAATGCCGTCCAGCGGCAAAAGCACAGTGGGGCAGGCCCTTGCCGCCCGGCTGGGCATGCCGTTCACAGACACCGACGACGTAATACG
>JAFZXV010000075.1 GCA_017616595.1 Bacteroidales bacterium
CGGCATACAGCGTCGCCTCCTCCAGGGCGGCGGCACGGGCGGCGAGGGCACCGACGCCGGCATCCGACGCCGACGCGGGATTGCCCTTCTGCGCCACTGCAAGCAGCAGCGGGAAGGCCTTGAGCGATGCTTCCATCGTCTTGAGGGGCACCGATGCGGCATTGAGCGTGGCGGCCTCGATTGCGGCGGCGCGGGCGGCCTTCTCCTCCTCGGTGCCCTTGGGCATACCGAAGCAGGCCATTATGCGGTCGAAGGCGGCGGTATCTTCGTCTACCAGGTCTATCAGCTCGTTCATAAGTGCCTGGCCCTGGACTGCGATGTCTGAGAACTCCTTCCAGCGATCGTCCCAGCCGCGCTTGTGAGACGACAGGTTTGCCACCATGGTGGCTAGGGCCGATGCCAGCGCGCCCATATAGGCGGAGATGGACCCGCCGCCGGGAGCTGGCGATTCGGATGCGGTCTCGCGGGCAAAGCCTTCTACGCTCATCCGCACCAGGCGGTGCTTGCGGGCCTCTTCCGCCTCGTCCTGCATCAGGAACTCTATGACCTTCTCCTTGGGGTTGAAGGGCTTGAGGTCGTCCAGAGACATACTCTTGACGGCTATCTTGAGCACCTCGTCCTCGGAGATGCCGAGGGAACGCTGCTGCTTCTCAAGGTAGTAGTTGCCTGCATCGATAAGCACTTTCTTGGGCACCAGGCCGACTATCTCGGCCCCGGTGACCCGCAGGCCGCGGGCCGCTGCAGCACGGCTGACTTCTTCAAACGCAACGTGCAGCGGCGTGGCCTCGATATCCGTTATGTTCATAGACACCTGGGCGATGCCGTATTCGTCTATGTACCAGCCGATTGCCTTGCATCCCTTAAGGGTGCCGGGAATCCATATCTGGTTGCCCGCAGCGTCTTTGAGGAGCTTGCCGGTGAGCGAACCGCCCTCGCGTGCCTTGCGGCCTTTCTCCCTCACGTCAAAGGCAACTGCCATTGCGCGGCGGGTGGAAGTGGTGTTCAGATTGTAATTGACGGCAACCAGGAAATTGCGGGCTCCCACGTTGGTGGCGCCGCTGCGGGCAACCACATCGTTATACTCCTCCGGGCCGAAGTCCGGACGGCGTGCAGGGTCTGCAATCTTTTCCGGCAGGGCCTCGTACTCGCCGGCGCGGCACACCGCAAGATTCTTGCGCTCAGGCTTGTATGCCGCCGCCTCGTAGCAGTAGCACGGGATGCCCAGCTCAGCAAAAATGCGCTCCGCCAGAACCCTGGCCAAAGAAGCGCACTGCTCGAGCGTAATGCCCGATACGGGTATGAGGGGTAGCACGTCGGTTGCTCCCGAGCGGGGATGGGCGCCGTGGTGATGCCTCATATCTATCAGCTCCTGTGCTTTGGAAACACCGCGGAACGCAGCCTCGCATACGGCGTCGGGCTCTCCCACAAAGGTTACGACCGTGCGGTTGGTAGCCTCTCCGGGGTCTACGTCAAGCACCTTGACGCCCTCTACCTCGGCGATTGCCGATACTATACGGTCTATGACAGACTTGTCGCGCCCCTCGCTAAAGTTGGGGACGCATTCGACTATTTGTTTCATTGTCAATTAATTAAGTGGCTTGAATACTTAGCGCAAAGGCTTGGCGTAGTGGGTCTCTGCCTTTTGCTTGGGCGCGGGGGCGGGAATCTCCGCCGCTGCCGGCCTGCGGGCCCTGGCAGCATAGATCAGCATTGCTATACCCAGCAGGATGAAGGGGATGGAGAGCAGCTGCCCTATGTTGATGGTGGTAAAACCGAGGTCGAAGAATATCTTTGCCTCCTTGACGTACTCGATTATGAATCGCATCCCAAAGCAGACTATCAGGAACAGTCCGATGAAGAAGCCCCTGTGGAGCTTGTCCAGCTTGTTCTTGTATAGCCAAAGCAGCACGACGCCGAGCACCAGGTACGTGAGCGACTCATACAGCTGCGTAGGGTGGCGGGGTTCCGTTTCTCCGCGGAGCTCGAACACTACGCCCCAGGGCAGGTCCGTTACCGGGCCGTAAATCTCCGAATTGAAGAAATTGCCCAGGCGGATGAGCGCCCCTGTAAAGGCCACGGCTATTGCCAGATGGTCCAGCAACCATATGTAGTCGAAATGGTTCTTCTTGCCGTAATGCGATGTAAACCACCACATTCCCAACAGAAGGGCTATGGCGCCGCCGTGGCTGGCGAGGCCGCCTTTCCAGGGCATGAACACCTCGCCAAAGCCTTTCCAGGTTCCGAAGTAATAAGCCGGATCGTAGAAAATGCAATGGCCGAGGCGCGCGCCCACTATTGTGGCAATGAGCAGGGTGTAGAGGAGCGGGTCCAGAAGCTTCTCGGGAACGCCCTCCCTGCGGAAAAACCATCTGAAGAGATACCAGCCGATGATGAATCCCGATACGAACAGCAACGAGTACCACCGGATGCCGAGGCTTCCGAGCGGTATGAGCACGGGATTTACGTGCCAGTGAATAGCAAGGATATCCATAAATCAGTTTTACAGTAAGTGGAAGCCTGCCGTGAGGCCTGCCATAACTATGCTCACCATACTCATA
>JAFZXV010000076.1 GCA_017616595.1 Bacteroidales bacterium
CCCAGGGAGCGGCTGCGGGATATGTTGGACCAGCGCAGTTTCTGCAATGAGTGAAGTCAAGGTGAGCATAATCTGCCTGGCCTACAACCAGGAGAACGTCATCCGGCAGGCGCTCGATGGCTTTGTGGCCCAGCAGACGCCATGGCCCATCGAGGTGCTGGTTCACGACGATGCATCCTCCGACGGCACTGCAGCCGTCATACGCGAATACGAGGCCCGCTACCCCTTGCTGATCCGTGGATTCTATGCCCCGCAGAATCGCCTGTCGCAGGGTGTCGTGGTATCACGGGACATCCTTTATCCGTACATCCGCGGCGAGTATGTGGCCCTGTGCGAAGGAGACGATTACTGGACCTCGCCGGACAAGCTTCGCCTGCAGGTGGAAGCCCTCGAAAGGCATCCGGAGGCCGATATCTGCGCTCACGCCGTACGTCGCCGGCGCCCGGGCGGGGGAGTCATCTACGACGCTCCGTACAGGAGGGATACCGTCATACCGGCAGAAGAGGTGATATTGGGAGGCGGCGGATTCGTCGCAACTTGCTCGCTCCTGTGCCGCCGCGGCGCCTATATGCTTCAGACCCCGATGCGCGACGAGCTGTATAACGATTACGCCCTCCAGATCCAGGGCTCGCTGCGCGGAGGGATGGTGTACCTCGGCCAGTGTATGGCCGTGTATCGCCAGGGGCTTCCGGGGTCTTGGAGCAGCAAGCATAGAGGCAGTGCCCACTCGGCGTACAGAGTGCTGATACGCAATATGTTGCGTGCTCTGGACGGCTATACGGAAGGCAGGTTTTCCGCCGCAATCGAGCGCCGCATCCGCCTTTATGACTCCGACGACCTTGCCGCCGGCGGGCACATCCTGCAGATGCTTTCTCCGCGCGAGCTGCCCGTTACGGCCCTTCAGATCAAACGCAACTTCCGCAAGCTTTGGATGAATATCCTCTACCGTCTATGATCAAGGTTACGCGCACCTCCATGCCTCCTTTCGAGGAGTTCTGCGAGCAGATACGTCCGCTCTGGGACAGCCACATCCTCACCAATATGGGGCCGATGCACAGGCGTTTTGAGGCGCAGCTCCGGCAGTGGCTCGGATGCTCCGGCCTCACGCTTTTTTCTCACGGGCATCTGGCGCTGGAGGCCGCCCTGAGAGTCCTGGGGCTCCCCGCCGGCAGCCGCATCATCACTACGCCGTTCACCTTTGTATCTACCGTAAACGCAATTGCGCGCCTTGGGTTCGAGCCTGTATTCTGCGACGTGCTGCCCTCCGACGGCACTCTCGACCCTGCCCGGCTTGAGACACTTGCCGATGGGCGCACCTCTGCGGTGCTGCCCGTGCACGTTTACGGAAATGTGTGCGATGTTGAGGCGATAGAGGCATTTGCAGGCGCCCGCGGCCTCCGGGTGGTGTACGATGCCGCGCACGCTTTCTGTGTTCGATACAAAGGCGCCCCCGTTGTCTGCAGGGGCGATGCATCCGTGCTCAGCTTCCACGCCACCAAGGTGTTCAGTACCGTCGAGGGCGGAGCCGTATGCTGGTCCGATCCGGCTCTTAAGCAGGCGCTGGACGACGAGAAGAACTTTGGCATACGGGACGCCAGCACCTGCGCCGCTGCGGGGGGCAATGCCAAGTTGAACGAACTGCAGGCGGCGATGGGAATCTGCAACCTGCGCCACATAGACGAGGCACTGCAGGCGCGTGAAAGGCTCGCAGGGCTGTACAGGAGCTTGCTTGGAGATGCGGTGTCGTACTTTGAAGTTCGCGAGGGGGCCACGTCCAACCATTCCTACATGCCGGTGCTGCTGCAAGACCGCAGGCAGCGCGATTCCGTTTGCGACGCCCTGGAAGCCGCCGGCATAAAGGCCCGCAAATACTTCTGGCCCCTTGCCTGCGACGCCGCCCCGTACCGCACCCTCCCCTCCGACGTACCGGTTGCCCGCAACCTTTCCGAGCGCGTCCTCACCCTTCCTCTCTATCCGGAACTGCCGGAAGAAGAAGTAGAACGTATCTGCAAGATCATGTTAGCCGTGCTCTGACGCAAAAACTGTTGGTGTTTTTTTAAAACTTCCGCTTCGCTCCATCCCTCCCACTGCTAAGCAGCGGGCCCCTACCATTCACGTGGCCATGGGCGGCCACGGTTTTAAAAAAACACCAACAGTTTTATGCTTAGAGACCCAGCCTCGACTCGAAGCACTCCAGGGTATTTTCCATCAACATTGCAACGGTCATCGGGCCGACGCCGCCGGGGACGGGGGTGATGAAAGCCGCTACCTGAGAGGCGGAGGCAAAGTCTACGTCTCCTTTGAGACGGGTGGGGGAGATGCGGGTGATGCCAACGTCTATTACGATGGCGCCGGGCTTGACCATACTGCCGTCAATCAGCCCTGCGTGCCCGGTGGCCACTACCAGGATGTCTGCCTGACGGGTTATGGAGGCGAGGTCCTGCGTATGGCTGTGGGCGATGGTGACGGTGGCGTTGCGGTCCAGCAGCAGCTTTGCAAGGGGCTTTCCCACTATGTTGCTGCGGCCCACGACCACGGCGGTCTTGCCGTCTATGGGGGTGCCGGTGCTGTCTATGAGGCGGATGATGCCTTTGGGCGTGCAGGGCACCGTGCAATGGCGTCCGAGCTGGAGCGACGCCACGTTCTGCGGGTGGAAGCCGTCTACGTCCTTAGCCGGGCTGATGACGTCCAGCACCCTGTCCGGGTTGATCTGTGCGGGAAGAGGGAGCTGCACCAGGATGCCGTCTACCAGCGAATCTGCGTCCAGCGCTGCAACGGCATCGAGCAGTTCTTCTTCTCCCACGGTGGCGGGGAATTCAACCTCGCGGCCCTCTATCCCCACAAATGCGGCTGCCTTGATTTTGGACTGCACATAGGTGCGGCTGGCGGGATTGTCTCCGACCAGCACCACGGCAAGGCACGGCTTCCGCCCGGCCCGTGCCGCAAGCTTCGCGGCACGCTGCCTCAGGGATTCCTTGACCCCTTGTGCTATGGCTGCGCCGTCTAAGATCATTGGATGAGTCCGATTGCCTTGTTCCAGGAAAGGCCGCGGTAGAAATTGTTAAGGTCTGTGAGGATCGAATATGGCTTGTACATGCTTACGCCGCATACCCTTTCCAGCTTGAGGTCGAAGAAGGTATCTGTGCAAGCGGTATACACAATTGCATCTTCCAGGGCGGAGTCCAGTTCCGCAAGGTCTTCTTCCGTGGCCCCGGCCTGCACGAAGATGTCCCGCAGGTCGAAGAACCAGTGAAGCTCGTTGTAGAAGTATGCCTGTACGTCAGACGCGTTGGTGTTGACTATCTGCACGCGGAAGCGCTCCACCAGCTTGCGGCAGGCCTCGGCCACGGGCTCCAGCCGAGTGCAGTCCATCAGCGTGATAGACGCGGACTGATAGTAACCGCTCAGGGCCTGATAGTGCTCATAGTATTCTTTAGCTATGCGCTTGATGTCCGGATTTACCACGTTGGTGAGCAGGGGGCCCATTGTGTGGTACATCATGCCGTCAGTGAGAATCTCTGTAGGGGAGAAGAGCAGCAGGTTGCATTTGTCTTTGAGCTCCCAGGCTGTCTCTATGCAGCCCATCAGGCAGGAGTCCATGATTATGAAGTCGAACTTCATGGGAAGGGCGTAGGCGAGGTCGCAAACATTTATGCCTGAGCCCTCTACGCTTTCTATGCAGAGTTCTTTGGTCTGCGCGGACGCGCTGCTGAAGAAGAACGAGTAGTTCTCTGTGTATCCTGCGGGTATCCAGCCCTTGCCATGGGAAGATACTATCATTCCGTAGTGAGGGGCGGGGAAGATTTCCTTGACGTCGGAAAGGACTTTGTTCATGACCTCCGCCGTGGAACTGATGTCCGTGTTGGGGTAGGTGATGAGCGTGTCTCTGTGCTGCGTGCCGTCGGGGTCTGCCCAGGCGCGGAAGAGCACCGGACTGGTGGGCTCGTTGTACCAGCCTCTGCTGGTAGGCATATGGGAGTACACAAGGAATACATCTCCGCTGTTCCTGGTAGGGAGACCGCTGCCGCAGATGTCGTCTATGTCTTCTGCAATGGATGTGCTGAGGTTGCTGAAAGCCGCCGCGTACATGATTGTGACGCGGTGCAACGGCAACTTGTCCTGCTTGAAATCGGAGCAGGAAACCAGCGTAAGCATGGCAGCCAGGAGCAGAAGTATCTTTTTCATATAAGAGTACAAAGATACGAAGATTTTTTTAATTTTGTGCGTGGACCGTTTTGCTTACCATCTCTCCATAGAGCGGCAGCTGTCGCCCAACACCGTATCTTCGTACAGTGCGGAGGTGGCTTCTTTCCTGTCTTTCTATAAAGGAAACCCCGCAGATTGCACATCCGACGATGTGGGCGCCTATCTGGCCAGCCGTTCTTCAGAAATAGGCAAACGCAGCCAGGCCCATGCCCTGAGCGCCTTGCGCTGCTGGTTTGACTACCTTATACTCGAGGGCGAGCGCAAAGACAATCCATGCGACAAGATAGACGCGCCCAAGCTCGGCCGCTACCTGCCGGAAGTGCTTTCCGTAGAAGAGGTCATGTCTATCCTTGAGGCCGTGCCGCTGAATTCCCTCACCGGTGTGCGAGACCGTGCAATCCTGGAGGTGCTGTACGGTTGCGGCCTGAGGGTGTCGGAGGCCTGCAGCCTGCGGCTTTCTGCCATAGACTCGGAACGTGGCTTCGTGCGGATAGTTGGAAAAGGCGACAAAGAGCGCCTGGTGCCCATAGGGCAGCCGGCGCTGGACGCGCTTGCGGAATATCTTGCGTCGCGGCCCGAGCCGGCCCCGGGTTACGAAGACTATGCCTTCCTTAACCGCTTCGGCAAGGCGCTGAGCCGCGTGGCCGTGTTCAATATGGTCAAGCAGCGTGCGCTGGAGGCGGGGGTGCGCAAATCGATATCGCCCCATACCTTCAGGCACACTTTTGCCACCCATCTGGTAGAGAACGGAGCCGACCTCCGCATAGTCCAGGAGATGCTCGGGCACGAGAGCGTCCTCACCACGGAGATTTACACTCATATAGATTCACAGACCTGGCAGGCGGAGGTACTGAAGCATCATCCAAGGAAGTAACGCACCTCACGCAAAAAGATTTCGGCCGCCTGATACAAAAATGCTGCGACAAGCTGGCATTTTCAAAGGCGGCCGAAACCTTTTTGCTACCGGTGCTTCTACCTTATCGGCAGACAGTCAGGTTATACGAATGTGACGTATACTACGTCGTACTCGATGGTAAGGGTTGAGGCAAAGGATGCGAATGCATCGACGAATTTGATAATGTAGGTTGGATGGATGTATCCGCCGTATCCTTCCGTACTCTCGGTGGAATCGTCGCTGGTGACGTACCATTCAAAGGTCTTGCCGTCGAAATAGTTCTCGACAGTCTTGTTGTACTTTGCCTTGCCCTGGACTTTATTGACGAAATCAGACGCCTGTTCGTAGGTAAGTCCGCTGATGCAGGCTTCCACCTTGAATACCTTACCCCACTGGCAGCCGCCCCAAAGGACCTTGCGATTGCCTTGCTCGTCCCAGTCGATCTGTTTGCAGACCTCTTCGTATTCGAATTTTCCGGGGCCGCTGTAAGGAATGACCCAGCCTTTTGCCTCCATGTCGGACGGATACTTGTCGCTGAACCATTTGGTGCCGTACTCCCTATAAGAAGAGACCAGCTGGTCTTCGGGGGCCAGATAAGGGAGGGTCTGGTACTTCTGGCAGATCCATTTGTAATTGTCGAGGAACTTGCCGCCCTTATGCACTTTCTTGAATTTTTTGGGGAAGGTGACAAGGCTGGAGCATTCTGCGCCCCAGGTGGCCTTGACGGACTTGATGTCTGTCAGTGCCGTTACAAGGGTAGAGCCCTTCTCCTCGCTCGCAACGGATATGGAGCAACTGAGATAATCTTTGCCTTTGTGGGTGCCGTAACCGAACTGATACACGGTCTTGTTGCCGTCAAAGGCTTTGAAGTCTGTGGGAACTACGCTGTTGGAACCGGTTTCGCAGACAATCATACTGTTGTCGGTACCCTTGGCTATAAGTTCTCCCTCGCCAAGTTCTTTGTCTGTGCATACGTAAATGCCCGGCTCGACTTTCTCCCAGGAACTCCAGGGATCGCTGATATCGTAGCTGAAGTCTATGCCCAGAATGTCGCTGAGTGTGCAGGAAGTTGCTGACAGTAAAAGGGTTGCGCAGCAAAGTGCGAATAATAATCTTTTCATGCTATTTCTCTATGCTGGCAAGTTCTGTTACACTCTGTATGCCGCCTTTCTTGTCTTTGACCACGGTCTTTACAACTCCCACGCCCTTGGCCATCCACTGCTCGGTCTTTGTGACCGCCTTGATGAAGGCCATCTTGGTTGCGGTATCGTATTCCAGGCACCAGGCGTCGAAGGTGCCGGCCGGGGTGGTGATTTCTTCGTGTTTGGAGATGCGGACGTTGGTATAGTCTGCGGTAGTGGCAAGGCTCTCTATGCTGAGGGTGCAGTTTTCAAGCTTGGCGCCTATCGAGGGGTTTTCCGGAATGATGGGGGCATTGCCGGAGACTTTGATGTCGGACCCTACGGAACCGAGGGAGCCGGATGCGTCGGAATGGAACTTGCCGCCCTCAGTCCAGACGTTGCAGGAAACCGGCTTGTCCAGGATGGGGACTATCATATCGTAGTTGATGACGGTCTTGCCGCCCTCCGAGGTGCAGGAAGTCACAACGTAGCTGAAGGTATTGGTGACCTTGCCAGCTGCGTCTGTCTGTTGGTAATTGAGTTTGGTACCGGCGTCCTTGGCAAACCAAGTGTCCTGGGCGGCCGCCACCGCGCACATTGCGCAGAGGCCAGCGAGAATCAAAGCTATCCTTTTCATATCGATTGGTAATTTGTTTGCGTTTTAATCAAATAGCGTGCCCGGGGGCTTACTCGGCAACCGCCTTGTTGTAGCACTCGCGGCAGAGGGGCTCGTAGACGTCTTTTTCTCCGAGGACTACGAGGTCGTGGCTCTTGCTGAGTCGGTGTGAATGGTTGGCCAGGTTGCCGCACTTGACGCAGATGGCGTGAACCTTCTGCACGTCCTCAGCAACCGCCATAAGCATGGGCATAGGGCCGAACGGTTTGCCGAGGTAGTCTGTGTCCAGGCCGGCGATTATGACGCGCACGCCCTTGTTTGCCAGGGTCTGGCACACGTCCACTATGTTGGGGCCGAAGAACTGGGCCTCGTCTACGCCAACTACTTCTACGTCCGGAGCGATGTCGAGCATCTGGGCGGCATCGGAGATGGGCTGGGACGTGATCTTGTGGAAGTCGTGGGACACCACCTCGACGTCTGAGTAGCGGTTGTCTATGGCCGGTTTGAAGATGGCGATTTTCTGGTTGGCAAACTGGGCGCGGCGCAGGCGCCTGATGAGTTCTTCGGTCTTGCCGGAGAACATCGAGCCGCAAACTACTTCTATGCAGCCGGATTTTTTGTGGTTTTCTGAAAACATTTGCTTAGCTTTGTGCAACAAATATAAGAAAAACTTGCAATATGCCCAGCGGAATTCTGTACATAGTTCCCACTCCTGTAGGAAATCTGGACGACATCACCCTCCGTGCCCTCGAGGTACTGCGCAGCGCGGATGTCATCCTGGCGGAAGACACCCGTACCAGCGGAGTGCTCCTGCAGCATTATGGCATAAAAGGCAAGTTGATGGCCCACCATAAATTCAACGAGCACCAGAGCATAGGGGCGGTAAAAGACAAGCTTCTTTCCGGCGCCACTGTGGCCCTGGTGAGCGATGCCGGCACCCCGGGAGTCTCTGATCCGGGCTTCCTGCTGGCCAGGGAATGCGCCCGTGAGGGCATCGAGGTGCAGACGCTCCCCGGGGCGACCGCCTGCATTCCGGCGCTCGTGTCGTCCGGCCTTCCGTGCGACAGGTTTTGCTTCGAGGGCTTCCTGCCCCAGAAGAAGGGCCGCCGCACAATGCTTGAGAGTTTAACCAAAGAAACGAGGACTATGATATTCTACGAATCACCCCGGCGCCTTGTCCAGACGCTGGAGCAGTTTGCGGAATTCTTCGGCCCACAGAGGGAATGCTCCGTGGCGCGCGAGATTTCCAAGCTGCACGAGGAGCACCGCCGCGGCACAATCGCCCAGGTGCTGGAGCATTTCAGGGCCGTTGAGCCCAAGGGAGAAATTGTAATTGTAGTGGCCGGCCTTCCGACGGAGGGGCACCGCGAGCACCGCAACAAATACAAGGAGGAGAGAGATTATGAGGCGGAAGGATCCCAAGGATAGCGGCACCCCCGGCTCCGTTTTCAAAGTGGGCGCAATCGCCCTGGCATTTCTGATTATCGGCTATCAATCCGCCCTGTTCGTGCACCGTGCGGCGGAACTCCGCATTGCCTCCTTGCGGGACCGGCCGGACACGGTGTACGTCATAGATGAGGCCCTGGCTTCCCGCCTGCTCGCCCCGCTATCCGGGGCACAAAACGCTGAACCGTGTCCGGAAAGGGGCTCCGGCGGGTCTGCTGGGACGGGAAATGCCGATTTCTGTCCAACCGAGGGCAATCGGATAGTTGTCCGCCGCAACGCCGGGCATAGCGAACGGGTGGAGCAGGTGAGGCGTGCAACAAGGCGGGTGGAGAGCTTCCGCTTCAACCCCAACACG
>JAFZXV010000077.1 GCA_017616595.1 Bacteroidales bacterium
GAAATGTGATTTGCACTAAAGCCTTTGTTGTAATACAAATCAATGGCTCTTTCGTAACTCTCCTGTTGTTTCTTGGTGTGTGGTACGAACATTTTTAACTCGTGTTTACGAGTCAACTTTTTTCAGGGAAAGACAACCTTCTCCAAACTGTGCCGGGACCTTCCCCTGCCTTCACTCGAAACGGGGTGCAAAAACCGACCTCTCTGCACCCGGGAGGGCGGGATCAGCGTCTCGATATGGGCGGCGGTTTGGGGGTTAGGGAATTATTTGCTAATTTCGTGGGGTATGTCTATTCTGAAACACGCAGGGAATCCAAGCGGGGCGATGGTCACCAGCGCGGAGAGCATGCTCCGGGCTGTCAAGGAGCTTGGCATAGTGCCTTTCTTCCAGAACCCCATTCGCGGCTATTCCATCGAAGAACTCACGCCGCCGGAGTTCTGGTTCGACGGCGATTCCGATGTCCTGGGGCCGTGGGACTGGAAGGTGGATTGCGTGCAAAGCTCTGAGATAGCTTACGGAAAGTTCCTGTGGGGAGGCAAGGCCGCATTCGCTACTCCGCTGTGGTATAAGGAGTTGATGAACTACAGGCGTTCCCTTCCCAAGTACAGTCCCGATGCCGGGCAAAAGGAGTTACTGACTTATCTGGAACAGAACGGAACTATATCCAGCAAGGATATACGCCGTATACTCGGCGTGAAGAAATCCGCGGCCGACAGCGTCTGCTCAAGGCTCCAGATGCAGTGCCGGCTGATCACAGGCGACATCACCCGCGTCTACCGCGGCCCCGACCTCCACTACAACGGCTGGCAGCTTTCTTCCTTCTGCAATCCGGAAGCCCTATTCGGACCACTCGCCCCAGCCACCGGTCAAGCCAGAGCCGCCCACCTCTGCGCCAAGGGTCCAGGCGGCTTCCCCTTCGTCGATGACGACGAGCCTGAAGTCCGGCACTCTCCCGAAGAGTCCTACCGGCTTCTGTTCGAACACGTCAAGGCAATCTGCGCCCCCGCCGCCACGGACGCGCAGATTGCAAAAATGCTAGGCTGAGTAGTCCCGGCTTAAAGAATCTTAAAGAATTGTATGCGAATTCTTTTCGACCCCTTAAAGATTTCGCAAAATCTTATTATCCAAAGTCGAATTCCCTTGACAATTAAATAATGATTCGTATCTTTGCAGTGTCATAAAGGATGACAATAATAGAGCATCATAAAAGGCATCCCAATATGAGATGCCTTTTTCTTTTAAGAGATTGAGAGCCTGAGGGTCTAGTTTGCGTCCGCCGGAAAGCGTTTCACGAGCTCTATTATTAACCTTTATGAACAGAAACGGCTTTTCCCACGTCGGCAATAAACTTCAAGTTGAAGTGAGAATGCCCGGTCTTGTCCGTGTGAATTCGTACACTCGAATTCAGAATGGCAAGCCAGTAAAAGTCTGTTCGTATTACAGGCGCGTCTGCAACGCGAATGTAGTCGTTCAGATTTGTACCCGATAGGGTAGTCTTCTTCCGTCCCGACGGCCCGGGGAGAGCTTCGGCTCTCCTTTTTTTGCAACGTAGACACCGGCAAAACCGCCCCCAGGCTGGACTACATCACGTCCAAACTGAATGACTTATAATGGCTTTGACGATTTGCTCTGTCACTTGCTCTGGACGGCGCGGACGGTGCGGCCCATGGTGCGGTCGTTGTTGCCGGAGAAGTGGCCCAGGTACTCCTGGTTCACGGAGAAGCTCATCGTGAGATAAGGGGTGCTGGATATCACCTCGAGCATATACGCGCTGTCGGTGTTTTCGTTCTTGACGGAATTGTAGGTGAAGTAGCCTGCGGCAGGGATGAAAATGTATTTGCTGGTATAGCCCGATTTCTTGCTGGTCACCTTGCATCCGCTGACGCCGTTCACGGTGGTCCATGTCCAGGTGCAATTGTTTATCAGCTCATTCCATTCATCATTTGTGGGAACCCGCCACTTGCCGCCGAAGACGTAGCGCGCAGGGTCGTCGGCATAACTGTAGTCGGAGAACTTGGTCTTGTTGTCAACCTTGCCGTAGGAGCTGTTTGTGTTGTATTTGGTCAGGGTATTCTTGGTACCCTCGCACCATTTATAGGACTTCCAGTCGTTATAGTACGGCTTGGTGACGGTCTCGCCCCAGGCGTAGAAGAAGCCGCTGCCCTCGGGAGTGGTGGCGCCAACGTTGAAACTGGCCCATTTTACGGAGAGACCGAGATCGACGGCCGTCGGCGTTGCCGTCGAGACATACTCGTTGAGCGGCTTGGCGAAAGAACCGAAAACGCCCTTCTTGACGGAGATGGATTTGGTGCTCTTGGCTTCCAGCACTTTGCCGGCGGTGGTGGTAAGCTGTATCGTAATGCCTTTCTCAAGGGTGCCGGGGATCATGACGATAAAGTAATCCACACCGGACTGGAATGCTCCGGAAGACGGGCTCAGCGATATGGTCCTGCTGGAAGTTGAGAATTGTGAGATTCCTGGACTTGAACTGGCAAGCCCGTAGAACTTTACATCTCCGGCAAGATACGAACCGTCATTGGCAAAAACGGTGACGGTCTTTATATCTGTCCTGGAAAGCCTGAACTTGAGTCCGCCCATCATGGGTTTGAGCGTGAATCCCGGCTTGCTGGCGGCAAAGCTGCCGAGGGCGAACATGAGATTCTTGTCGAACGAGCCCGCCCTTGCGGTCTGCACGGCAGGGAGTGCCGTCTTAAGGGCTCCGCTGGCTGTCTCGATGTTGGTGTAAGGATAGAAAACTATATAGGAACTTGCGGATTTGCTGAACGTCCCGCTGAACTGGGAGGTCTTTGCCGTCTTGCCGCTGGCAAGCTTCGAGGTGAACTTGTCCGGCGTGGTGGAATTGGACGGGTAGATACTCACGGCATCGCCGCTTTCCCACCAGATCTCCTTGGTGTTCTTGACGACAGTCTTGGTGTCGGGAGTTGCATATTCACTTCCGTCGACGAGGCAATCCTCCATAGTGATGTCGAGGATGACTTCTTCGGCCTGAACTGCGAACGGGGTTTCAGGCTCTGCTTCTTTGGCGCATCCGGCGACAAGCAGCGCCGCTGCGGATGCAATGTAAAAGTATCTTTTCATAGCGCTAAAAATCCCATTGTTCATAAGTCAGATCTTCCGTGGAGCCGTCTCCCGGGCTCACTATGTTCAATTGTTCCGCGGTAATGGCGGCGATTTCTTCTGCTTCCGGAGAAGAATACGGTTTGAGTTTGGTCAGAATCATAGTTGTTTATTGTTGTTCAATTATTTGTCTGGTGGCAGTACGGGACGGACGGGGAATCCGTCGCCGCGTTCGCTGTAGTACCCGTAGACACGGTTGGAATAGAAGCCGATGCGGTACGAGTAGCTCGGGTTGCCCGTATAGAGATACGAAGACCAATAGTAGCCGTCGGAGCCGACATCGTAGAGGCTGGTGCCTCTCCGGTAGCCTGCGGCGGGAAGGAAGATGCTGTTGCTGTTGGATCCGGTGACCAGTCTTCCGTTTACTCCGTTCTGGGTTGTCCACGTCCAGGTACAATTATCCTGGAGCTCTTTCCACTCAGCTTCTGTCGGCATACACCAACTGCCGCCCCAATTGACGCGGGCCGCGTCGTCTTCGTAATCGTAGTACTTGAACAGAAACTTTCCGTCCGGCGAACCGGAACCGCCCCAAAAATCTGTCTTGCTTGCCGGGCAGTATCTGGTGAGGGTGGTATTACTGCCGTTGCACCATTTGTAGGTCTCCCAGGAATAGTCGGCTTTCGGCTCGGTCTCGCCCCAGGCGAAGTAGTCACCATAATCTTCCGGGGCACTGGCGCCCACGTTGAAGGTGGCCCACTTGGTTCCGGAAGGAAGGCCGAGATTCACGGCTTGAGGTTTAACCGCAACTGTCACTGTGCAGGATGCCGTCTTGCTGCCGTCCGCTGAATACGCCGTAATCGTGGCCTTGCCTTTGGAAACGGCGGTTACGGTACCGTCTTGACTCACCTTTGCGATTGATTCGTCGGATGAGCCCCAGGATACCCTCTTGTCGGTTGCATTGTCAGGATACACCGTGGCTGTGTATTTTTCTGTCTTGCCGGGTTCAAGGTCACAATCCTTTAACGGCTCTATGCTTGTTACGGGAACCAGTGCGCCATAGACGGGACGGACGGAAAGACCGCAGTACCGGGGGCATGAGGAATCGAAATAATACGAATCTGTGAAGAGCATGCACAGCGCTTGCGTATGAGAGCCCAAGGAGGAAGACCAGTATTGGCCGCTCCGCTTGAAATAGATGACATCCCAGTCACCCGCTTCGGGAAGGAAGATACTGTAGCCGTTGGAACCGGTTACCAAATAACCGTTTACTTCTTTTTGAGTCGTCCAAGTCCAGGTGCAATTGTTCCTTAACTCTGTCCACTCGGCATCTGTCGGCATACGCCAACTGCTGCCCCAATTGGCACGCGCTACGTCATCATTGGAATCAAGAGCAATCTTGTAGTCCATCGGATCGGTACTATCCCAATATTGACTCTGATTACAATACTTTGTCAGCTTGCTGTAAGCTCCGTTGCACCATATATACGTCGACCAGGAATAGTCAGTCTTAGGCTCGGTCTCGCCCCAGGCGAAGTAGTCGCCATACTCCTCGGGAGCTTCTGCGCCCACGTTGAATGTGGCCCACATGGTCCCGGAAGGGAGGCCGAGGTCGACATATTCCTTCACTGCGCTTGCGTATTCGTTCAGCGGCTTGGCAAGGGTGCCGAAGACACCGGCCTTGACGGATATCTTTTTGGACGTGCTCACCTCAAGCTTCTTGCCGTCGGTGGTGGTGAGAGTGGCGGTGAAGCCCTTGCTCAGCGTCTGGGGAACTATTACGATGAAGTAATTAACGCCGGTCTGGAATGCGGTGCCGGAGTAGGCTGTCAGCGTGATGGTTTTATCCGATCCTGCAGCACTGATTGCGTTCTTGTCGAAATAGATATTGAAATCTCCGGCAAGCGCGGTTGAACCGTTGGTTGTGAACTCTATGGACTTGATGTCGTCGCGGGACAGGGTGAACTTCAGGCCTCCGTATGCAGGCTTCATTTTCAGGCTCCTGTCGTTCTTGGTAAAAGAGCCGTAGGACACCATCAGATCCTTATAAATATTATTCGGTAAAGCCTTCTGTTCTGCCGGGAGTGTACCGGTCAACCGCTTGGCCGAAGAGGAGTAACTCTTTGCGGCGGAATACGGGTAAAATGCATAGAATTCGCTGTAGTTCTTTGTGTCGAGAGTCCCGGTAAAGTAACAGGTCTTGGCAGTCGCGCTGCCGGCAAAGTTTGCCCTGAACTGTGACCCGCTTGTGCCGGTGGTGGGATAAACCATCAGCTTGTCGGTAGCATTCCACCATACTTCCTTGGTGTTCACGATGGTCGTGCGGGTTTCGGGAGTGGCGCTTGCGGACGGAGACTCTTCGTAGTCTTCGTGGGTGGCGCAGATGACGAACTCCTCGCCCTCAAATTCGGGTTCCAGGACATCGGTGTCCTGAATCATCTCCTTTGTGCAGCCCGCCAGGCTCAGCACTGCGGCCGCAGCCAGTATTGTATAAAGCTTCTTCATGCTACTTCCTCCTCTCGCTAAAGGTTCCACTGTTCGAATGTAAGGTCCTGATTGCTGGCCTCTCCCACGCTGTCGCACAGGATTTCCGCAAGGCTTGCGGGCACCGCCTCCGACGTCGGAGGACAGTAAGTTGATGTTTTCTTGAAAGTCATATTGTTTCGGTTTAACTGATTATCAGACAGTTATGCGCACAAATGTCCACCTTCCGGGGCTTTACACCGAAGGTTATTACGTAAGTTATTGTAAATAAATATGTTACCCCCCCCTATGAGAGATTTTCACAGGAACGCCGTAAATGGCTGGACGATATGAACTGCTGCAAGACAAAAGTGCCGGATTTTCGAGTCACGAATATAACAATTGTATCGCAAAAATGCAAGTACAGCAGCCACAAAGCCCTTTCGCACGGTTACGCAGCAAGAGCAGAAAACAAAGCAACCGCTCGCGCCCCCGTCGGCCGACGCTCCGATAAGTGCCGTGATGCACTATCGTCGAAAAGGGATATGGCAAATGGCGTTGCCGGGCCGCCCATACTCAGGTGCCCCGGCCCTGCGAATGGATATATATATTTGCAAAGAAGATATATATTTACTAACTTTGCTTCGTATGGAAACTGTGCAAAGAAAACTTATAGACCTTAGGGCACCGGTGGTGATGGCCATCAGCGCCAAGGCAAAGGCTAAGTCGATGTCATTCAAAAGGTATGTTGAGCAGCTTGTCGAGCAGGATGCCGCATCCGGCAACGGCTTCGCCCTCATTCCGGAAGAGGTCACAGACCCTGTTCTCCTGGGTATGGTCGGCATTGGCGCCGGCAAAGCGGACACCTCCAAGCCAGACGACAGGCTTGACTATATCCTATCCAAACTGCACGACCGATGAAGGCTTTTCTGGACACCAACATCTTCCTCAACCCGCTCCTTGCGGAAAGCGAGTGCCACGACTGCCTCAGGGTGCTCAACGGCCACAATCAATTCGAGGCTGTGACCAGCTACCTGTCCATGGCCAACATAGCTTATGTTCTCCGCAAACGCGCAGGCAAAGAAAAAGTCGCCCCCACAGTCCGGAATCTACTGTCTTACATCAGCTCCATCACCAAAAGCACCGGCGCGGAATACGAATACGCCTGCTTCCTGCGCGGCCCCGACTTTGAAGACATCCTCCAGTTCGTCAACGCCACCCTCAACTCCTGCTCCCTTCTGGTAACCTGCAATAAACACGATTTCCTCAAAATTGCAGACCCGGATTCAGTCCTTCCCCTGCCCTGTCCCAGGATCGTATCGCCCTCCGAATTTCTTTCTGAATATATGTAAGTACTGGCGCAGGTCACCAACGATTAATCAGGTCTGCGCGATAAAAGCAAACAAGGGTCATCCGCGGATAATGGCGGCGTCGGCGCAGAGCTGGGAGCGGAGCTCGTCCAGCGAGCCGAAACGGCGCTCGTCGCGGATGCGGGAGATGAAATCGACGGTGAGGTCGAGGCCGTAGATCATTTCGTCGAAGTCCAGGATGTAGGTCTCTATCGTCAGGACCTTCTGGTCGCTGACCGTCGGACGGACGCCGATATTGGTAAGGCCGGTAAAGATTCTTCCGCTACGCTTCGCTCCGGTCAGAATGACAGAAGAAGGGTCCCCGGGAACGACGTGCGTCTGGTAGACGCCGTTCTTGGGGACGAGCATCAGCGGCTCATAGAGCTTCATGTTGGCGGTGGGGAAACCGATGGTGCGGCCGAGGCGGTTGCCGGGGACCACGACGCCGTGGAGGCGGTAGGGGCGGCCGAGGAGGCGGGTGGCGAGAGCCACGTCGCCGGCCTCGAGGGCGGTGCGGATACGGCTGCTGGACACGGGCTCACGGTCTATGCACACGGGCTCGGTGATGACGGCGTCCACGCCCTTGCGGGCGGCGAGCTCGGCGATGGCCTCGGGCCCGGCCTGCTCGTAGCCGAAGCGGGTGTCGTAGCCGAGCACTATTTCCGTGCAGCCGAAGCGGGTGCGGAGCATATCGATGTACTCCCCTGCGCTCATTGCCGCAAACTGCCGCGTAAACGGCACGGTCTCTACAGAATCGACCCCCATGCCACGCAGCATCGACATCTTTTCCGACTGCGATGTCAGGTAGCGCAGCGAGTCTGCGCCGCTCTGCAGGACTGCGCGAGGGTGAGGCCAGAACGTCACAACAACGCTCTGCTCCCCTCTGGCGCGGGCCTCGGAGAGCAGAGTGTCTATGACAAGACGGTGCCCGGGATGGACACCGTCAAAAAAGCCTGTGGCAATTACAGCCATTTTACCAGAGCGAAGTCCTGGCGGTGAGGCAGAGCGGGATTCTTGGCGTACATACGTATGCCCACCTGGTACATACCGGTCTTGTCGGGCTCGACGGAAACCTTATACACGGCGTTGCCGTCTTTGTGCTTGACAAGCTTGTACTGGTATACCTCCTGGATATGGTTCTTGCCCTTTGCGTCCGTTGTGGAGAAAATCATCTCTATGCCGATGTCCTCGGGGCGCAGACGGCCAAGGTCGAGGATGACCTCGGAGTTGAGGGGGTCTTCCTTGGAAACCACATAGGAAGCGTCCGGCTGCTGGCAGGAAACCACGCGGATGTTGTTCCACTCCTCGAGCAGGCGCCTCTTCCAGGAAGCTATGTCGCGCGCCTTGGCGTTGTCGTTGGCGGAAAGCTGCGCAAAACGCTTGCTCTGAGGGATATAGTACTGCTCGATGTAGTCTGAGAGCATCCTGTTGGTGGTGAAGTTGCTCGCCACCTTTGCGATGGTGTTCTTGATGTAGCCGACCCACTCCTTGGAGATGTGCGTACGGTCGTTGAAGTTGTAGTATGCCGGAGCGATCTCGTTCTCGATGGTGGCGTAGATGGTTGCCGCATCGAGCTCGTTCTGATACTGCTGGTCGTCGTAGGTGCGCTCCTGGGGCAGTGCCCAGCCTGCGTCCTCCTGATAACCCTCGACCCACCAGCCGTCGAGCACGGAGAAGTGCATGACGCCGTTCATGGCGGCCTTCTCTCCGGAGGTACCGGAGGCCTCGAGAGGACGGGTAGGGTTGTTGAGCCATACGTCCACACCCTGCACAAGGCGCTTTGCCAGACGGATGTCGTATCCGGGGATGAAGATTATCTTGCCCAGGAACCTCTCCTGCTTGGAGATGTCTATAATCTGCTTGATAAGCTCCTGGCCGGCGGTGTCTGCGGGGTGAGCCTTGCCGGCAAAGATAAACTGCACCGGGCGCTCGGGATTGTTGACTATTGCGGCCAGACGGTCCAGGTCTGAGAAGAGCAGCGTGGCACGCTTGTACGTTGCAAAGCGGCGGGCAAAGCCGATGGTAAGCACGTCGGGACGGAAGCCCTCGGTTATCTTGACAATCTGCTTGGGAGTATAATGGCTGCAGAGCGCTGGATCCGAGATGCGCTCGGAAATGATGTTGACCAGGGTTTGCTTGAGCTCCTTGCGCACGGCCCAGATCTCGTCGTCGGGCACCTTGTAGATGCGGTCGAAGCAGCTCTTGTCGTAGTGGCTGGTGCGGAACTCGTCGCCAAAGACCTTGTAGTGCACCTGCTTCCACTCCTTGGCCGTCCATGTGCCGTAGTGCACGCCATTGGTAACATAGCTGATGTGCAGCTCCTCGGGCAGGTAGCCCTTGTACATATCCTTGAAGATATCCTGGCTCACCTTGCCGTGCAGCATGGAAACGCCGTTGACGTTCTGGCTCATATTGGCGGCAAGGACGCTCATGCTGAACTTCTCGTCCCTGTTCTCGGGATGGATCTTGCCGAGGCTGAGCAGATAGTCCCATGCTATGCCGTAGCGGTGCGGATAATGGCCGAGGTACTTGCTCAGAAGGCCCTCGTCAAAGGAGTCGTGCCCTGCGGGAACGGGGGTGTGAGTGGTAAAGAGGCCGCTGGCGCGTATGAGCTCGAGGGACTCGTTGAAGTCGAGATGCTCCTCCTGCATGCACTCGCGCAGGCGCTCCAGGCACGCAAATGCCGCGTGGCCCTCGTTGAGGTGGAAGATGGTGGGATGCAGGCCGAGCTGGCGCAGGGCCCTCACGCCACCGATGCCGAGCAGGATTTCCTGCTTGATGCGGTTCTCCCAGTCGCCGCCGTAGAGCTGGTGGGTAACCTGGCGGTCTTCGGGGATGTTGGCCTCGAAGTCGGTGTCCAGGAGATAGAGGTCGGTACGGCCTACCGCGACCTTCCAGATACGGGCGCTCATCTCGCGGCCGGGCATGGCGGTCTTTACGATGCGCCAGTTGCCTTTCTCGTCCAGGACGGGCTCGGCAGGTATCTTGAGGAAGTCTGCGGCATCGTATTCCGCCACCTGGTTGCCCTGGGGCGTGATGCGCTGGGTAAAATAGCCGTAACGGTAGAGAAGGCCCACGGCCACAAGGTTGACGTTCATGTCGGACGTCTCCTTCAAGTAGTCGCCTGCAAGGATGCCGAGGCCGCCGGAGTAAATCTTAAGGGACGTCTCCAGGCCGTACTCCATACAGAAGTAGGCCACGGAGGGCTCCTTGCGCTCGGCCTTGAGGGCCATATAGTCGTTGAACTCCTTCATCACTGCGCCGAGCTGGGAAAGGAACGATATATCCTTTGCGAGCTCGTTGTAGCGCTTGAGACTCACGGAGTCCAGGATAACCATAGGGTTGTGGCCGGACTTGTGCCAGAGGTCCTTGTCTATAGTCTTGAAAAGGGCCTTGGCGCTCTCGTTCCAGCACCACCAAAGGTTCTTACAAAGTGTCTCCAGCCCGGAAAGCTCTTCAGGAAGATGGCGCGTAACCATTACGCTCTTCCAGGCGGGTTCACTTGCTTCAATTCTGTTGTTCTGCATAATTAAGACGGATAATGAAGTCACTGAGTACGTTCATGTAGTTGATGAACGCCTCGTAGGGGGTTGCATAGGGGCTGAACCGCTTATGGATCTCTCCGTCGGAGAAGAACTTGGTGCACATGTAGTACAGGTGGTCGCTCTCCTGGAGATGGCCGAAGTCGGCCCAGAGGTCGGGATCGTTTACGATGGCCAGCTTCTCCTTGAGACCATAAAGCTTGTTGAAAGCCTCCTGCTGGAGCTCGTTGCCGAGCCAGGCGCTGAGGTCGCGCTCTTCGTCTGCCCAGGAAATGGGGTCGGGCACCTCGAGGGATGCCGCGGGTTTGATATTCTTGACTGCCTGTGCAGGGGTGACGAATTCGTGACCGGCGGCTAAGACGGCCTTGGGAAGGGCCTTCATGAAGTCAAAGATGCCGCTCTCTTCGTTCTGGTGCTCGCCAAAGGTCTCGTAGTCCATGAAGAGGTTGACTATCTGGCCGTCGGCCTGGTCGAGCCATCCCACGAATTTGTCTGTGGTAAGGGGCCATTCGGTCCAGTTACGGTCTGAGAAGCGGAAGGCGATGTCGTCGCTGAGGCCGTAGTTGCGCAGAAGGAGCCTGAGCTTGGGCTGGGATGCTGCCGTATAGACGTAATTGGCACTCTGCCAACCCATTATGTGACGGGCGCCCTCAGTGAGCATGGTCTTGAAGCCAAGGTCGTAGACCTGGCGGGCGATGTCGTCGGAGTAGATGAGCTCGGTATTGCGGAAGGTTACGGGAGTAACTCCGAGGTACTGCTCCACGGCGGCCTTGTGCTTGAGCACCTGATGCTGGAACTCCGAGGGAGCCGCCAGCGAGGAAAGGCTGTGGTAATAGGTCTCGCACAGGAACTCTACCTTGCCGGTGGCGGCGAGGGCCTTGAAGCTCTCAATCACCTCGGGGGCGTAGCGGTCGAACTGCTCGAGTGCGGAGCCTGAAATCGAGAAAGCCAGCTTGAGCTTGCCTTTGCTCGCCTTTATTGCCTGCAGAAGCAGCTCGTTCATAGGAAGATAGCACTTCTGGGCCACCCTCTTGAGGATGGTGCGGTTGGCGAAGTCGTCGTAATAATGGGAGTCCTTGCCTATATCGAAGAAACGATAGGAGCGGAGTCTTGTGGGCTGATGGACCTGGAAATAAAGACAGACTGACTTTTTCATAACAGTGATTCGTAAACTTTTTTCAATTTGGCAGTGGCGCCGTTCCATTTGAGTTCGTTGACCTCGTCGTAACCTTCTTTAGAGGCGAAGGAGGTGAGCGCCGGATAAGAGACGAGGGCGTAAATATCATCGGCCAGGGCGTCGACGTCCCAGAAGTCCACCTTGAGGGCGTACTTCAGAACCTCGGCCGCGCCGGACTGATGTGAAATGATGGACGGAACGCCGGTACGCATCGCCTCGAGGGGCGAGATGCCGAAGGGCTCCGATACGGAAGGCATGATGTAGACGTCGGACAGTGCGAACATCTTCTGCACCTCGGCTCCGCGCAGGAAGCCGGTAAAGTGGAAGCGGTCTGCAATGCCCAGGCGGGCTACCTGGCTGATGGCCCTGTTCATCATATCGCCGCTGCCGGCCATCACAAAGCGTACGTTCTTTGTGCGCTTGAGGACCTTTGCTGCGGCATCGATGAAGTATTCGGGGCCTTTCTGGAAGGTGATACGGCCGAGGAAGGTGACGACCTTGTCGCGCACTCCCCTCTCCACCTCGATATTCTCGCGGCCGCTGAAGTCGACGGCGTTGTGCACGGTGACGACCTTTGCAGGGTCTATGCCGTACTTGTTGATGACTATGTTGCGGGTGAGGTCGGACACGGTTACCACGCGGTCTGCGGCGAGCATTCCGCGGGTCTCGATGTCGAGCACGCGGGTGTCTATGTGCTTCTCGTCTCCGCGGTCGTAGGAAGTGGCGTGCACGTGCACCACGAGCGGCTTGCCCGTAAGCTCCTTGGCGGCGATGCCGGCAAGGTAGGTGAGCCAGTCGTGTGCGTGGATGACGTCGAACTCATCTATGTGCTGCATTGCGATGGTGCCGCCAACCTGGGCATAGCGGGAAACCTCTTCCATGAGGTTGGCGCCGTACTTGCCGGAGAATTTGAACTTCTGGCCAAAGCCCACGGTGGTCTGGGTAAGGCCTTCCTTGCGCATCTTCTCTATGGCCTCGAAGTATTCGTCAGGGTCTACGTAAGGGACTATGTTGGAGTCTACATACATAAACTTGACTTTGTTGATGAACTCCTCAACGGTGCTGCTCACGTTCTGCACTGCGACGTCGCTGGCGTTGAGGATGGTGGTTGCGCTCTGGTCTTCGTCACCGGAGGCGTTGGGCATTACGAACAGGGTCTCCACTCCGTTGTGGGCCAAACCCTTGACTATGCCCTCGCAGGCGGTTCCGAGGCCGCCGGCGATGTGGGGAGGAAACTCCCAGCCGAACATCAAAACTCTCATATTCTATGCCTCCTTGTATTTTTCCAAGAGTGAATAAACGGTGAGCAGCGCAGAGGTACTGAGCGCCGACGAAATGGTGCCGTGGGGCTCGTGGGGCGGGTCTCCGTCGTAGATTTCGGAGAAGGCTCCGACGCCGTGCTTGCTGAGGTCTGCCCAGAAGCCTTCCACCAGCCATTCGGCCCTCTTCCAGAAGGAAGGACCCTTGACGCGGAAGCTCATCTCTATGTAGGGAGCCAGCAGGAACGGATGGTTGCAGCCCTGGTGGTATGCAAGGTCGCGCTCGATCTGGGAGCCCTCGTAGACGCCTTTGTATTTGGAGTCGCGTGGAGAGAGGGAGCGGATGCCGCGCGAGGTTACGAGCTCGGTGTCGATGGCCCTGAGCACCAGCGGATAGATATCCTCCTCGAGCGGGGAATACTTGACCCAGATTGCGGCGAGCTGGTTGGGACGCACGTCCATGTTGCGGCCGTTTGCGTCTACGTAGTCGGCCAGGCGGCCGGCATTGTCGTCCCAGAAGGTGGGGGCGAAGTTGGCTTTGACCATATCGCGGATGGGGGTCCACTTCTTGATGAAGGCGCTGCGCTTGTTGCCGTATTTGGCCTCCATGTCCAGCGCGAAGCAGATGGCGTTGTACCAGAACGAGTTGGTCTCTATCTGATAGCCGGCGCGCTCTGTTACGGCACGGCCGTTAACGTATGCGTTCATCCAGGAAAGGGCCACGCCGTCCATCTGGGCCCACAGCAGGCCGCTGGGATGCATTGCGATCTCTTTGCGGCAGCCGGGGAGATAGCTCTCCAGGATCATCTTTATGGTGTTGCCGTACTTGGCCCAGACCTTGGCGGGATCCGCACCCCAGTCGATGTATTGCTGTAGGGTGATTGCCATATAGAGCGGAGCCTCCACCTGCGTGGTACGCATAGTGAGGCGGCCCTGCTCGGCGGCGATCAGGTTGTCCAGGATCTCTTCGAACAATGCGGGGTTCTGCAGGCCGTGGAGCGTCATTCCGGGCAGGGAGAGCAGGGTCTCGCGCAGAAGGCCCGTCTTGAGCCAGCTGAGGCCGGCGTTGATCATTGCCACTCCGTTGTGCTTTGTTATGAGCCAGTCGGCGCAGCGGACAAGCTGGTCGTGGTAGCCGGAGACCTCGGGGAGTTTCTCCAGATAGCCGTTGAACTGCCTCTTGAGACCGGCGGGATTTGCCTCGGTAATGGATGCGGAAAGCACCACCGAGCCGTTCTTGGCAAGCTTGAGGGAGAAGACGCCGGGGGTGAAGAGGTCTTCACGGCAGTCGAAGCCGCGGCGGTATTCGTCTGAATACGTGACGTTGTTGTTCCAGCAGGGGATGTATTTCCACTCTGCCTTGGAATCGCTGAGCTGGAGATTGAGGTCCGGGAAGTTGGGATACATCCTAAAGGAGACGCCGCCCGGAATCTCGTTGAAGGCGGTGTTGGCCTGGTCGTTCTGGTGGGTGAGGTCGTGTACGTTACGGAAGGCCAGGAAAGGCTTTACGAGGAGCGTCACGGGGCCCGGAGCCCTCAGGAGTTCGTACTTGACGAGCAGCTGATCCTTGTCGGGTGCAAGGATGAGGCTCTTGCGGAACGTCACCTCGCCAACCTGGTAGGTGATGTTGGGAGCGGGATCTTCGGCAAAGTCGACGACGTACTTGTGGCCGCGGGGCTCGTAGATGTCGCCGTAGCAATGGATGCCGAGATTGAACTGCTTGCCGCCGATGATGAGGCTCTCGTCGAGGGCGGAGAGGAGCAGGAAGCGGTCGCCGCCGAAGCGGTCGAGCGTGACAGCGAGAAGGCCGTGATAGCGCCGCGTATTGCAGGTCACGATGGACGTATTGCAGTACGCGCCGGTCTTGTTGGCACAGATAATCTCGCGCTTCAGGGAGTAGGCCAGGTTGACCAGCTCGTTCTTGTTGAATTTCAAGAATGCCATAACTATAGCTTTTTCAGGACGATGGCGCACCTGCTGGGCAGGTAGAGGAACATCGTGTGATCATAATTCTGGTTACCGTTCGGGCAGTGCTGGGGCAGGCTCTGGTGCCTTTCTCCGGCGGGAAGGCGGCCAAAACCGCCGAACCGCTCCTCGTCCGAATCGAAAATCTTTTCGAATTCTCCCGCCGGTGCCGAGAATCCGTAGTCGGCAAACGACCCCTGCGGGTTGAAATTCAGCGCAAAGATACAATTTTGACGGCGGAAAATCAAAACTTGCTTCTGTTCGTCCGCCACCAGCAGTTCAGGGGGGCTGAGAAGCACCCTCTCGCGGCGCAGCATGTGGATCATCTGCACGTCGAATTCCTCGAGCCCGTGGAAGCGGAGCTCGGGATTGTCTGCAATGGACCAGAGGCGCCTCGCATGGCTGTAAGACCAGCCGTTGCCCTCGCGCGGGAAGTCTATCCACTCGGGATGGCCGAATTCGTTGCCCATGAAATCCAGATAGCCGCCTCCGCAGGTTGCCGCGGTTACCAGGCGGATGAGCTTGTGAAGGGCTACTCCCCTGTCTACAAGGCCGTTCTCCTGGTCTTTGCGCATGCTGAAGTACATCTCTTTGTCTATGAGGCGGAAGATGATGGTCTTGTCCCCAACCAGAGCCTGGTCGTGGCATTCGGCATAGGAGACCGTCTTCTCGTCTGCGCGCTTGTTGGTGAGCTCCCACCATATCTCTCCGGCGCTCCACTGCTCGTCCGACTTCTCTTTGATCCACTTGATCCAGTGGTCTGCGATGCCCATCGCCATACGGAAGTCGAATCCCACGCCCCATGCCTCGAACGGCGCTGCCAGGCCGGCCATTCCGCTCACGTCTTCCGCAATTGTTATTGCATCCGGATTGATCTCGTGGATGAGCTGGTTGGCGAGTGCGAGGTAGGAGACGGCGTTCTCGTCCACTCCGGGGCCGAAGTAGATGTTGTAGTCGCCAAAATCGGTGCCGAGGCCGTGGTCCCAGTAGAGCATGCTGGTTACGCCGTCAAAGCGGAAGCCGTCCAGGTGGTACTCTTCCATCCAGTACTTGCAGTTGGAGAGGAGGAAGTACTTGACCTCGTCTTTGCCGTAGTCGAAGCAGCGGGTGCCCCAGGCTGGATGATAGCCGGCGCCGCCCTTGTAGAAGTAGAGGTCGTCCGAGCCGTCTATGCGGCCGAGGCCCTCGACCTCGTTGCCCACGGCGTGCGAGTGCACTATGTCCATGATGACGGCTATGCCGGCGGCGTGCGCCTCGTCCACCAGGCGCTTGAAATCGTCCTGCTTGCCAAAGCGGGAGCTGAGGGCGAAGAAGCTGGAAACCTGGTAGCCGAAGGAGCCGTAGTACGGATGCTCCTGCAGCGCCATGATCTGCAGCACGTTGTAGCCGAGGCGCTTGACGCGGGGCAGCACGGTGCGGCGGAAATCGTCGAACGTGGCCACTCCTTCCTGCTCGCCGCTCATGCCTATGTGGCATTCGTAGATGAGGGGATGCTTGCGCGGGCCCGGTTTGCGGTGCTTCCACACGTAGGACGACTGCTCAGGCACCTGGGCGCAGAAGACTTTGGTCTCCTGGTCCTGGATGACGCGGGTTGCGTATGCGGGGATGCGCTCGCCGCCGCCTCCGGGCCACTCGACCCAGAGTTTGAAGAGGGAGCCGGGAGAGAGGAAAATCTCCGGCAGGCGGAGCTCCCAGTTGCCCTGCCCCACGGGGCTGAAGGCATAGTCCGGGGTACGCTTCCAGTTGTTGCAGTCTCCGATCAGGTAGATTTTGGTGGCGCCGGGGGCCCACTCGCGGACTACCCACTCGCTGCCGTCTTTGTGGATGCCGTAATAGAGGTGGTTGTTGGCTACGTCCGACAGAGGGCGGCCGCCGGTAAGCTTCTGGCGGTCTGCAAGGATGCGCTCGTGACGGGCGTCGATTGCGGGCTTGAACGGCTCAAGCCAGGGGTCGGTTTGATAAATCTTTTTCATTGGCCAAGATTTTCAGTTTTAGTGCGCGCCGTGCGCAGGTATCCGCGGCACTGCGCTATAAGCTCCTCGGAGCGGGTTATCAGTTTGTCCAGCTCGTCCAGCCCGGTGGCGGGATCTTCTGCCTTTACGGCAATGCTCTCCAGCTCGGCTACCGCCTTTGCGTAATCAAACTTTTCCATTCACTGTGCATTTTAAGGTTCCGTCGGTGTACCGGATCTGTATGTCGTCCCCCACGCTTACGCTGGAGGCGTTCTTTATGACTATGCCGCCGGCGCTGGCCACGAGGGCGTAGCCGCGGCTGAGGATTGCGCGGGGGTCTGCCGAGGCGATGCGCGCCTGAAGGGCGGCGATGCGGGCCTCCGCGAGGGAAATCTTGTACAGGAGCGCGAGGCGCAGGCGGGCGCCGAGGCTGCCGAGGCGCTCGTCTTCCGCCGCCACGGCGTCTATGCAGAGGTCTGCGAGGGCGGTGGGCGTCTTGACGGAGCCGCAGGCCACCATATCTGCTATGTGCACGTCGCGGTCGTGCCCTATGGCGGTGTAGACGGGGAGGGGGCACTGGGCGATGGCGGCGCAGAGGCCGTAGTCGTCGAAGCAGGCGAGGTCGAGATTACTTCCTCCTCCGCGCATAATGAAAATGGCATCGAATGTAGATCCTCCGCTGCGCTCAGGATGACAGGAAGGGCC
>JAFZXV010000078.1 GCA_017616595.1 Bacteroidales bacterium
GACGTAATAAGGAATGTGCACGCTGGAGGCGCGGTCCATCTCTTCCATCATCTGCTCCGTGGTCTTGAGTATGGGGAAATCGAACGGAGCGAACAGGGTCTCGTAGTTCCAGGTGCCGCCACGCTTATAGTCGTAGCCGAGTTTGGGCGCCCTCGGGGCGAGGACGGCAAGCAGTACTGCAATGACGGCGAGCGGAAGGAGCTTATTTAAAGGGACTGTCTGTTTCACGGGCAATGTATCTGTATGTCAAGCGGTCTGTAAGACGGGGGAAAAGGCGATGGGCCCAAACCGTAGCGCGGCCCAGAGGCGTAAGCGTTGCAACGGAGCGACGGGCGGCCAGGGCCTTGGCGAGGTGCATGGCGCAAGCCTCGGCACTCATGAGTTTGTCTTCCTCAAGAGGGGTTGCGCCCTGGGGCGTCCCGTCCGCCGTAAGGGCGGCGTTGCGAACGTTGGACGAAGTGTATCCCGGTGCGAATACGAGCACTCCAAGTCCGTCTTTGAGGTGCTCGATGCGCAGCGTGTCAAGGAAGCCGCGCACGGCGTACTTGGATGCGCTGTAGCCGGTGCGGGCAGGAAGGGCCGAATAGCCTGCAATGCTGATGACGCCCGCCACCTGCCCCTTGGACTCGAGCAGCGACGGCAGGGCAAACTTGGTGCAATTGACTGTGCCCCAGAAATTTACGTCCATAAGGCGGTGCAGCACGGAAAGGTCCAGGTCTTTGAACATCGCACGCATGGAAATACCGGCGTTGTTGATGAGTATGTCTATCCTCCCCCAGCGCTGAAGCACGGAAGCCACCATAGACTTGCAGTCAGACTCGGACGTTACGTCGCAGCGTACGCACAGCACCCGGTCTGCCGTGGCCACGGACGAGGCCAGCGAGCACAGCTTGTCGTAAGAACGGGCGACCATTGCCACGTTTGCGCCAAGGGAACCCAGAAGACGGGCCGTCGCCAGCCCTATTCCGGAGCTGGCGCCAGTCACGACGACTACTTTTCCTTGGAAGTAACGGTTTAGATTCTTCACTGCGTTCAGAATGACAAGGGGGCGTTCAACACTACTCTATCTTCATCTCGGCTATGTCGTCGCCGTCGTAAAGGCCGGCGTCAAGCTTGGCTTTGATTTCCTTGAAGGCGTTGAGGGTGTATTGTACGTCTTCCATCGTGTGGGCGGCGGTAGATACTATGCGGAAGATTATCATACCCTTTGGAATGACGGGGTAGATGACCATCGAGCAGAATATCCTGTAATTCTCGCGCAGGTCCTTGGCCATTTTGGTGGCCTGGGCTACGCCGCCGAAGATGTGCACGGGAGTGACGCAGGCCTGCGCCTCGCCTATGTCGAAGCCCTCGGCCCGGAAGCCGTCCTGGATGGCGTGGGTAATCTGCCAGCATTTTGCGCGGAGGGCGTCGCCCTCGGGAGAATCGATTATCTCCATACGCTTTATGTTGCCGATTACCAGCGGCATAGGCAGCGACTTGGCGTACATCTGCGAGCGCATGTTGGCGCGCAGATAATTGATTATCTTGTGCGGACCGGCAACGAAGCCGCCGATGCTGGCCATGGACTTTGCAAACGCGCCTATGTACAGGTCGATATCGTCCATGCAGCCGAGCTGCTCGGATGTACCGCGGCCGTGCTCGCCCAGAAGGCCGAAGCCGTGGGCGTCGTCTATGAGTATGCGGAAGGGGTATTTCTTCTTGAGTGCGGCTATCTGGTCCAGGATACCGAGCGCACCGGTCATTCCAAAGACTCCCTCGGTTATGAGGAGCACTCCCCCGCCGTTCTCTTCCGCCACCTTGCAGGCGCGGGCAAGGACTTTCTCGCAGTCTGCGATATTGTTGTGACGGTATTTGTATTTCTCTCCTATGTGAAGGCGTATACCGTCCAGCAGGCATGCGTGGCATTCGGCGTCGTACACTATTACGTCGTGACGTGCGGTGAGGGCGTCAATCGTAGACACAATGCCCTGATAACCAAAGTTATACAGGAACGCATCCTCTTTCTTCTCGAACTTGGCGAAAATCTGCTCCAGCTGCTCATGATAGCGGGTGTGGCCGCTCATCATGCGGGCGCCCATAGGATAGGCAAGGCCCCACTGTGCCGCCGCCTCCGCATCTGCCTTGCGTACGGCAGGATGGTTTGCCAGGCCCAGGTAGTTGTTGAGGCTCCAGTTGAGCACCGGAGTGCCGTTGAAGATCATATGGGGGCCGAGTTCGCCCTCCAGACGCGGGTACATATAGTAGCCGAAGCCCTGCTCGAAATACTGGCCGATAGGGCCCCCGCTGTCGCGTTCTATCCTGTCAAAAATATCAAGCATCGATGTTTGCGTAATGTGCGTTCTCTTCTATGAACTGGCGGCGAGGCGGCACGTCGTCTCCCATGAGCATGGAGAAGGTGCGCTCGGCCTGGGCGGCGTTCTCTATGGTAATCTGCCTCAGGCGCCTGTTGGCGGGGTTCATGGTGGTATCCCAGAGCTGCTCTTCGCTCATCTCTCCAAGACCTTTGTAGCGCTGCACGGTATAGCCCTTGTCTGTGCCCTTGCCCAGTTTGAGGGCCGCCTCTTCGCGCTGCTCTTCCGTCCAGCAATAGATCTCTTCCTTGCCCTTCTTTACCAGATACAGCGGCGGCGTGGCCAGATAGACGTAGCCGTTCTTGATAAGGTCGTACATATAGCGGAAGAAGAAGGTGAGGATGAGGCAGGCGATGTGGGAACCGTCGACATCGGCATCGGTCATAATCACCACCTTGTGGTAGCGGAGCTTGCTGAGGTCCATGTGCTTCTCTCCGGTCTCGTCTTCCATTGCAACGGTAACGCCGAGGGCGGTGTAGATGTTGCGTATCTCTTCGGAATCGAAGGCGCGGTCTCCGGATGCTTTCTCTACGTTGAGTATCTTGCCTCGGAGCGGGAGGATGGCCTGGGTGCGGCGGTCGCGGCCCTGCTTGGCGGTACCGCCTGCGGAATCTCCCTCAACGAGGAAGAGCTCGCAGCGCTCGGGATCCTTGTCTGAGCAGTCGGCAAGCTTGCCGGGCATTCCGCCGCCGCCGAGGGGGCTCTTGCGCTGCACCATCTCGCGTGCCTTGCGTGCGGCGGCGCGCGCCGTTGCGGCAAGCACAATCTTGTCTATGATGGTCTTGGCAAACTTGGGATTCTCTTCCAGATACATATCCACGGCGGCTGCAGTGGCCTGGGATACCGCAGACGTGGCCTCGGGGTTGCCGAGCTTGGTCTTGGTCTGGCCCTCGAACTGAGGCTCCGCAATCTTTACGGAAATGACGGCGGTGAGGCCCTCGCGGAAGTCTTCCGGGGCAAGGTCGCCCTTGAATTTCTCAAGGAGCTTATTCTTCTCTGCGTACTGTTTGAGGGAACGGCTGAGACCCATCTTGAAGCCCTGCAGGTGCGTACCGCCCTCTATCGTGTGGATGTTGTTGACATAGGAGTAGATCTTCTCCGAATAGCCGTTGTTGTACTGGAGCGCTATATCTATGGGGATGATCTTGTCCGATGTGATGCAGACCGGCTGGGGGATGATGGTCTGGGCGCCTGCGTCGAGGTATTCGATGAACTCGCTGAGACCTTTCTCGGAATAAAAGACCTCGCCACGGAATATCTTGCGGCCGGTGGCCTTGCTCTCTCCGGACTCGTCCTGCACGAATTCGTCTACCATCTCACGCTCGTCGGTGAGGGTGATGTGGATGCCCTTGTTGAGGAAGGCGAGCTCGCGGAGGCGGGCCGCCAGGGTCTCGTACTTGTAGACCGTGGTCTGGGTGAAGATCTCAGGGTCTGGATGGAAGGTGATGATGGTTCCGGAATCGGAGCTCTCTCCCGTCACCTTCACGGGGCCGAGGGGCTTGCCCTTGGAATAATGCTGCACGAATATCTTGCCCTCGCGGTGGATTTCTGCCGTGAGGCTGTCTGCCAGTGCGTTGACGCAGGATACGCCCACGCCGTGCAGACCGCCGGACACCTTGTAGCTGTCTTTGCTGAACTTGCCGCCTGCGTGGAGGACGGTGAGCACCACCTCGAGCGCGGAGCGTTTCTCTTTTTCGTGCATGCCGGTAGGGATACCGCGGCCGTTGTCCCGCACGCGGATGGAGTTACCCTCGAGTATGCGCACGTCTATAGTGTCGCAGAAACCGGCCATGGCCTCGTCTATACTGTTGTCCACCACCTCGTATACAAGGTGATGGAGACCGCGTTCGGATACGTCTCCGATGTACATGGACGGACGCTTGCGAACGGCCTCCAGGCCCTCGAGGACCTGTATGCTATTGGCCGAATACTGTTCTTCTGCCTGCTTCAATTCTTCTTGATCGATCATATATCTTTGGCTTCAAATAAATCTTACAAATATACTAAAAATACTCAAAGGCTGAAAGTGGCGCCCACGATGACGGACGGTCCCGCCTCGCTGATGAGAGGGCTCACACGCACCTCGTGGTTGAGGAGGTTGTAACCCTTGAGCCAGAAGCTCAGGCGCTTGCTGTAGCGGTACTCGCCCCAAAGGCCGAGGTTCACATAACCCGGAATGATGGGTGTCGACGTGCCCAGCGTTGCTTTGCTGTCTGTAGACATATCCACCGAAAGGCCGGCGTATATGCGCTTCTTCCAGTTATATCCGCCCTTGAGGGTGCCGTGCACCAGAGCGGGCTCGAAGACGGTCTCGGGCACACCCTCGGGAATCTTGACGAGATGCACGTTACCGTCCAGGTTGAAGCGCTCCGAGGCCCAGCTGAGGGCAAGGTCTGCGTGGAACATACCGCATTCAAGATATGAGAGGCACTCCAGGCCCCTGTCGTCGATAGCCCAGAAGGGGGCGTCGTCCAGGAAGCGGTAGCCTGCCTTTACATCGTACTGGAAACCGAAGTCTGTATGCCCGTCCACGCCCAGATAGAGGTCTGCGACTTCCTTGACGGCGCGAGGCTCGGCATAGCTGACATAGTAGCGGTGTGCGTTGTTCTTGTAATTCCAGTACATCATGTAATGGTCCTGCCCCACGGCGCCTGCGTAAATCTGCAGGTAGTCCTTGAGCAGGTGCACCTTGGCGGTAATGTCGGGATGGGCGGTAAACTTGTCCGCCACCCAGCCCAGGCGCAGGCCTGCGTCAATATCGAACACGCCGAGCTGGAAGATGGCGTGTGGACGGATATTGCCGGCCGTATAGAAGGCGCTGGTAACGAATGTGATATCTGTGTTGATGCGGTAATCGTCGCGCGGGCGGGCGGACACGGTGACGTCTGCCTTGACCTCATGGTCGTGTATGGGCTCGAGGCCGTTGAGCCAGTCGTAAACGTAGCGGTACTCTGCGCCGCCGGTGAAGGAGAACATCTCCTCAGTGTCGTATCCGAAGCGGAGCTGCGCATACGGAGCGTGGCAGTTGTCCCTGTGGTAAACGTCGTGGCCGGTATATACGCCGTCGTACCCGAGCTCTGCATGGAATCCTACCCTGCCGAGCCTGAAACGGGAATCAAGGCCTACCGCAGAGCGGAAATCCCAGCCGTTGTAGAGGTTCTGCTTGTTGAGGTCGTAAGTGAACGGACGGACGTCCCGGTACTGGCCGAGGAATCCGTTTGCAGAGGCAAACACATTGAGTGCAAAGCGCTTGCGGTCTACCGCAGCCCATACGGCGTCAAACTCCGGGCGGAGCGTATAGCCGGCGCCGCCGCTGAGGTAAAGCTTGCGGCCGTCGTAAGGCTTAGGATCCGGGGTGATGGTAACGGAATATGGGGAGAACTCGTATGCACCCTTGTACGGGGAGTCGAATACGGAGTAATCGAAATGGTAGTCGAAATGCAGGAGCGAATCGGGGATTACCATGTCGGGGCCCTGCTTGGTCACGTCGCCCAGACGGTTCTGGTACTCGTTGGTAACCTGGACTTCCGGATTGAGGTTCTGCGCCCAAAGGCCAAAGCCGGCCAGCACAGCGGCAATCGATATGATTATCTTTTTCATACTCGGACGATGTGGCTAAAGTTTGTAGAGTCTGGACTGGACGAGATCCTGGATGTCGTCATCCGGACGTTCGGGCGTGTAGCCGTCCCTGATACTCTCCAGGGTGGCCTTTGCCTGGTCTTTCTTGCCCAGCTGGATGAAGGTGTCTGCAAGGGTGATGTATGCCCTGGCCAGCCAGTAGTTCTGGCCGCCGGACTTGTCTGAGAAGTCGAAGACGAGCTGCTGGACGGCGTTGTAGTCGGCACGGTCGAATGCATCCTGGATGAGGATGTAGCGGGCCTCGGCCCCCTCGTCCGTTGCGGGTTGCGCAGACAGGGTCTGGAAGATGCCCAGGGCCTCGTCCCTGCGGCTGGTCGCCATAAGGGACTTTGCCTTGACGTAGCTGCACTCCCGCTTCTCGTCTACGGAGAGGCCGGATAGCGCGGCAACTGCGTCGGATGCCGCGGCGGCGTCTTCCCAGCTGCGGGCACGGTACGCCGAGCGCATCATCCCGAACAGGGCGGCGCGTCGGTTGGGCTCCATTACGGCCTTGTCCCTGAGGTCTTTGTATGCCGAGTAGGCCTTGAGGTAACGCTCCAGGCTGTAGGAAAGCTCCGCGAGCTGAAGCATGGAGGTCTCGGCAAAGGAACCGGCGTCGGAAGCGGCTATCACCTGCTCGTAGTAGTCACAGGCCTTTTCTTTGCCGCCGAGGGCGTTATAGCATTCGGCAAGGTAGAAGATGGCGTTGGTGCGGTGGGCGCCGTAAGGATATGTATCCAGATACTTCTGGAGGGAGGATGCCGCCTGGGCGTAGTTGCCGGACAGGTACACCTGCTCCGCAGCGTTGAAGTAGAGGAGCTCCTTGTCGGAATCGGACTTGCCGGCGGCCAGGTTGTTGGACTCTATGTATTCCAGATACTTGTCCGGCTCGCCTATGGTCTGATATATGCTCTCGATCGCAAAGAGGGCGTCTTCCGCAACCTCGGTGCCGGGGAGCAGCTCCACTACCTCCTTGTAAGCAGCGAGAGCGGCCTGGTAATCGTGCGTGTTGCGGCACACCATTCCTATGCCTATGAGGGCCTTGGCGCGGGTCTCACGGTCAGTTGCGGAATCACGCAGCAGGGTGAAGGCTTCCAGTGCCTTGGTATTGTCCGAGATGTCCATATTGGCGCGGCCGAGCTCATACAGCCCCTCTGCGTACATAGGGGTTGAAGGATCTGCGTGCAGCACGTATGCCAGGACGTCCGCCTTCGCGTTCTTGTCTCCGGTAAGGCCATAGGAAAGGGCCAGCTGGCTGTAGGGGTAGATATCTTCCTTGACGGGAATCTCTTTGATTGCAGCGCGGTATGCAGGTATGGCGCCTGCGTAGTCTTTGGATGCAAAGTAGCAGTCTCCCCTGCGCACGATGGCGTCTTTGCGGCAAGCAGCGTCTCCCTCGGAAAGATAGATGTCGAACCAGCGGATGGCCTGCTTGTATTCCTGCGCCTTCATGTGGGAATAGGCGGTGTTGTAAGACAGAAGTTCCCCTTCCGTCATGCCCTCAAGGGCGGAGACGTTGTAAAGGTCGGCAAAGAGCCGTGCGGCCTCGGAGTAGTTCTCGCTCCTGTAATTGGCCTCGGCCTGCCAGTAGCGGGCAAGCTGGCCGAGGGGATCCTGCTTGGGAAGATAGTATGCCGCGGCCCGCAGGCAAGGGATGGCGTCTGTGTAGGAACCGCTGGAAATGAGCTGCTCGCCACGGAGGTAGTAGGCCTTGATGTAGTTGCTCTGCTGGCCTGCGTCCAGCTCGTCTATCTTGTCGTATGCCTCTACGGCGCCGGCGTAATCTCTGTTATACAGCGAGGCGAGGGCCATATAGCTGTATATCTCGTCTCCCCTGCGGGAGGTGTTGTAGGTCTCTATGTAGCGGCCAAAAGGGGCTGTGTCTTTGTTGAGGTCGAAGGCGAGCTTGGCATAGTTGAAGAGGGCGTCTTCCTGCATTACACCGTTCCAGGACGCCTCGGAGGCGTCTTTGAATGCCCGCATAGCCGCCACGTTGTTGCCGGTCTTGAGATAGGCGTTGGCAAGCTGGTAGTTTGCTGTCTGGCCGATGGAGTCCGTGCGGTCGGTCATCTGGGTGTAGTTGGAGATGGCGCCTTTGAAGTCGTCTACTGCATAGAGCACGGAGCCGGCGTAGAAATAATCGGACCTGCCCATATTCTCCTTGGAGGTGGCGGAATAGTATTCCTTGGCCTTCTGCTTGTCTCCCTTTACCAGATAAGACTCGGAAATGATGCGGGCGAGGTGGGCCTGACGCACACCGGGCTCGTTATTGAAAATCTCCGTACCCTTGGCTATGGTGTAGTCGTAGTCTTTCTGCATGAAGTGACAGTCTACCAGGTAGAACGATGAGAGCTCGGCAAAGCGGGGATCGGTGCCGGACAGCTCGAACCACTTCTGGGCGGTGGGGAAATCCTTCTCGCAATAGGACATATAACCCAGGGCATAGCGCGCAGGGGCCTTGTAGTCCGACATAGGCAGCGCCTCGACCTCGTAGAACGGGGGACGCGCCTCGGAATAGAGGCCGCGGTTGAAGAAGGCGTAGCCGGTCTTGAAGGCAAGCTCCTGCCAGGTCGATTCGTCCAGATATTTCCTTTCTACGCCCGCAAAGCGGTCTGCGGCCTCGGAGTAGCGGCCACGGTCGAACAGCACGAGGGCGTATTCGTAATCTATCAGATTGGATATGCTGGATTTGCGCCAGTCTTTCTCGTATTGTGCGAGCCTTTTCTCGAAGCCGGGGCTCTGCA
>JAFZXV010000079.1 GCA_017616595.1 Bacteroidales bacterium
ACGTCTACCTCGTCGTGTTCTTCAACGGCCACGTCGTAGCAGGTGACCGCGGGCTCATAGCAGGTAACGACAGGGCCCGGGCCCTCGCAGGAGGCCGCCGAAAGCATGGCCCATGCCGTGAGCATAAGGCCGCCGAGCTTGTATTTGTAGCGTATTGCCCTGGCGCTCTTGCCGTTGGAGAGGAAAGCCCAAAGCGAAACCGCCAGGAATGCGACACCGGCAGCTATGTAGATGGCGAGGTACTGAATTTTCATACTTCCAATGCTTTACACTACAAAAATACAAGAAATCCGGGAATCTTGCATATATTTGTAAACATTTAGATAAATAACTAATTTCAATGAAATCCGGCATTTTTAATCTTATTGTGCGTTGGGCAATGATTGCGCTCATCGCTTTTTCCGCAAGCGCAGTGGCGCTTGCCCAGAACGACGACGTCTATGGCGGCAACCAGGTAGAACAGCTGATGGCCCGCAAGCGTGCGGCCGAGGACGAGCAGAAGCGCAAGGCTGAGGCCCAGCAGAATGCCGGATGCAAGATTGTAGAGAGCAGCCGTGACACCCTGATAGGCGCCTGGCACTCGAGCAAGAATATGATTATCAGCAAGAAGCAGTATGAATCCGGTCCCATGGAGGGCAAGTTCATCGCCTACAAGGTATACTACGACAAGAATGCCATCGCCAACAACGAGGGCAAAGTGGTGGCAATGCTGACCGACGACGGCCTTGATATACTCGACCTTGACATGAAGGTTACCATCAAAAACGGAGGCCTTTCCATCAACGGAGAGCCCTGCGGCGTCGTAACCCGTCAGGATATCACGATCTACGGCCGCAGGCTGGGATATTTCTCCTGCGAGGCTACCCGCGAGCTCGTGGCGTTTTTCTTCCTCCACGACTACCTGCAGCCCGGTGAGTTGCAGAAAATGAAGACTGCACGCCAGGAGCAGAAGAAACGCGAGGAGGAGGCCGCTGCCAACTTCTCGGCAAATATGATGAAAGTGACGGCGGGTAATTTCACCTCCGTTACGGGCATGGTCATCGGCAAGATAGACGCCAGCGGCGACGTCTTCAACAAGGCCGGCCAGCGCATCGGCCATGTTTCTTCCGACGGTAAGGTATCTTCGGCAAACGGCACCGTCGGCTCTTTCAACGCCAAGGGTATGGTCTACGACAAGACCGGCTCCCCTATCGGTCGTATCCAGGCCAACGGCTCTGTAGAAAACGCCGGCGGCTCCCGTATCGGCCAAATCTACAACGACGGCAATCTCGGCGACAGGAGCGGCTCCCACGTGGCCAAATTCACCGGCACCGGCAAATACGTCGCCGCCGTTTGCTACTACTTCTTCTTTAATTTCTGATGACGTAATGATAACGCATATTTCTTATTCCTCTCCTGATATCGAAATGATATCCATCTATCATGAAACCCTTATTTGCACCAGCCCTGACGCCGGTGGATTGGAAGACATAGGTTATGAAGACTGGATTAACTGATATGAAAAAGAAGTTTTTGTTTGGCGCTTTCGCTATAATAGCTCTGTCCTCTTGCTACCACGAGATAGGAAATGAAGAGTCGCCGCAGTACAGGCAGCTTGTATTCACCGCTTCAATGACGGAATCCAGGAGTACCAGAACGGCAATTCAAGATGACGGCGTAAGTCTATGGTGGACGACCAATGAGCAAATCAACGCTTTTTATGGTTCTTCTTATTCAGGCAGATTCACTTCCACTAATACAGAACCATCACGGGTAGTCCAGTTCAGTGGCAATCTTAATGTTCTTGCCGGAGGCGTTGAATCAAGTAGCGGCCAGTCCAGATACTGGGCGGTATATCCTTATAGCGAGACCAACTCCTGTGACGGGGAGAGTATCACGCTTGAACTATCTGATGAGCAACCATCAGTTGCCGGAACAGTAGCAGACAAACTCTTTCCTGCGGTAGCCACCAGTTCTTCGCTGGACCTTGCATTTTACAATGTTTGTGGCGGAGCCAGATTCTGTGTCAGTAGTGAAGGGATTGAGCAGATTGCCTTAACTGCAGTAAACGGGGAAGCCATAGCCGGCAGAGTACGCGTCAGCTTTGGCGATAATGGTCTACCGGTAATAAAGGAGGTTTTGCGCGGTGCCTCAAAAGTGGTAATCAACGCTCCAAGCGGAGGTTTTGTTCCTGGTCAGTACTATTTTGCCGCCCTTCTTCCCGGCACCCTTTCAGAAGGCTTAAGAATCGAGTACGTCAAATCCGGTTCAAGAACGGCAACGACAACAATTAATAAGGCTATTACCATACATCGTGCTGTATTTGGGAAACTAGATAATCTGGATTCCGGGCTTGAGTATTCGTCCGGGACTTCATCTGTGATTTCCTTTGCCGATGAAAAGGTTAAACGGATTTGTGTCGCCAACTGGGATACGGACGGAGATGGAGAGTTGTCTTTTACAGAAGCTGCTGCGGTGAACAGTATCGGCACCGTTTTTTCTAAGACGAAAATATCTTCTTTCGATGAATTCCAGTTTTTTGCCGGTGTGACAAGTTTGGACTTGAATGCTTTTAGCCAATGCGAGTCTTTAGTTTCAATCATTTTACCTTCCGGCTTGAAGAGCATAGGAACGTATGCATTTAGTCATTGTTCTTCACTGGTTTCAATACACATTCCGGATAGTGTATCATCTATTGGCGTCGGTTCGTTTGGAAGCTGCACAAGACTCAGTAGCATCACCGGCAAGTATGCTCTTTCTGACGGAAAAGCCTTGATTGTTGATGACGTCCTGAAAGCTTTTGCCCCTTATGGCCTTACCACGTGGACCGTTCCATCAGGAGTCAAATCATTAGAGGATTTCGTTTTCTCTGGCGGGAAATCTCTTATCTCTATCGTGCTGCCATCCGGATTGACGAGAATTGGTTTTGGCGCTTTCCAAGGATGTAGTTCTTTGACGACTATTACGTTGCCATCATCATTGAAAACTCTCGAAGATTATGCTTTCACCTATTGCTCTTCGCTTGCCTCCGTTCACATTCCGGATAATGTAACTTATATTGGATCAGGGTCTTTTTCGTACTGTACAAGTATTAATAGCTTTTCCGGAAAGTATGCCTCAACGGATGGTCGTGCACTGATTAATAATAGCATCTTAAAAGCCTTTGCTCCATCTGGCATCACAACATGGCAGATGCCTGAAGGCGTAACGGAGATTGATTATAACGTTTTCTCCGATTGCACGGCTTTGGTTTCGATTGCCTTGCCGTCAAGCCTGACAAAAATCGGACATATGGCCTTCCATACCTGTTCTGGATTGTCTTCAATCAATTTACCTTCCGGACTTCAGACCATAAGTAGTTCAGCATTTGGTTCATGCAAATCTCTGAACTCTGTCTCACTACCGTCCAGTTTGAAAAGTATCGGAGAGAATGCGTTCTATAATTGCTCATCGATGTCATATATAGAGTGCTTGGCATCCAATCCACCTGCCGGGAAAGATAATATGTTTGAAAAGACCAACGATTGTCCGATCTATGTTCCGGAAGAATCGGTAAATCTTTACAAAACAGCTGATTACTGGAGTGACTATAAAGACAGAATCGTTTCCAGAGTTTCCTCTGATGCCATCGTATTCAAAGATGCGACTGCAAAGAGTATTTGCTTGGCAAATTGGGATTCCAATGGTGATGGAGAGCTTTCTAAAGATGAGGCTGCCGCCATTACCTCTCTTGACTGGCTATTTATGGGCTCTTCCATATCATCATTCGATGAACTTCAATATTTCACCGGATTGACAAGCATAGGAAACAACTCGTTTAGGGATTGTTCTTCATTAGTATCGATTGTTTTGCCGTCTGGGGTAACAAGTATTGGCCAGTGTGCATTCCTGTCGTGTTCTTCCTTATCATCTATTTCATTACCTTCTGCGTTGAAGAGTATCGGCGAGTATGCTTTCCAGCACTGTTCTTCTTTAAGCGCCATATCCCTACCATCCAAACTGACGACATTAGGGGGAGGTGCGTTTTATGGTTGTGAGTCAATTAGCTCAATTACTATTCCTGAAAGTGTCTCCACTATTGGGAATGGACCTTTCCCTCATTGTTCCAATTTACGATGCTTTTACGGAAAGTATGCAGCTGCCGGCGGGCGAGCTCTGATTGTTGATAATGTCTTGGTCGCTTTTGCCCCATCAGGTCTCACTTCCTGGTCTGTTCCTTACGGAGTTACAAAGATTGGATATAATGCATTTGCCGGCTGCAATAAGCTCATCAGTATATCCCTTCCAAACGGAGTGACCGACATAGGTTATCAGGCTTTTCACGGTTGCACGTCAATGACCTCCGTTAACTTGTCGTCAACAGTTGAACGTCTGGAGGATTCTTCCTTCAGGTATTGTAGGTCACTAAAGTCACTCGTATTGCCTCCAAGCGTGACAAATATCGGTTATATGGCTTTTCAATACTGTCGTGCGCTATCCTCAATCGAATGCCAGGCTATTGTTCCTCCGGTTGGTGACTCGTATATGTTCGACAGCACTAATAATTGTCCCATCTATGTGCCTTCGCCATCTGTCAACGCATATAAAGGAGCCAGTTATTGGAGTGATTATGCCGACAGAATCAATCCGATGCGCGAGTATGTTGATATGGGCCTGTCCGTGAAGTGGGCAGCATACAATCTTGGTGCATCAAAGCCTTCAGAAAGGGGTGGTTATTATGCTTGGGCAGAAGTTGAGCCCCGTACGGCGTTCACGATTAAGAACTATAAGTATGCAGATGCTCTAGGTGCTTATACTAAGTATTTTTCAAGCACTTCATCAAGCGGTCAGTATCAGCTCGAAGCAGAGGATGACGCAGCAACGGTCCAATGGGGAGAGGGCTGGAGAATGCCGACGGCGGATGAATGTGAGGAGCTCTTTGACTCTAGTAATTGCACATATGAGCATGTCACCCGGGATGGTGTTCCCGGGATCGAATTAACGAGCAAACGAACGGGGAATAAATTGTTCTTGCCCGCCGGAGGACGGATTTACGATGAAACAGACATCAATTTGGATGAGGGTAAATACTGGACATCCACGGTGGATTATACATATAATGGAGTTTTCGCCCTATTGTTTTATAACGTTGGGGATCTTTCCGTTTCCTTTGTTTCTCGCTACCAGGGGTTGTTAATCCGCCCTGTTCATAAATAGTCTCCAGGTAACTGATAGCATTAATGGTAGTCACAGCATAGTGGCTGCCATTAATGTCATTTCACTATCACGCATGACAAGGATTGCGTATGAGAAAAGAATCGCTATCTTTGCATAGTTATGGCTGAATCCAACTTCATAGACTACGTAAAAATCTATGCCGCGTCCGGGCACGGAGGGGCGGGCAGCATGCACCTGCACAGGGCAAAGTACATACCCAAGGGAGGGCCCGACGGGGGCGACGGAGGGCGCGGAGGGCACATCATCCTGCGTGCCAACGCCCAGTTCTGGACGCTCATCCACCTCAAGTACCGCAAGCACATCAAGGCGGAAGACGGAGAGAAGGGCGGAGCGGCCCTCTGCCGCGGCAAGAACGGCACAGACATAGTGCTGGACGTGCCCGTGGGCACAGTAGTCAAGGATGCAGAGACCGACGAGGTGCTCTTCGACCTCACGGAAGACGGGCAGGAGCGCATTCTCTGCCAGGGAGGCAAGGGTGGATGGGGCAACGACCACTTCAAAACCGCCACCAACCAGACGCCCCGCTATGCACAGCCCGGCGAGGAGGGGCAGGAGGGAGTCTATATCCTTGAACTCAAGCTGCTTGCAGACGTTGGACTGGTGGGATTCCCCAATGCCGGCAAGTCCACCCTGCTCAGCGCCATCACATCGGCCAAGCCCAAGATCGCATCGTACGCTTTCACCACGCTGGAGCCGAATCTCGGCATCGTACGTTACTACGACGACCGTTCCTTCGTGATGGCAGACATCCCCGGCATCATAGAGGGCGCGCACGAGGGCAAGGGCATCGGCACCCGCTTCCTGCGCCATATAGAACGCAACTCGGTGCTGCTCTTTATGGTGAGTTGCGAGGAGGACGACATTGCCGCCAGCTACAAGACCCTTCTGCAGGAGCTCAAGCTGTACAACCCCGAGCTCCTTACCAAGCAGCGCGTGCTCGCCATAACCAAGTGCGACCTCATAGACGCCGATATAGAGAAGGAGCTCCGGCCCCGGCTGCCCAAGCGCATACCGCACGTCTTCATCTCCTCCGCCAGCGGCGAGGGCCTGGATCAACTCAAGGACGCACTGTGGAAGGCTTTGCAGAAATAATCGGCCTCGACAGGGACTGGACCCTGGCTCTCAATTCCTGGCACAACCCGGTGACGGATGCCGTGTGGCTGTTCTTCTCGCACGTGCAGATCTGGTACGCCATGTACCTGATTATCATCGTATTCCTCTTTATCCGCCTGGGATGGAAACGAGCTCTGGCGGTCACGCTTTCCTGCATACTCTTTGTGGTGGCATGCGACCAGTTTGCCAATCTGGTGAAGGCATATGCGCACAGGCTCCGCCCGATGGAAGATTCCGATATGCTGGAGCGCGGGCTGAACGTTCTGGAAGGAGCCGGCGGCATGTACGGATTCTTCTCCGCCCACGCCGCCAATGCCATGGGTTTTGCCGTCTGCTCCACAATGGGGTTCCGTAACGACAGGCGCCTCAGCTACAGGGGTTATGCAATATTTATCTATACCTGGGCCCTGCTCGTAGGCATCAGCCGCGTATTCGTGGGCAAGCACTTCCTGGGAGACGTACTCGTGGGCTTTGCCGTGGGTCTCCTGCTCGGATGGCTGTTTGGCGTAATAGGGCGCCTGATAATCAAGAAGATAGACAAAAAGGGCGCGACTACTTAGGCGCCAGGCGGTAGAGCACCGCCGCAATCAGGGTATATACGATATTGGGCAGCCACATGGCTATGCCAGCGGGCAGCGTGCCCGTAAAGACGAACATCTCGCTGAAGCGCAGGAAGAGGATGTACAGGAACGCCAGGCCGATGCCGAGAGCGAGGTTGAACCCTATGCCTCCCCTCTTCTTGCGGGATGTAAGCGAAACGGCCATTATTGTCAATATGAATGCCGAGAACGGCAGCGTGTAGCGCTTGTTTTTCTCTATCTGGGCATACATCACGTTGGCGTCTCCTCGCATGTTCTGGGTGTCTATGAGGGCGTTCAGTTCCGTGCGGGTGAGGGTTTCCACCGTTTTCTGATTGCGGTAGAAATCGCTCAGCTTGAGGGCGATGACCGTGTCTTTTTTCTCTCCGGTGCGGACGTAATCTTCAAGGCCTGCCGTATAGTCGCGGATGAAGTAGCGGCGGAGGTGCCAGCCGTCAAGGGTGCTGTCCCAGGTGGCGGACTCGGCGGTGAGTTTGGACACGAGCTGACCGTGTTCTATGGTTTCCAGCGTGAACTTGTATGCGGTGTTGTTGTATGCGCTGAAGGTCTGGACATACACGAACTGGCCCGGGGCTATCTGGTAGTGGACGTTGTTGCGGCTGTATTTAGTGTATGCCTGGTCTGTGTACTTTGTCTCGAAATCCACCCTGGAGGCGTTTGAGCGCGGTATTATGTACAGGTTGAGGACCAAAGACAGGGCGGCTATCACCGCGGCGGAAAACATATACGGCACCATCATGCGGTGGTAGCTTACGCCTCCGGACAGGATGGCTATGATCTCTGAGTTGGCGGCCATGCGTGAGGTAAAGAAGATTACCGTAATGAACACGAACAGCGGCGAGAACATGTTTATGAAGTACGGGACGAAGTTGACGTAATAGTCGAACACTATGCTCTGCAGGGGCACCTCGTGCTTGACAAAGTCTTCTATCTTCTCCGAAATGTCGAATATGATGACGAGGAGGATGACTACAAGAAGCGCGATGAGGAAGGTCGTTAGGAACTTCTTCACTATGTAACGGTCCAGTATCTTTGGCTTCAGGGTCATCTTACAGTCTTTGTGAGAGGCGTTTAACGGCACTGTCTTTCCAGCTTGAGAAATCTCCGGCCTCTATGTGCATGCGCGCCTGGCGCACTATATCCAGATAGAAGGCAAGGTTGTGCTCGCTTGCCAGCATGGCGGCAAACATCTCGCCGGCTATGAAAAGATGGTGCAGGTAAGCCCTGGTGTATGCCCGGTCCACAAATGACGTGCCGCGGGGGTCTATGGGGGTGAAATCCTCCGCCCACTTTGCGTTGCGCATGTTGAGCACGCCGTCCCAGGTAAAGATCATACCGTTGCGGGCGTTGCGGGTGGGCATTACGCAGTCGAACATATCCACACCGCGGGCTATGCCCTCCAGCAGGTTGGCGGGGGTGCCTACGCCCATAAGATACCGGGCCCTGTCCTGTGGGATGACCGGGTCCAGCACCTCCAGCATCTCGTACATCACCTCGGTGGGCTCCCCTACCGCAAGGCCGCCGATGGCTATTCCGGCGTCTGAGAACTGCAGGGCGTGCTCGGCGGCGCGTACCCGGAGGTCTGGATACGTGCATCCCTGGATGATGGGGAAAAACGTCTGGGCGTAGCCGTAGAGGGGCTCCGTCTGCCGGAAACGCGCATTGTAACGCTCCAGCCAGCGCTGAGTGAGACCGAGCGACTTTTCTGCATATCTGCGGTCTGCGTCGCCGGGGCAGCATTCGTCCAGGGCCATCATGATGTCTGCGCCGATGATGCGCTGGGTATCTACATTGTTCTCCGGCGTGAACAGATGGCGGGAGCCGTCTATGTGCGACTGGAACTTGCACCCCTCTTCCGTTATCTTGCGTATGCCGCTGAGGCTGAATACCTGGAAGCCGCCGCTGTCTGTGAGGATGGGAAGGGGCCAGTTCTCGAATTTATGAAGGCCGCCGGCCGCACGCAGGATGTCCAGACCGGGGCGGAGATACAGGTGGTATGTATTGCCGAGTATTATCTCTGCCTTGATGTCTTGCTGCAGGTCCCGGTGGTAAACCCCTTTCACAGAGCCCACTGTGCCCACGGGCATGAATACGGGGGTGCGGATCTCCCCGTGGTCTGTGGAGAGAACGCCCGTGCGTGCGCTTGAACCGGGGTCTTGTGCGGTCTTTGTGAAACGGATCATATTTGTGCAAAGTTACTGAAAAAATTCGTATATTTGGCAGAATAAAGCATACGTATATGAAAATCAAACCCATCACCATCAAGCTCATCCTGATGAACTTCCTGGAGTTCGCCGTATGGGGGGCATATCTCACTTCCCTCGGCCGGTATCTGGGCAACATCGGGCTCGGTTCGCAAATCAAGTGGTTCTTTGCAATGCAGGGCATAGTTTCCATCTTCATGCCCACCCTTATGGGCATCCTTGCAGACCGCAAAATCCAGGCACAGAAGGTTCTCAGCCTCTGCCACGGCATAGCAGGCGCGGCAATGATAGGCGCAGGCGTGTACTGCATGAACGCAGGAGACGCAGTCGCATTCGCCCCGCTCTTCGTGCTCTACAGCATCAGCGTTGCCTTCTTCATGCCTACCATCGCCCTTGTCAACTCCGTGGCATACAATGCCTTGGGCAAGGAGGGAATGGACCCGGTGGTGGCTTTCCCGCCCATCCGCGTGTTCGGCACCGTGGGCTTCATCTGCAGTATGCTCCTCACCAACTTCCTCCACATCGGCGGTGTTGCAATGCAGGATTCCTACACCCAGCTGATATCTTCCGGCATCCTGTCGCTGGTGCTCTGCGGCTACGCGCTCACCATGCCTGAGTGCCCCGTCAACAAGACGGAGGGCAAGAAATCCTTTGCAGAGGCGTTCGGGCTCAAGGCCTTCAGCCTCTTCAAGAACGGCCAGTTTGCCATCTTCTTCATCTTCTCCATGCTGCTGGGCGCATCGCTCCAGATCACAAACGGCTACGCCAACACCTTCCTCGGTTCCTTTGGAGATATTCCCGCCTATGCCGACACCTTCGCCGTCAAGAATTCCAACGCCCTCATAGCCATCAGCCAGGCGTCCGAGACCCTCTGCATCCTCCTTATCCCCTTCTTTATGAAGAAGTTCGGCATCAAGAAGGTAATGCTCATATCGATGTTCGCGTGGGTGCTCCGCTTCGGTTTCTTCGGCCTCGGCAACCCTGCGATGCCCGGCGTGCTGCTGTTCGTGCTCAGCTGCATCGTGTACGGTATGGCGTTCGATTTCTTCAACATTTCCGGCTCGCTGTACGTAGACCAGAACGCCCCCGTGGACATCCGTTCTTCGGCACAGGGCGTATTTATGCTTATGACCAACGGCCTTGGCGCAACCATAGGTACGCTTGCAGCAGGTGCGGTGGTTGATGCGGTAGGCGTGTTTGAAGATGCCTCCCAGTGGCCCACCGCCTGGTACATCTTTGCCGGATACGCATTCGTCGTGGGCATCCTCTTCATGATACTCTTCAAAGACCCTCAGAAGAAGGCACAGACCGTATGACGGTAAAAGTGATAAACCGCAGTTCCAACCCGCTGCCGCTCTACGCTACAGAGTTCGCGGCGGGTTTGGATGTTAGGGCCAACAACCCGGAACCTATTGTCCTTCAGCCCCTTGGTAGGGCGATGGTACCCACCGGCCTCTTCATGGAGATTCCAGCCGGCTACGAGGTGCAGGTGCGCCCCCGCAGCGGCCTTGCCGCCAAGAAGGGAATCACCGTGCTCAACGCCCCCGGCACAATAGACGCCGACTACCGCGGCGAGGTGTGTGTGATACTCGTCAACCTGTCCTCCGAGCCTTTTACGGTCGAGCGCGGCGAGCGCATTGCCCAGCTGGTGCTGGCAAAGCACGAAGTCATAGAATGGGAGGAGGTGGACGCCCTTGCCGAATCTGACCGCGGCGCCGGAGGCTTCGGAAGTACTGGAGTTAAATAATCATGCTGATGCGTTTCACTCCCGCAGATGTCTGTTTCTCCATCCTCGCTACGCTCGCCCTCCCACTGCGCTACGCTTGTGGGCCCCTCCCTCTACAAGCGAGGGTGCTTATGATTCCGAAACAGACATCTGACTCCCGTTCCACGCATCAGCACGGTTTTTCGAAAACCAGTTTTCTTCCGCAAAACGCAAGCGAGGGCGCTTATCCTTATAATAAAGTCGATTCTGTCATTTCGAGCGTACCGTAAGGCGAAGTCGAGAAATCTCATTTTAAAGATAATGAACGAATTATATCAAAAATATTGCGGCTGCGGGTGTAAGGTGACTACGGACAGCCGGGCGATCAAGGGCGGAGAGATGTTCTTTGCCTTAAGGGGAGAGAATTTTGACGGCAATGCGTTTGCAGCCAAGGCGCTGGAAAGCGGTGCTGCGTGGGCTGTGGTGAATGACGATGCGGATTTGCCGGAAGACGGGCGCTTTATCCGCGTGGCAGACCCGCTCACTACGCTGCGCGACCTTGCAATCTGGCACCGCACCCATGTGCGCGGCGGCAAGCTGCCCGTGCTCGGCCTTACCGGCACCAACGGAAAGACCACTACAAAGAACCTCATTGCCGCCGTGCTGGGGAAGAAATATAACGTTACGGCCACCCAGGGCAACCTGAACAACGACATAGGCGTTCCTCTGAGCCTGCTGTCCATTACGCCGGAAACGGAAATCGCCGTCATAGAGATGGGCGCCAACCATCCCGACGACATAGAAAAGCTTGTGCGGGTGTCTCTGCCCGATTACGGCCTCATTACCAACGTGGGCCGTGCGCACCTGCTTGGGTTCGGCTCCTTCGAGGGCGTCAAGCAGGCCAAGGGCGCTTTGTACCGCTGGCTGGGTTCGCACCCCGGCGGCCTCATCTTCCTCAACGAAGACGATGCAGACCTGCGGCAGATGGCCTCTCGCGAGCCTTGCCATTTCTTTGGCTACGGACTTGATTATCAGGGCGCAAGCGTACTCCCCACCAGTCCTGAGGAGCCGTTCCTGCGCATCAGCGTCAAGGGCGCCGAGGTCCGCACGCAGCTCGTGGGCACATACAATGCCGCCAACGTGCTCGCTGCGCTCGCAGTGGGCGAATACTTCGGGGTGCCGTTTGCAGACGCAGTTGCCGCAATAGAGAGCTTCGTCCCAGCCAATCAGCGCTCGCAGCTGGTCCGCACGGAGCGCAATACGCTCATCGTAGATGCCTACAACGCAAACCCCAGCTCGATGCGCGCTGCGCTGGAGAACTTTGCAGCCATGGACGCCCCACGCAAACTTGCTCTGCTGGGCGACATGAGGGAGTTGGGTGCAGAGTCAATCGATGAGCACATTAAGATTGTCCGTCTGCTGCAGGAATACGGCATCCCTGCGATGCTCGTAGGAGAGGAGTTCGGGAAGGCGTTGGCGGTTGAGGCATCTGGCGAGAGGACCTTCCACGGCGCCAAGAACTCCGGATGCTTCCGGGGGTTCCCTGACTCACCTTCGCTCGCCAGTTTCCTCCGCGACAACCCCGTCAGCGGCGCAGCCATCCTGATTAAAGGCTCCCGCGGCATCAAGATGGAGAACGTTCTCGGCGAACTCTAGAGCAGCAAAAAGGAGGCGTGCAAAACCAACTATTTGACAATCAATTACTTAAGCTATTCAGGGGCCCTGTTTTTAGGGGTCCCTGAATAGCTTAAAATACTGAGTAACAAGCACTTACCTTTGCGCGCCGCTGCCCGTATGTCGTCCGTGATTTATTAACTATTCGCACCGCCACCCATATCATCGGTTGTAGGATTCAGGATGGTGAGCTGAAGGATCAGGGCAAGGGCAGTTACGCCGCCGAGGACGGCAAAGCTGAGGCCGAGGTTGGGGATGCGCCCGAGGAGCTGGGTGCAGAGGGCGCCCATCGCCACTCCTACCATATTCATAAAACCGTATGCCGTGGCACGCAGGCGCGAGGGCACGAACTGGCAGAGAATCGGCATGTTATTGGTGTCGAACATGCCGTATCCGAGGCCGAAGATGAGACCGGACGCCACGGCGGGAACCAGGCCTTTGCCGAGTCCCATCATCAGCAGAGCGGGTATCATCATTGAAAGGCCGATGGCGCTGGTGTAGATGCGGCCGCGCAGGTTCTTGCGGACCCATCTGTCGGACAGCGGTCCGCCTATCATCACACCTATGAAAGAGGCTACGGCAATCGTAATGGTTGCCACGGGGCCGGCCACGGCCATTCCGCCGTCGATATGCTGGGCGAAAAGGGTCGGGAGCCAGTTCTTGGTACCCCATCCGGGGAGCGATGTGGAGGCAAAGAAGAAGAGTATCACCCAGAAGGCTATGTTGCTGAATATCAGGCCGAAGGATTTCCAGAGAGATTCCCGGTCGTTGCCGGGAATGACGGCTTTCCGCCTCGCCGCCGCACCGGCCTGCTCAGCCGCTGCACCGTCATGATCAGCCACAGCACCGGCCTGCTCAGCCGTCGCACCGTCATGCCCGGCCTGACCGGGCATCTCCTGGCCGCGCTTCTCCCTCAGGCAGAAGACCAGCACTGCGGCATACAGCACGCCGATGATTCCGAACCATTGGAAGGTCATGCGCCAGCTGAGGGCATCGGCAAAGATGGCGCCGAAGCCCCCGACGGCCTGGCCGAGGTAGAGGCCCGTCATGTGCAAGCCAACGGCCAGCGAGCGGCTTTTGCCGGCGTGATAATCGGCAATCAGGGACAGGCTGGACGGGATATACAGCGCTTCGCTAACGCCCATGAGGCCCCTGAGCCAGTACATCTGGGTGAAAGTCTGGCAGTGCCCCATCAGCAGGGTAACCAGAGACCATACTCCTAACGAGCCTACTATCAACCATTTACGGCTTAGGCGATCTGCAATGCTGCCGGCAAAGGGGCTCACCACGGCATACACCCACAGGAAGATGGCCATCAGCCGGCCGAAGTTCTGAGCCTGCTGGAGTTCGGCAATATCGACTCCGATCGCAGCCTGCATCGTAGACAGCATCTGACGGTCCAGATAATTGAGGAAGGCGACGACGGAAAGCAGGCCGACGACGACCCACGGATATATGTTCCTGGCTTTGTCTGACATTACGCTATAGTTTGATACTGAATATCTTAGGAGACCTTACGCCGGGCTTGACCTCTCCTCCGGCAATAAGGAGCGTGCCGTCGGCGGCGGCTGCTACTCCGGGGCCTGCAAGCGCAAAGGCACCGTCCTGCAATGCCTCCGACCAGCAGGCTCCGTCAAACACGTAAACCGAGCTGCGGAAACGGTACTCGGCAGGTTCTTTGGAGAGATAGGGTATGCGGTCCTCCGGCGTGTTGTGGAGCGCCCGGGCAAAGATATCCCGGTTTACCCCTCCTGCAACGACCAGCCGGCCGTCCGGAAGGACAGCAGCCGTGGCGCCCACGAAGGTGCCGCCGTCGGGCACGCCCGGAGCAGGCTGCCAGCCGGCGTCTGGATCATCACGGGAAAGCATCCACCCCTGAGGACATACCTCCAGCGTTTGCGGATTGAACCCGCCCCAGAGGAAGATGCCCTTATCGCAGGCGTACAGGACGGGCTGCACAAGGGGCTCGGGCATCGCAGCGAGCTCGCGCCACTCGTAATCCCCTACCGCACAGCAACATACGGAGCCGGAAGCGGCAATCAGCAAATGCCCGTCGTAAACCGACCAGCCGGCCTCGGCCGCCGGTACCGGCAAGGAAGGCAGCGTATCGAGCACAGCCTTAAACCCCTCGTCCAGCCGAAGGAGATACACTTTGTCGGAAGGTTTGCCGTCCACCTGGCCGCCGGCGAGCACAAGGCCCTCCGGGACCGGGAACGTGGCTCCGTAAGCCACAGAATCAGGCAGGAAACCTATGCGCTCCCACCCAGATCCGGCGTAAGCCCAGATGTCGTTGTATACGCGCTTGGAGCCGCCCTCCAGCAAAGGTCTGTCGGGGAAATTGGCTCCGCCGGCCACTATGGCCACATGGCCGATGAAGCCGCAGAAAGGGGCCGACACGCCCTTGGCGTAGGCTGCGTCCGGAATTGAAGGCAATTGTTTCATCGGCCTGCAGGATAAGACCAGCAACGCAAGAAGCGCCGCCGTTACAATACGTTGCATCGTTCAAAAAAGCCGATTTCCTCAAGCTGGCGCTTAAGCTCGATCTCCTCCTCCGGCGTGATGTTCCTCCATGGTACCCTGTTGGGGCCGAGGTCGAGACCGATGAGCTTCATGATGCGCTTGCCGCCCACAATGTTGCCGCGGAAACGGCAGATTACGTTGATAACCTCCTGCGAGTAGTTCTGCAGCTCGCGGGCGCGCTCGAGGTCTCCGGCGGCCCAGGCCTCGCCTATCGCCACCTGCACACGGCCGTTGTAGTTTGTCGTGCCGCAGATGCCGCCCTGCGCGCCGCCCTGTGCAAGCGAAGGCAGGTAAGTCTCGTCCTGACCGTGGAGCATGTCGAATCTGCCGCCGGCATAAAGACGGCACTGGTTGTATTCGTACAGGCTCTCGAAGGTATACTTTATTCCGGCGAAATTGGGGATGCGTCCGTCAACCGCCTTGAGGAAATCGAGCATGGGAAGGAAGCATCCGTTGAATGCCGGGATATGGTAGAAATAGAACGGCAGGTCCGGAGCAGCGGCTGCGATTGCCTCACAGTACCGCACCAGCTCTTCCACACGGCCGATCTTGGGGAACGGCGGTGCCATGGCTCCTATGCCCCAGGCGCCGATGGAGGCCGCATGGCGTGCCAGCTCTTCGGACTCGCGCAGGCAGCAGCTTCCGACATGGACTATCAGCTTGAAACCCTCCGGCACGGCGGCTTTCCATGCCTCGGCCAGTTGCTTGCGTTCCTCCGTCGTGAGCATATATCCTTCTCCGGAAGAACCGTTGATGAATACCCCCTTAAGTCCGTTATTTGCCAGCATGGCGGCATATTTGGGGATGGGTGCAAGGTTGATGTCGCCGTTCGGGAGCATAGGGGTGAACGGCGCGTCTATGAGTCCAATTATCTTTTCCATATCCGCAAACTTAATCAAAGAGTTGCGAATTAGCAAAAAAAAAACTATATTGCAAAACTACCAGTATTGCCACATAACAATACAATAACTACTTATTATTAATAACTTTTCAAAATGAAGCATCCTCTCCTTTCCAGCCTATGTGCGCTGGCGGCTATCCTGTTGCTGCCATGCGTGCATTCCCCGGAAGCTTCCGCCCAGGAAGGAGGCAAGCTCACGGTCACCGGTGTCGTCACAGACGAGCTCGGCGAGCCTATGATCGGAGCCGGCGTCCTTGTCAAGAACACGGTAAACGGAGCGATCACCAACCTCGACGGCGAATATACCATTACGGTTGACGCAATAGGCGGCGGTGGCGTCCTCATCTTCTCCAGCATCGGCTACGCCGACCAGGAGATTGCCGTCAACGGGCGAGAAGTGATCAATGTCCAAATGCAGCTGGACCAGCTCCAGCTCGAGGAAGTCGTGGTGGTCGGTTACGGTACGCAGAAGCGTGAATCCGTGGTCGGCGCCATTTCCACCGTGGACGTAAGCAACATCAAGGTGCCCTCCGCCCAGCTGTCGTCCGGTCTCGCCGGCCAGCTGTCCGGCGTCGTAGCGGTACAGCGCAGCGGCCAGCCCGGTTCCAGTTCGTCCGACTTCTACATCCGAGGCGTTTCCTCGTTCCAGGGCACCGTCACTCCCCTCGTCCTCGTGGACGGCGTGGAGCGTGACATAGACCTTGTAGACACGGACGACATCGCATCCTTCTCCATCCTCAAGGACGCATCCGCGTCGGCAGTGTACGGCGTGCGCGGCGCAAACGGCGTCATCCTCATCACCACCAAGAAAGGAGACGTCGGCCGTCCCAAGATCAACATCCGCGAGGAAACCGGTATCACCCAGCCGCTCATCATGCCAAGGTTCGTCAACTCGGAACAGTTTGCGACCATGTACAACTGGGCCAAGGGAGAAGCCTACTTCAGCGAGGAAGACATCCAGCACTACATCAGCCACGACGATCCCGACCTCTATCCCGACGTCAACTGGATGGAAACGATGTACAGGCCCCTCGCCAGCAACGAGCGCGTGAATGTATCCATAAGCGGTGGTACCGATGTCGTACGTTACTTCGTATCCGGCAGTTACTATACGGAAAGTTCCATCTTCCGCAATGCCAAGAACGTTTACGACTACGACTCCTCCATCAGTTACGACAAATTCAACTTCCGTGCGAACGTAGACATCAATCTCACCGAGTCCACGGTGCTCGCGCTGAACGTCGCCAACATTTACGAGACACGCGTATCGCCCGGTACCGACTCCGGCACCATCTGGAGCTGGGCGTTCTCCACGTCCCCGAATACCGTGCCTTACGAGTATTCCGACGGAACGCTCTCCAAGCCGGACGGAACCCTCGAGAACCCCTGGAACCTCCTGGCCCACACCGGTTACGCCGAGTCGTTCACCAACAGCGCCCAGTCGGTAATCAGCCTCACGCAGGACTTCGGCAAGGTCTGGGAGCCCCTGGAGGGTCTCTCCGGCAACATGAAGTTCTCCTGGGACGCCTGGAACTACCAGTACCAGAGCCGCACCAAGACGCCACGCCAGTACCATGCGCAGGAGCGTGACGAGGACGGCAACCTGGTGTTCGGAGACCCTATAGTGGAAGGCAGCACGACCCTCAGCTACGGCGCCAGCGGCTCCAGCAGCATGAACACCTACCTTGAGGGCTCGCTCACCTACAACCGCCTCTTCGGAGACCACAGGGTGGGCGGAATGTTCCTGTACAACCACTCCATCAAGCGCACCACCCTCGGCGGAAGCGACACCACCTCCCTCCCTTACAAGAACCAGGGTGTGGCAGGCCGTGTGACATACGCCTTCAAAGACCGTTACTTTGCAGAATTCAATGTAGGTTACAACGGATCCGAGAACTTCGCCCCCGGGCACCGCTTCGGTTTCTTCCCCGCCGTGTCCGCCGGTTACCTCATCTCCGAGGAGAACTTCTGGGCGCCTCTGCGGAACACCGTCAACATGTTCAAGTTCAAGGGTTCCTACGGTAAGGTCGGTAACGACCAGATAGGCGGCGCCAGGTGGCTGTACCTTCCCACCGTCATCACCGGTAACTATGCCACCCTCGGAGAGACGGGCGGCAACGGCGGCTACGGTCTTGCTATCGGCCGTCCGGAGAACCTCAACTTCTCTTGGGAAGAGGAGCTCAAGTTCAACGCCGGCGTGGAGTTCGAACTCTGGCACAGCCTCCGCGTGATGGCCGACTACTTCGACTCCCACCGTTACGGCATCCTGATGCAGCGCGGCGGTCTGCCGGGCATCGCAGGTTACCAGAACGGCAACAAGCTTCCTTATGTGAACGTCGGCGAAACCCGCAACCGCGGCGTCGACATGTCCATGGAGTACCACAAGCAGGTAGGAGACCTCTATCTGGCAGCCCGCGGCAACTTCACGTACAACCGCAACAACCTCGTCAACAACGACGAGCCCGACTGGAAGTATCTCTACCAGAACCGCATAGGCAAGCCCTACGGAGTAGGAGCCAGCCAGCCCTGGGGCCTCGTGGCCATCGGCCTCTTCGAGAGTGAGGAAGAAATCGCCAACTCCCCCGTGCAGACCTTCGGCGAATACCGCGTGGGCGACATCAAGTACCAGGACATCAACGGAGACGGCCGCGTAGACGCAGACGACCGCGTCTATCTGGGGTTCACCAACCTGCCGGAAATCACCTACGGCTTTGGCATGAACGCCGAATACAAAGGCTTCGACATCAACGTCTTCTTCCAGGGAATCGGCAACGTCAACTTCTTCGTGAGCGGATCGTCCCTCACCTCTCCCTTCTCCTCCACCGCAATCGGCCGCTCCGCCGTGCAGCTGGACGTCTGGGAGAACGGCTGGGACAGGCTCACCAACAACGGAGAAGACCTTTCCCGCGCCAAGGACGCCATTTACCCCCGCCTCTCCGTAGGTTCGGCCGCCGGTTCCTCCAACAACCAGCAGACCTCATCCTGGTGGCAGAGGGACGGCAGCTTCCTGCGCCTCAAGAACTTCGAGATGGGTTACAACATCCCCAAGCCACTCCTTGCTCGCCTGGGCATAGTGCAGTCGCTCAGGGTCTACATATCGGGCAGCAATCTGTTCACCTTCTCCAAGTTCAATCTGTGGGATCCCGAGCAGGGCGGAGGCCAGGGCGCCTCTTACCCTAACAACAGGGTCTATTCCTTCGGTCTCAATGCAAACTTCTAGAATATGGAGGACAAGGAAATGAAACACAATATACTTTACAGAATAGCACTTTCAGTTCTCTGCGCCGCAGCGCTCTGCTCCTGCGACAGTTTCCTCGACCGTCAGGAAGACGAGCAGCTCACCGAAGAGAAGATCTGGGCCTCCTTCAACTATACCAAGCAGTACTTCTTCAACTGCATGGGCTACCTCCCCAACGACGCCACCAATCTGTATACGATTCCGTATCTCGGCGCCAACGACGAGTCGTCCATGACCTGGAACTATCAGTACCGCTACATAAACTTCGGTTCCTGGAACGCCACCACGGTCCCCAACGACCGCTTCAACACCTATTATGAGTGCATACACGACTGCACCATCTTCCTCAAGAACGTGCTCGAATGCTCCGATCCCGTGCTTGAAAGCGATGCAGCCCGCCGCTCCCAGCTCCAGCTCTGGTACGACAGCGTCCGCTGGGCCCGCGCATACGCGTACTTCCTCCTTATGCGCGATTACGGCCCCGTCTTCCTGCTCGGCGACGAAATCCTCGACTTCACCGCCTCCACCCAAGATCTCCAGAGGCCCCGCAACACCTGGCAGGAATGCGTCGATTACGTAACGGAAGAAATGACCTACTGCGCGGAGAACCTGCCCGCCACGCTCACCAGCGCCAATTTTGGCCTGCCTACCCGCGGCGCCGCACTCGCAGTCCTCTCCCGCCTGCATCTCTATTCCGCACGTCCCCTGTTCAACGGCAATCCGCTCTACAGGACCGTCCGCAACCCGGAGACCGACAAGTTCCCCGAGCTCAGCGGCAAGAACCTCTTCCCCGTGGAGTCCGATCCCCAGAAATGGGTGCTCGCGGCCCAGTCGGCAAAGAAGGTCATCGACCTGAGCGTTTATAGCCTGTACAAAGACAAGGACGATCCCACCAACCCGTACCTCAACTACTACGGCATATTCCAGCAGAACTGGAACGACGAGCTGATTTACTGCGGCGGCGGATACCAGAACCGCTGGACCTTAGGCGTGCACACCACTCCCACCGACATCGCTACCGGTACCGCATACGGCGGATGGGGCCCCACCCAGAGTTCCGTCGACAGCTACGCCATGGCGGACGGACGCTATCCCATTACCGGATACGACCGCAGCGGATCCCCTCTGGTGGATTCCCGTTCCGGATATCCTTCCGCAGAGCGCGAGTTTGAAATCACCTCTATCGTCAATCCTTTCCTGAAGGCCCTCAAGACCTCCGATTCCGACGCCACCTCCAACTCCCCCAGGATGTACGCCAACCGCGAGCCCCGCTTCTACGTGACCGTATATTATCCGGGCAGCGGCTGGAAGCACGGCGAGGCGGTAGGCCGCGCAGTCTTTGCCGACGGTGCGGTCGGACACACCACCCACGACTATCCCATCACCGGATACCTTGTGAACAAGTGGTACGACCACACCCTCGACTCCTACCAGGGCCAGTGGGGCAACATCACCTTCCCCACCTTCCGCTACGCAGAGATCTACCTCAACTACATCGAGGCAGTGCTTGAATGCCAGGCGGCCGGCGTGAGCGGCAACGACGTCGATTACGAGCTTGCTATGCAGCTCTGGACCGAGCTCCGCGCCCGCAGCGGCATGGCGCCCATCACCGACATCTACCCCAACGCCAGCATAGAGGAACTCATAGAGTACATACACCGCGAGCGTCAGGTGGAACTTGCACAGGAAGGCCACCGTTACTTTGACGTACGCACCTGGCTGCAGGGCACCGAGCTTCTGAACGGGCCCGTCTACGGCCTCGACACCAGCGTCAAGGGAGACCGCGGCGCCACCACCGTGCCCGCCGAGATGTGGACCCGCAAAGTCGTGGAAACCCGCGTCTTCCGCAACAACCACTATCTCTATCCTTTCCTCCAGAGAGAGCTCGACCGCAACAAGATCCTCACCCAGAACTATGGATGGTAAAATGCTAAAAGACAAAGAATTATGAATATACGTCAATTTATTTGCCTTATTGCCGCAGGAGCGGCGCTGCTTCTTGTCGGCGCCTGCGAAGACCATCGCGGCGACAATCTGGATGAATTCAGCACGATGGTATATTTCCGCAACGGCGGCGAGCAGTCTCTGACCCTCTACCGCACCGGAGAAGACGGTCTCTACCGTATTCCCGTGTGCAAGAGCGGCAGCAAGCTCAGCAGTACCGCATCGGCGGTCGTCATCCCCTTCGACGACGCCCAGATGGCGATGTACAATACCAAGTACGAGACTTCCTACTCGCTCATACCGGAGAACCTGTACTCTTTTGTAGACGAAAACCGCAACCCTCTCTCCGAGCAGGCCAAGGTCGATCTTGAATTCGGCAAGGACGACCTTTACAAAGTCGTTTACCTGAGTCTCAAGACCGTCGACCTGAGCGCCCTCATGGAGAAGAATCCCGAGGCCGAATACGTTCTCGGCCTCCAGGTGTTCGCCAAGGAGAGGGTCTCCGACGACATCAACCTGATAGTCCTCAAACCGGGCATAGAAGTCCCCTACGTAAGCTTCCTCACCTCCGGTGTAGAGAGCCACAGCTATTCCAGCTCCAGCCCCACCAGGCAGACCTACCACAATACGGTAACCCTCAACATGGAGGAGAACCTCTGGGACTTCTCCTGCACCCTGGCCCCCGGCAGCGAAGAATGGCTCAACGACTACAACAACGTCAACGGCAAGAGCTTCGAGCTCCTTCCCGCCGCCAACTACACGCTCTCCGCCACCGAGGTCAAGTTCGATTCCGGCACCCTGGAGGCATCTTTCGACGTTGAAATCAACCGCGAGAGCATGGGCATGATGACGGAGTACGCACTCCCTATCCTCATCACATCCTGCTCCAAGAAAGAATTCAGCATCGATCCCTCCAAGAACGCATTCATCCTCAACGTCCGCCTGGACCCCGACGAGATCACCATCACTTCCGACATGATTTCCGTCAGCCACAACCAGAGCGGTGACGGCGACGGCGCTCCCGCCCTCGTGGACGGCAACGACGCCACCTACTGGCACAGCCCCTGGAGTTCCAAAGTCACCGATCCCGATCCGGTATACGGCGTTTACGCAGACATCGCACTCAAGAGCTCTCTCAAGGCCATCGTGCTCGCCTACGAAACCCGCTCCGGCAACTCCAACGGCGTTCCTACGCATGTTGTTGTGGGCGTAAGCAACGACGGCAGCAGCTGGACGGTAATAGAAAACGGCGACGTAGCCACCGAAGAGATGGCAGGAGCCGTGGCCGGACAGTGGATCGAGCTCCCCGTGATGAAGCACAGTTCTTCGTTCAAGTACATCCGCTTAGGCATTGCAGAATCCAAGGCCGGCGACCTCCGCGTCCCCAGCTCGGGAGCCTTCACCGCCCTCGCGGAAATCACACTTAAAGGAACCGATAATTAGTGAAGCCCATGAAATCAATACTTAAAAGAATAGGTATCCTCGCGATGGCGTTCGCCGGAGCCCTTTCCTGCATCGACGAAAAGGGCGACACGCTGGCCCCCGACACATTCCGCATCGACAAAGACGCATATTCCGTCATAGCGCTCGACCAGAATGCCCAGGTGGCTTTCATCCCCGTCGTCACCAACATTCCCGAAGACCAGTGGGTCTTCGAGTCCAACGCCGAATGGTGCCGCGTAGGCCGCAGCCTCAATGCCGAGAAGGGCATCATGGTTGCCGTAACCGACAACACGGACAAGGAGCAGCTCCGCCGCGCCCAGGTCTCAGTATCTGCCGGCAAGAACGAGTACATCCTCTCCGTGGTCCAGACCGGATACGGCCCCGCCATCATAGTCAAAGACGCATCCATCGGCCCCGAGGGTGGTCTGCTGGCAGTGGACATCATCTCCAACGTCCAGCTGGACGAGAGCCTGCTCCAGAAGCCCTCGTTCAACTCCGAGGACGGCGAGAACTGGATACGCTTCCACGACATGGCAGTCACCAAAGGTTTCGCGACCACGCGCCTGGCCTTCCAGATAGACGTCAACGAGCTTCCCGACAAGCGTGAGGCCACCGTCACCCTCAAGGCAAGCGACGCCGCCGACAGCGAGGCCGACACCAAACTCGTCATCACCCAGAACAGCATTTCCATCACCTCCACGGAGGTCTTCTCGAGCGAAAGGGTACGTGCCCTGCAGGTACGCGACAACCAGGTTGCGGAAAGCATGTACAGCAACGGCCTCAATGCCCTCATAGACGGCAACTACGAGACCTTCTACCACTCCCTCACCCAGGGCGACAACGGAGGCACCGTATTCCCCCTCACCTGGGAGTTCGAGTTCAACGGCGACATGCGTATAGACTACCTGAGCATCAGGCACCGTATGAGCGCCAGCGGTTACCACTACCGCGGCCAGATAGGCGAGTTCAACGTCTACTACAAGGTCAACCCCACCGACGAATACACCTTCGTGCAGAAGTACGACTTCGGAGGACGGGGCGGCTATCAGACAGCCAACTTCGCCACGCCCCTGGAGAATGCATCCTGGGTCAAGATCGAGATCCTCACCGGAGACTTCAATTCCGACAATTACGAGGACGGCAAGTACATCTGCTGCGCCGAGGTCGAGTTCTACAACTCCAACCGCGCCGAGGTCAACGAGTGGATAGGCAATATCTTTACCGACCTCTCCTGCTCCGAGATAAAGGAAGGCGTCACCAAGAAGCAGATAATCCAGATGAACGCCGTGGCTCCTTACCTTGCAACCAACGTGGCAATGCCTCTGTTCAACGGCACCTATTCGGAGCACGAGAAGGATTTCCGCATCCACAGCTACGAGCCCTACTCCGACAGCCGCGTCAACCGCAAGCTCGTCATGCAGTACTACACGTCCATGAACAATCCGACCGGCGTGGAAGTCCATTCCGGCCAGGACATCATAGTGTGCGTTGACAAGATTCCCGCAGGCCAGAAGGTCAGCATTGCGGTGTACGGCGAGGAAAGCGAATACGGTCCCAACTACGGCGGCGCCGGAGAGACCGAATATGTAGACCAGATTACGGACCTCACGGCAGGCATCAACAACGTGCGCATCACTGCGGACGGCATTCTCTACGTGATGAACACCACCCCGGAAGACAACGAGACCCCTCTCAAGAACTTCCAGGACGTCAAGGTGCACATCCTGCCCGGATGCGGTACCGTACAGGGCTACTTCGATCCCGCCCGCCACACCGACGACCGCTACAAGGAGCTGCTGAACCGCTGCACCTACAAGTACTTCATGGTCAAGGGCCAGAAGTGCATGTTCCTGTTCCACACCAACCAGCTGCGTTCCGATTATCCCAACAGCATACGCGGGGGCATCGGTGCGTGGGACGACCTGGTGGCATGGGAGCTTGAGCTCATGGGCCTGGACAAGGTGGAATGGTTCAACAACCACATGATGGCCGTAACCAGCACCAACCCCGACGTGTACATGAACGCATCCAACCGCCGCGTCCAGTTCAACGCCAACACCATCAGCTGGATATGCTCCGCCGAGAGTCTGCTCAATGCAGGAGAGGACGACGGCTGGGTCTGCAACATCTGGGGCCCCGCCCACGAAATGGGCCACGTTAACCAGATGGCCATCAACTGGCGCTCCACCACCGAATCTTCCAACAACCTCTTCTCCAACTACGCCAACTACAAGCTCGCCGGCGACAAGTTCTACAAGAGCATCCGTTCCCGCGGCGAGAGGCTGGAGAAAGTTGCCAAAGGCTACGCCGACAAGCGTCCATGGGCCATCCTCGGCGACGGCAACTACCAGGGAGAAGACCCTGCGGTGCACATGAGGATGAACTGGCAGCTCTGGAACTACTACCATCTGTGCGGCTACAAGCCCGACTTCTTCCCTGCCCTGTTCAACTACTTCCGTAACGGCCATCAGCTGCCAAACCAGAGTGCGCTTTCCTATTACGGACGCGCAGAGAACGCCGGCCTCTGCCAGCTCGAATACTACGAGGCCTGCTGCGCGGTTGCCGGTCAGGACCTCACGGAGTTCTTCGACGTATGGGGATTCTTCCGCACCATCGACCAGACCTACAGCCAGTACGGCGAGACCCGTTACACCGTAACGGACGCCATGATCAACGCTTCCAAGGCCCGCGTGCGCGACATGAACCTGCCCAAGGCGGCACCCATCCAGTACCTGGAAGACCGCACCACCCACGGCGGCGTGCTCTACAGCGAAATGGGCCTCTACACCCAGTACCGGGACAAGGTCAAGATCACCAAGAGCCCTTCGGCTACCGTAAGCGGCAGCAAGGTCACCCTCAAGGATTGCGACGAGGCCGTTGCAGTGGAAATCCGCCGCGGCGGAGAGAGCACCGGCGAACTCCTGTACTTCTCCAATACTTTCAGCTTCACCTCACCCGTTGCCATTTCCGGCAACAGCCTCTGGGCCGTGCAGTACGACGGCAAGCGGGTAAAAGTATCGGTCCAGTAACATGAAGAACAACAGATACGTAAAACCGGAACTCCAGGCAGAATTCCTGGAGCTCCGGGATTTGCTGGCCGAATCCGACGATTACGTCGGCGGCGATATGCCCATCGACGACGTCGAACTGACCTTTTAATAATAAACGCGCAATGAAAATGAAATCACTTCCATTCCTGGTTCCCGCATTCATCTTGCTGGCAACCTGCTGCACCCCCAGGGTTGCGGAGCGCGTCCAAGCCGGCTCTGACGTCACAACCCTCTCTGCCTACATGGCAGATGCCACCAAAACCGGATACACCGTTGACGAAAGCGCCAGAAAGGCAGTTTTCAACTGGCTCGCCGGAGACCTGGTGGACATCCTGGTCAACACTGGCTCTTTTTATGACGCTGTGCCCTTTGCTGCACGCGAGGCCGGCCCCAGCGCCACCTTCGACGACGGCAAGGTTGCAGATGCCCCTACCGTATCGGGCCTTCAGGCCTCCTATCCGTCCGCTGTACTGTCGGACTGGGGCCTTTACCCCTCCAAGTATGACGGGCAAGCAGTCAAGGGGGGTTACTCCTTAGACTGGGGGATCAGCGGCAGCGATATCTCCATAACCCTGCCGGGGGCAATCACGCTACCTGCAGACAATCCCCTTGCCATTGTGCCTCTGTTCGGTGTCAAGGATGCCGAAGGCGGATATGCCTTCTCTCCCATGACCGCAGTCCTTGCCATTCCCGTTACCGGAATCACCTCCGATATGGACTTCATATCCATCAGCTCCGAGAATGCGGCACTGTCCGGCGAATTTGCACTCAGCATTTCCAACGGCGTGGGTGAGATAGCCCAAAGTGGCGCTCAGAGCGGCGCGGCAGGCAGCCTCGAGCTGTACTTCTCCGGCATAAGCGGCGACTACACCTTCTACTTCCCCGTTCCTTCCGGCACCATCCCGGCAGGCCTGACGCTCAAGTGCGGGCAGAGCTCCGATCCGGATAATCAGATGACCATAGTCACAAAGGGTGCGCTCACCCTTACCCGCGGGCGCATTGCAAAGACGCAGGCCATCCCGTTCGCCTCTTCCAGCATAGACTGGCAGGTACTCACCACCGAGGGCCGGTTCCTCGACGACTTCCTATGGGGAATGCACAGCTCGTTTACCAACGGCACATACGTTCCCGTAACCATAGAGCGCAGTTTGAGCGAGCCGTCCAAGTACCGCATCGCCAACCCTTACGCGGTTGCATGCAAGCAGTTCGGCTACACGCCTTACACCAGCGGCATAGAGGCCGACCAGTACCTGGAATTCGAGGTCGCCGACGGCGGAGCCATCACCTTCAGCACCTTCCGCACCGGCATGGAAGACAAAGACAGCGGCGGCAAGCCTATGCAGCTGATGTATCCTCCGGAATACAACGCCTCACGCAACGGCAAGGAGAGCAAGGTCTTACGCTTCAGCGCAGGCCCCGACAAGACTCTCCCCGTCATTGCCCAGCTTGGCTGCGTGTACTGCGACCCTAACAACACCGGCTACTTCTACAGCCGCGACGGCAGCACGCAGCACACAGACCGCATCCACATCATCTTCTCCGACGAACCCGAACCGGAAGAGACCTGGACCTCGATTGGCAACTGCAAGTTCATAGACAACTTCTTCTGGACCAACAACTCGTTCTCTGCTGCAGTGAGCGTAGAGGCGTTCAGGAGCGATATGGATGCATACAGGTACCGCATGGTCAACCCGTATCCCGTTGCAAACGCGCAGTTCGGCCGCAGCGGATACGACGGCGACGACTATTTCTACTTCAGCATCAGTTCTACCGGCGCTGTTACTTTCGAGCCGCTCGTCACCGGTATGACGCTCACCATGAGCGGCGCGCTCGTAAACCGCAACTTTGCCATCAAGATGCCTTCAGACGTAAGTGCAACCAAGGTCATCTCCGGCACTGCCGACGATCCTCTGGCAATATCGCTGGGAGCCGTCAATTACGACAGCAACGATGCCTCCTATTTCTACACCAGGGCCACAGCCGACCTCAAGTATATCTACTTCCCCGGCTACGAAGAGAAGGCGGTAATAGCACCGTACAAGATTCCGATGCTCGCAGCATTCCACAATCCTGTAGCCAATATGTCGCTGCCCAACGGAACCCTGCAGAAGCTGGTAGTAAAGATTACGAGCGGAGACCTTTCCAAGGTTACCGGTCTGCGGCTCTGGCAGAACGCACAGGGCGGTTGGATGGACAGCGATTATCTGGCGCCGGCCTCCGACGGCACCGTAACAATGACCAGTTTTACAAAGCCCACGGTGTCCGGCAACATCGACCTCAACTTCTGGGTCCAGGACCCCGACATAGCATCATCCTACACATTCGACGTGCAGGAAGTGGTCATAGACGGCATCTCCTGTGAAATCGAGCAGGACAATTCGTTCATACATCTCTTCGGCGTCAAAGTCAACACCGGAGGAGACGCAGTTAACGTCCGCGGCTCGTCCGAGACTGTTTCCGCATTCCGCATCCCGGCACTGGTAACCTCCAACGCCGGCACGCTCATCGCCGCATACGATGTGCGTTACGCCCACAGCGGAGACCTCCAGGCAGACATCGACGTGGGCATGAAGCGTTCTACGGACGGCGGCAAGACCTGGAGCGACCTTCAACTTATCATGGACATGGGCACTTACGGCGGCCTGCCGCAAGATCAGAATGGCATAGGAGACCCTTGCCTGCTTGTGGACGAGAATACCGGGCGCATCTTCTGCTTTGCCGTGTGGACCCACGGACACGAAGGCGGACGCGCCCTTTCGTGGGCCGGGACAGGCTTCGACCCTGCCGACACGCCGCAGTACATGATGGTCTACTCAGACGACGACGGCCTCACCTGGTGCGACCCCATAAACATCACCACCCAGGTCAAGCAGCAAGACTGGCTGATGACATTCCAGGGCCCCGGGCGCGGCTTCACCATGTCCGACGGCACCCTGGTCGTGCCCATGCAGCACCAGACGGCAAACCGGGCACTCAACTCGGGCATAATGTACTCCAAAGACCACGGAGCAACGTGGCATGCACACAACTATGCAAGGGCAACCACCAGCGAGTGCACGGCCATTGAATTGAATTCCGGGGCCATCATGCTCAACATGCGCGACGAGACAGGATCCAAGAAGCGCGCGGTCTATGTTACCACCGACCTTGGCCAGACCTGGACCAAGCACTCAACGGACGGTACCATAATCGAGCCTACGTGCGAGGCGTGCCTTCTCAAAGTCAAGGCAGACAAGAACATCCTCGGTAAGGATATAGTCCTTTTCTCCAACCCTCACCACAGTTCCAGCCGCACGGACATGACAATCCAGGCCAGTCTGGACGACGGCAACACCTGGACCCACTCTCTGCTTGTTGACGGTGGCGGCTCATGGGGCTATTCCTGCCTCACTATGATAGACAGCCAGACCGTAGGTATCCTTTACGAGAGCTCAAAGGCCAACATCCTCTTCCAGGCCGTTCCGCTAACCGATATAATCAAATAACACAATATGATAAATAGAATCACACTGTTTACCGTTCTTGCCGCAGCCGCGCTGATTATGGCCGGCTGCGAGCAAGGCGGCAAAGAGCAGGCGCCGGACCTCAATTTCTCCGGGGAAGGCGCATCCCTGCTGAGCTCCGGCATCTCCGCAGACGCTGCAGGCGGCGACTGGAACATAGCCTTCACCTCGGCCACGGACTGGAGCGTCTCGTTCTCAGAGACCAAAGCCCTGTCGTCCTGGCTGGTGGTTACCCCTCCTGCCGGAACCGGCGGACAGGTGGATGCCGTCATCACCGTGCTTCCCAACACCACCACGGGGAGCCGTTCCGCCCAGCTATCCTTCGTCTCCGGTACCATTACCAAGACGATAAGCATCTCCCAGGGCGGCCGCAGCACCGTGGCCATAAAGAGCGTCGTCCTCAACGAGACGTCCGTCGACTTCTACCCCGGCGAGACCTTCCAGCTGGTAGCTTCCGTCCTTCCGTCAAATGCGGACGGCAGCCTTGCCGTAGAATGGAGCTCATCCAATAATGGTGTCGTAACCGTAACGGACGGCCTCCTGACAGCAGTCGGCGAGGGTTCCGCCACGGTTACTGCCGCTGCAGGCAGCGTCAAGGCCACCTGTTCCGTAACCGTGCTCCACAAGGCCGTGCCCGTAACCGGTGTATCGCTTGACCGCACGGAACTCACTCTCGAGACCGGCGCCACCGCCCAGCTGACCGCAACGGTCACGCCTGCCGGAGCCGACGACTCGACTCCTGTATGGACCAGCTCAGACCCGTCCGTAGCCACCGTATCAGAAACCGGCCTCGTCACTGCCAAGGCCGTGGGCACCGCTACCATAACGGTAACCGCAGGAGGCAAGTCCGCATCTTGCACGGTAACAGTAACCACCAGCTATGTGGCTGTGGAAAGCATAACGCTGAGTGCCACCGCCCTGGATCTCAAGGTCGGTGCGGAAGCCCAGCTTACCGCTACGGTCAATCCTTCCAACGCCACGGAGAACACCCTTGTCTGGGAAAGCTCAGACCCTAAGGTTGCCAGCGTCTCCGGCGGCCTTGTAAAAGCCAATGCAGCCGGCAGTGCCACCATCAAGGTAAGCGCCGGTGGCAAATCGGCCACCTGCACGGTGACCGTCAGTCACAACGGCAACGGCGGCGAGAATCTCGACGACAGCATTTCCGTCAACCCCTGGTAAAATAGATCGATTATGAAAAAATTAGCATACTTTGCCATTGCAGCGCTCGCATTTGCGGCCTGCCAGAAAGCGGTTGACAACACCACTCCCCTGCCTGCCACCGGCACGCACATGGAGACTATCCACGCCGGCCTTGTAGAGACACGTACGGCATACGACGATGCCGGCATCTTCTCATGGGCAGAAGGAGACGTCATCGGAGTTATGTACATAGACGATACCGGCAACATCGCCCAGATTCCCTTTACCGCAGCCGCAGCCGGCCCCGAGGCCGAATTCACCGGCGAGGTGCAGGACAATTACGTTCCCATGGGCATGGCCTCTTATCCGTTTACGGAAGCGTACGACGGCTACGCCCGCAACGATTTCGCATACAGCGCCGAAGGAGAGAACAACGGGCTCCGTCTCTGGGGCTCCATCAAACCGGATGCACAGAATCCCCTCTCCTGCACGCCCCTTATCGCCAAGGCCGGCGACGACGGTTTCTACCAGTTCCGCACCGCCACCGGTATAGTAAAGTTCACGGTAGAGAACGTTCCTGCAGAGATGGCATACTCCTACCTGGAGACTCCTGCCGAGTCCGAGGCCTTCCTCAACGGCTGGTTCTTCCTGGGCGATGACGTGAGCATAGAGATGAAGAATGCGACCAGCGGCTATCACGACAGATACAACTGGAACACGCCCTCCGGTCCCAACGAGACCATGGACATCTACTTCTTCCTCCCTGTGGGCACGCTGCCTGCCGGAACCAAGTTCGAGCTCTGCAACAGCAATTGGGCCGCAATCGAGTCCTTCACCTTTGCAAAAGACGTGGAGGTGGTGCGCAACGCCATCGTGGAGGTTGCCCCCATCGTACTTGAGCCTGTGCAGATCCTCACCCTCGACGACCTGCTGGGCGAATACGAGATGACCATCTTCTCCGCAGGCCCCTATTCCGGCGGATATGCAGAACCCGGCGACATTGTTCTGGAAGCCTCCGACGACTCCTCAAAGGGCAACGTGATGATGACCAAGTTCGCGGGCATTTCCGGCAAGCAGTACGGCACGTTCGACGGCATCAAGGTGGTCTTCCCCAAAGACCAGATATTCGGCCCCAACCCGTTCGAAGACGCCGACACCAAGCCTTACGTGGCCCTCGACTTCTACAAGGGCGGCGTGGTGGATGCAGCATTCGAGCTCGTGAGCCGCGGCAAGATCAAGGCCGTGGACGCCGACGTGTTCGGCCTCCGTTCCTGCACCGAGGAAGACTGGCAGACTTACGGCGGCGGCTGGCCCTGGGTACTGTCGTTCAGCACCATTACGGCTGAATGGAAGGGCTCCGGAAGCGGAGGTGCCTACGTCAAGGGCGAGGAGATTCCGCTCAAGCTCAGCATGATTTACGCATGCAATTCCATCAGCTGGGACGGCCAGGGCGTTGCCGGCCTCATCGACGACGATCCCTCCACCTACTGGCACTCAGACTACTATTATCCCATTACGGATAATGATCCCGTGTACGGCATCTACTTCGACATCACGCTCGAGCAGGAGATAGATTCCTTCCAGTTCAAGTACCAGGTGCGCGCCAACAACGCCGGTGCCCGTCCTACCCACTTCGTGTACGGTATCAGCGCAGACGGCGTTAACTGGACTCCTGCCGGAGAAGCCGCCACGGAAGAGATGACAGGCGCCAAGGCCGGCGACTGGGTAACGGTACCCGCCGTTGCCCCCGGCTCGCCCTTCAAGTTCCTCCGCCTCGGCATCACCGATTCCGCCAGCGGCGACGAGGGCTCCCTCACCGGCGACCTCAACTTCGACGGCTATAAGAAGTGCGTCAACATGGCAGAGCTGAAGCTCTTCTGGGCTGAGTAAATAAACTGGCCACAAACAAGAAGCCAGGCGCAAAATAGCGTCTGGCTTCTTTTATAATTCACAGGACTTCCCATCCCATTCTCTTGGCCAGTTCCAACGCAAAGTCTTTATCCTTTGCCGGCACGCGCAGCCTAATTGAACTCCCAGCTTTTCCGTAAACAGCTTTGCGCTCAGGCTCCATAAGCATTGCCGGCTCGGGTGGATCTATTCCATACTTATAAATGTAGGGGTTAGTGTCTTCGAAAGGTTTATGCAGAGCCTCGTCCAACGCATTTTTGACAAAGGCATTGATTGATATTCCAGCTGCACTTGCCCTGTTCGCAATCTCCCTGTGTGCCATGGGAGCGATCCGCACATTGAACGTTCCGGTGTAACTCTTCTCCGGTTTGACATTATGCTCCTTGCAGAAGATAAGATAATCCTCTACCGCCTCCTCAAATGCAGCCGTAAGCTCCGCCACAGATTCGCCTTCGTAATTGACCAGATCATCTATGCCCTCCAGTTTTCCAAAGAATACTTTGTCCGGCTCACTGTAAGCAACTGAACCGATATAACCTTTATAGCGTAAAGTGTTCATAATTAAATATCTTCGTTTCTAATTAGTTTATCGAGCAGGTTCTTGACTGCATATTGCTTCAGATGATTCCCGGGATGAGGCCGATGTAACAGGATCTTTCGGTTCTTCCCGTCAATAAACATCACTCTTGATCCGGACGTTTTACCTTTGTTTTCCATATGATATCCAATGCTGTTAAGCAGGCTTACAGCCTCGTCAAATCTAAAGTCTGATGGTAGCGACTTCAACCGTGCTACAAGTTTATCTTTAGTCCCCATAGTCTTAGTTTTTTGCAAATGTAACTAAATTTTAGTTACCAAACAATGCCGCTTCTTCTGAAATACAAAAAAAAACGGCCCCGCCGAAGCGAGGCCGAAATGAAAAACAGGTACTTCTGCTAGTTCTTCCAAAGCTGAAGCTCTGCAAGATGGGTATAAATGGCATAATTTCCTGCATTCTGGTTTGTAAGATCACCATTTGCAGTTCCAGAACTCTCAAGAATACTTAAACGTATATATCGATACGCTGTATTATTAGAGATATTTGACTGGTACCAAGTACTTGCAGCTGCTGTTATGCTAACTCCGCCTGAGGTAGTAAGTTCCGTCCAAGATGATTTATCATTACTACCGTAAACAGCATATTTTGAAGGGACTCCGTCAGTTACGTTCCGCGACAAGAATTTAAGCGTAAAGTTCTCGACTGTGTCACTTCCTAAATCAATATCCAGATAAATGCCATAATCGTCAGTTGAGTGTGCACCATAATAAACGGAATGCCAAAAAGTATCTGCATTCTTATCTACCAACGCGCTCTCTCCTGCATTGTCTCCCTCTTGGGTCGCATTTGACAATGCGGTAATCTTACCAGTCAAATCAATCTGACCAGTGGTCTTGTAGGCGGTGTAATAGTCTTGATAGTAAACTTTGTATTTACTCCCTGATCCGACCCAATTGTCATAAGCAACTCCAAGCCAACGGCTTTCATTTCTAACTTTGGTGTCTTCAAATATGAGTGTAATGGCGTCAGGATTCAGTTGATTGGTGCATGGAGATACATAAATGTTGTTTGACCCGTCATTGCAGAAAATATAGTTACTGTCAGCGTTCTCATCATCAATTATTAGGAACACTGCTTTTCCTGTTGAACTTGAGTAAGTTCCATAGAGAGGGCTTCCAGCTGCGTCATAAGTGTATCCAGCGAATCCAGTAATCATGACATTCCCCTTAGAAACATCATTGCTTGGTTCAATAATCAAGGTGTTGTTGCAATTTAAGCTAAGATTCTTGTCAAATGATACATTGCTTGCAGTAGCAACATTAATATCGCGCAGGAACGTGGCGCAAACAGAAGATTCGTGTGCCGGAGTTATCAGGGATACTTTCTTGCTACCATATGCGTAATAATCAGCGCCAGAAGAATTTCTTGTCACCCATGTTAAATATTTTACTCCTGATCCCGTCTGGTCATATTTATCGCTTTTGCCCCCAAAGCCCATACTAGTACCAGCAATCGAACCGGAATTATTGGATTCTGTTTTACAAGAACCGGGGACAGTTGCACTTGCAGCATAATATGAACATAAAGGACTATCAGTTACATATAGAATAATTCCGGGCGCAGATGTTCCTTTGGTATATGAAACAGAAGTCAAGTCTGCATAGGTTGTATTCATACTTCCGCAATATGATTCGTATACTCCCGGGAAAAAAATGCGAATCATATTGTTATTTCCGGTTCTGATCCAGTTTCCATCCGCTGTGCTATACTGATATGTAGGTGCTATGCCAACTATTTCTGGCTCTGCAACAGTTCCTTCTATTAGTTTTGTATTTGCGCTCGCAGAATAATCAATCCTGATGTTATAGCTATTAATAGATAGGCCTGAGAGGTGATTCGTAAAAGAGACACCATCATTATTGACCGTAAAATACAAAAAGTCATCATGGTCCCCCTGACTCTTATTTGCCAGAGGGAAAGCGCTGACTGCTTTGCCATAAGGATTATCAAGCTTGTATTGAGTTCGATCGCTCGCGTTCTGATATATTGTCACATCAACTGCGCCGACCTCGTCAGTTGTGGATGTAGCAAAACCCTGGTAGCTCCACATAAAATTGTCAATAAACTTACCGGTCCCAAGTTTTACCCAATCACCCACGGTAAGCTCGCCCATATCAAGGAGATCACCACGGTGAAGTTCGGGAAGCGTGGACTTGGTACCAGCAGTTTTGCTCCAGAATTCGGTGTATCCATCACCATAGTAGAGTTTTAAAGTAATGCCGCCGCTGAGATTAACTGTAGGAAGCGGGAAAATGAAGGTAATGTCGCGCTTATCTGAAGCCGTAGCAAACTTCAAATATACGGTATTCTCACCCGTACCATCAGTTGCCGAAATAGCATCTGAGCCGGCGTTTGCGGGATTAACGCCAAACCATGCGGTATTATTATCGCCGTTAACAATATTTTTACCGGCTACAGTGAGTGATGCCTGATTTGCATCTGCGGGGACATTCTTAATAGTGACACGAATGCCAGCGCCAACGTGCTTGAACGAAATATCAGCCGGTCTTGAGTTCAAATTGCCCGCGCCAGGATTGGCTACCATTGGCATCAAACAAGTATTTGAGGTGTAATTTTCATATACTTTTTTGAGCTCAAAATACACCTTGCCGTCATCATTACTAACGTTATTGCCAAATTTGGGGTAAAACGCAGCATAACCCCAGTTAACATATTCATCCGTGATTTCTGTCGTGCAAGTGAACTTTCCATTTGACTGGCCGCCATAACCACTATCAAGCGCAAAGGTAGCATCCCAAGGACCATATGAGGCGTCACCATAGTGCCAAGTAGTTGTTACATTATCTCCTTTATAAAGCCTTACGCCAATCTGGTCTCCAGTTGCCCACAGGAAATTGCCGGCTGCATCGAGCGTTCCTTTGGTAGGGACGCCGTTCATGTCCATCTCGCTGAATGCTTCTCCTGATGCCGTCAGAGTAATTGTTTGTGCAATTGGAGTCGGGTTGTCGAGTTCTGTTTCTTTGTTGCAGGCAACAAGGGCCAATGCTACGAACGCGAAGATAAATAAATACTTTCTCATAGTCTTGTCCTCCTATTCTTCGTCATCGTCCCAGCCATAGCCGGTAATAACATTAGCTTTTTCTCCACTTGAGAGAAACATTCTCCAGGGCCTTAGTTCCAACACATTGGTTGAAGGGCTTTCGTAAACAATTTTAGTCATAATTATATGGTTTATTAAATTATTTCAAAAATGCCTTACGCAACATAGCAAAGTTAGCATTTTACATGAAAAATCAAAGCAATTGTTTGAAAACCCTCAATAAAACCGTTTCGATTGGGGTTTTTCTTTCATTTGAGCGCATTCGAAACCCCACAATGAGCCATGCTAAAGACAGGAAAAGTAAGCGCAATGGCAATCGCCTCAGAGCGCAGCGATGGCGGCATCGACGGCTGAGATGCGCTCGGAGAGGGCCTTTTTCATTCTGTCGACAGATTGCCGGAAACTCAGCCAGCAGTCGCCGTTAACGTCGTAGTTGCATGGCCACATGGTCCAGTTGACGGCCTCGGAGGCGGAAATCTGAGCGGCGCGTGAGTCGATGTAACTGTCCATGTCGGCAAGGAGCGGCTTCAGTTCTTGCCAGCGGGCCTTCAGGTCGGAAACGAAGGCCGGATACAGGAAGAGTTTCTCGAAATAGATGCTGTACCGAATGCCCAGCCCGTCATACACGGGCACGAAGGTATACCAATCGAAGTCCCACACCGGGCCGGCATACATAACGCCGCCGCGGAAGTAGAAATAGCAGCTCTTGGGGTGGTTGGGTTCCAGGTTGTACGTAACCTCGTGCACCAGGTACCAGTCGATGAAGGAAGGGACGTTTATCTTCTCGTCGTACCTGCCTTTACTCTTATAAATCGCCTCCTCGACCCCAGACACCAAGTCTTTGATTTCCTGCAACTTGTCGGCATTCATCTCATCGTCGTCGGGCTCCTTTACGCCTATGGGCATACCGGTTTTCCAATCGTTGACGCGGCGTCCGTAGCTGCTGAAGAAGCGCCATGTGGCGTCGTAGTACGTGTCCATTTCTATGAGCCACTCGGCATCCAGCCTCCCCTTGCCAACCTTAATCTGCTCGCCCAGCCAATAGTTGCCCTGGTGCACGCCGTTGATGAACAGCTCCACGAATTCTCCGGACGGAGTCCATTCCAGGCGCGTACGGCGGGCAATCTCGAAGGCGACGTCGTTGCGCAGCAGCGTGCGGTCCATCCAGTTGGCCAGGAGCACCCAGCGTTTGCCTTTGACGCCCACGCCTATGAGGTCCTCCTTCTCCGGCAGCTTGAGGGTGTACGGTTTCTTGGGATAGCCCCAGGTGCTGTTTCCGCGTCCCTTCACTCCCACCTGGGTGTTCTGGTAGTAAGACTTTCCGTTGTCGTCGACAATCTCCAGCGAGCAACCGTTGGTCCAGACGTCTTTGCTGTTTATTCCAACTCCTTCCGGAGTGACGATGAAGACCGACCGCAGACCGGTGCCAAGAGTTGGAACGACCTCCGGCGGCTCGGGATCTTCCGGCGTCTGCGGCTCTTCCGGATCCTCGGTCTCCTCCGGCGGTGTTTCCGGGTATTCCGTCTCCTCCGGCGGCGTCTCCGGATCCTGCGGCTGTTCCTGCTCCTGAGGCTGCTCGGTCTGCTCGGGATCCTCCGGATCGTCCGGAGCAACCTCGACACAGCCGGTCAATGCCATGGCAATGACAAACACCAAAGCGAATAAAACATGCCGGGAGAAGTGTTTCATGATGGCAAATTTAAGAATTAATATGTAATTCCCAAGGTTATTCGAGAAATAGTTGTATCTTTGCAACTCCGTGAAAAACAGCACTGTTATACAATAAAAAAATGAAGAAAAAGTACATTTCTCCTAATGCGGAAGCGGCATCTACGATGCTTGAGTATTGCTTCCTTCAGGCCTCCCTCGGTCCCGGTTCTTCCGGGGAAGACCTCGACGGTTCAAAGAACATCTATGATTTTGACTGGTAAAATTTGAATCGTTATGAAGAAGATTATACTCTGCGCGCTCAGCATAGCCGCCCTCGCCCTTGTTTCTTGCAACAAGGAGACTCCAGAAGTTCAGCCCGAAGCAGCAAACTTCCTTTCATTTAAAGCCTACATCGCAGAAGGCGATATCACCAAGACGGCATACGCCAATGAAAAGACCTTCAGCTGGGTCGGCGACGAATGCCTCTCAATGCAGCTTATCAGGAAGTCAGACAATAAGAGGGATCGTTGGTTATTCTACAACGAAACCGTTGCCGGCGGTTCCACCGCAAATTTCAAATCTTCCGGCTCTCTCAGCACAGAAACCTGGGGCCTCGGAGAATATGCATTCTATCCTTTCCCCGGTAATGCCAATTGCCCGGATCATGCCAAGAGTTTCAACGTCGGTTCTGTCAGGACCAACAACACAGAGAAAGGATATGAAGTAGTGTACAATACATTCTATTCCAGCGTTTCCAATCCTCTGCAGCTCGTCCCCATGATTGGTTACAAAGATGCCGACGACAACTTCGCATTCCACACTGCTACCGGTATACTCAAAGTTACCGTCAGCAACATCGACTCGCGTCTTGCCAAGGTCAGGCTCCTTACCAACGGACAGAAGCTGAAGGGTAACTTCGAAATGACAGGCGATGGCAACGCTGCTTACGTCGCAATGACCACAACCACTACCGATGGCGAAAAGTATCTTGACGTAGTCTATACAGACCGCACAACCGAGACCGAGCTCCCCTTCTACTTCCCCGTACCTGTCGGAACCCTCGACAGCGGATTCCAGGTGATTCTGCTTGATGGAAGCGACAATGTTATCAAGGCCGTCACAGCTCCGGTAGACGTTGTCATCGAGCGCAATAAGATTTCAGAGATAACCAAGGCTATAGTCCTTCCTGCAGAAGATTTCTCGGCTACTGTGACCCCTGCCGGCACATCTCTCGCAATCAAGGCAAATGTTGACATAACAAAAGATGCTACTTCTGTAAAGGTTGTCCTTGCTACTACAGAAGCAGCCGGTCTGAGCCTGATTGACTCCGACGACGCATCAGTAGTTACCTTCACCGCCGACGGCGAAGTTGTTCTCCCCATGACCAACGTTACCGCTTCCGGCACTGCATGCCTGGTTTACAAGACCTACGGCGGCGCCGAGGCCAAACTGTCTGGAAGCGTTCCCGCATATGTAATAACTTCAACGGATGCAGCCTCCATCTGCGCCAAATATGTAAGGGACGCCAGGACCGGCAGCACCTCTTTGATAGATCTGGATCCTCACGGCGACAACACCATTACACTTGAGGTCAGTGACAATCCCGCAAAGGGCAACATAATGATCACCGAGTTCGCCGGCTTTACCAACATCGTTGCAAATCATACGTTCACAACTTGGAGCAGGGCTTGGGACAGCTTTACCGATGGTGATCCGGTGTACGGTCTTTATGGAGACTCCATTGTCTATGGCGGAAACACCGGTGCCGAGTTCTATAATGTCAACGAACAGATCTTCTACACCGACAACTCAAGTTCAAAGCACATAATAGGCACGGAACAGGGTGCGGTGTCCACTCTGAAATTCGCCTTCAACAGCGACGCCTATTCTACCGGTACCGTTCACGACCTTGTGGTCTGGAATCCATATATCGGAAATAACTGGAACGCATCGCTCACCAGTTATGACTTTTACTTTAGTCAGTATGTTGCCTACAAGACAAAGGGGATGGTTGCCCTTACCAAAGATATGCTTTCCACCAACTCAAGCTACGGTGAAGACGGAAGCGGCGACCGTGGCGGAATGGCCGCCCTCGTAGACAAATCTTCCAGTACTTATTGGCATTCCAACTATGGTGGTTCCGTCGACACTGATGAATTTGGTGTTTATATTCAGATCGACCTCACAAGCATATCGAAGACGGTCAGTGACTTCACAATCAAGTTTATGAGCCGCAACTCAACCCACGGTCTTCCTACCAAGTACCGTATTGCAGTGAGCCAGGACGGAACCAACTGGTCATTCGTCACCGAAGAGACATCCATTACTGCCGGCGCCAACAAGTGGTATCAGCAATCTGTCAATGACGGAAACGCGTACAGTTTCGTCCGTCTCTGCATCACCGAAAGCGACAGGGGTGCCCTTACCACCGTAGCCAACGGTTCTTATTACACCCATATGGCAGAAGTCCAGATCTGGGAAAACTAACTCAATCTGAGATTCTACGACAAAAAGGTTGGCCCCGCCTGGAGCCAACCTTTTTTGTGGAAAAACATAACCTATGCGTTTGATCACTCAGGGACGTACGGGGATTCCATTGCAAAGATACAATAATATAATATCACTATGCGCAGTTATAAAAAAAGGCCCCCGAAACACATCGGGAGCCTTTTTCGATAATTCAGAGTTATTGATTACTCTGCCCACCAGAGCTCGAGGGAGGCGAGGTTGGTGCACTTCTTGGTGCCGTCGGCACTGAGGTCGCCGGTGAGGGAACCTTCGTTGGGGTCATGGGAGTCTGCAATACCGAAGCGGATGAACTTGTAAGAGCCGCCGAAGTCGACTTTTGCGAGCTCTACCCATGAGCTGGCACCGGCCTCTTCCATATCGGAGGTGGCGTAGTCGGCCTTCTGGGTCCAGTTGATGCCGTCAGTACTGACACCGATGACTACACGCGTAGGCCTGGAATTGGCATTGCCGCTGCGCACCTGATAATTGAACTGGGCGGCGTCGATAGCTACATCCAGCGTTATATCGAAATAGATACCGTATACGGGATCGTTCTTCTCTACGGCATAGTACCAGTTGGAGTGCCAGTAGGTCTCGGCGTCGCTGTCAAGGAGGCCGGGGACGCCGTTTCCGTCGTGACCGCAGTCATCGGACGCGACAACCATTGAGGGTTTGAGGTAGACTCTCTCTCCCTTTACGGGCTGGGTCTTGAACTCGGCGTGGAGAGAGCTGTAGCAAAGCGCCCAGGGATATGCTCCGCCATAAGTCTGCCAATCCTCGGCGGTGCAGGCACGGAAGCCCATGGCGTCGGCGTTGATGGCATCAAGATTACCGGGACCGTTGACCTGGAGTACAGCGTCAACCACTGAGCCCTTGTAGAAATCGAGTGCCACATAAGGATAATCTGCTGCATTGTCATAGGGATTTGCGCCGAATATCTGATCCTTGGGGAAGGTTATGCAGGCACCGTCGTATGTGCCGTACTGCTTGCCGGAAACGCCTGCGAACTTGGTCATCATAACATTGCCCTTGGAAGAATCGTCGGAGGCCTCGATCACGAGGTCGTCCCAGGCGAAGCCCTTGGAGGTCCTGGAATAGCCGGTAAGATAAGGGCCCATGGTAACGAACATGTTGTAGGTACCGACGACGTCGGCAAGGTCTACGTTGTTCTGGATATCGGGGATTGCGATGGGTGCGGAAGGGGTGAGGTTCTTGACCACATTGCGGACGACTTCGATGTCGCGGGTCGTGTCCTCGGTGCAGAACAGCTCGGCGCTGTTCTCCATCTGGACGCTGAAGCATGCGCCGGCCTTGAGGGTACCTACGGGAACGGGGAAGTAGACGGTCATGGTTTCACCGGCACTGTGGGAAGGCAGGTTTACAACTATGTTGGAAGTAGTGTATCCTGTTGCATCAGCCATCCTGATACCGGTCTGCGCGGATGAGGCGAAGAGGGCGAATTCACCGGCGATGGGCTCGTCGTATGCATAGAGCACCACACGGGATGCATAAGCAGGCACATTGGAGAAAGTGAGCTTAAGTATGCCGACGGCTGTCTTGAAGATGTAGTGGTCGGGGTTTTCGGAATCCTGTTCGCCGAGCAGGGGGACGATAGACAGGGGGTTGTCTGAGCTTTGGGTATAGGTGTCGGGGATGGTCAGGTACATATTGTCCCTGGAGCCGGAACGGCCGATAGCGCTCGGATAATATGCCAGGCCGACTCCCTGCCACTGCTCGAACGAGGTGCCGGGACCGAAGGCGGTACCGGTGAAGGAAACACGGGGGCCGCTTTCGTTGGCGTAATAGGAGAAGTGGTCGAGACGCTCGTCTTCGGAGTTGGCGACCAGAAGGCGTACGGCATCTCCGGAGACCCAGCTGAAAGTGGCCTCGTTTTCGTATGCGGTTTTGGTAGCGTCGTCTATGACGGCGGTGATGGTAGCGGTTTCGTTAAAGGAAACGGGCTCTTCTGCTGCCTTCTGGCAGGATGCGGCGAGTGCGAGTACGCACACGGCGGATATAAGGATGAATCTTGTTTTCATGGTGATGCGCGTTAATTGATTAATACTCACCTCCTACGAGCCAAGGATCAAAGTCCTCGCCCACAAGGTCTTCTCCTGATGATGAAACGTCGAGGATGTACTCCTCAAGAATGTCCTGCTCTACCCAGGTATCGGGAGCAGAGTAGTTGTGTTTTAAAATCATAAAAATAATATAAAGATTTGGTTATTGGCAGGATAGGCTACAAATGTAATCATTATTTTTGGATTTTTCCGTATATTTGCGTATGCCTTGGATTATTATGCTCACTTTATTGGCCTGCGCCTGCTCACCGGCAAAGCAAGAAACGCTCGCACTGCATTACGACAAGCCCGCCGACTTCTTTGAAGAGGCCCTTCCTCTGGGCAACGGAACGCTGGGCGCCATGGTCTACGGAGACCCTCTCCACGAGAAAATATCCCTCAACGACATAACCCTCTGGACGGGCGAGCCGGACCGCGGCCCACAGCATCCCGACATAGTGGCCTCCGGGCTCGACGGCAGCGGAAAGGAAGCCCTCGCCGCCGTCCGCGAGGCTCTTGAGCGGGAGGATTACCCGCTTGCCGAGCGCCTTCAGCAGAGGCTCCAGGGCCACTTCAGCGAATCCTTCATGCCCCTCGGCACCCTCCGGATGGAATACCAACCCGCGGAAATAACGGACTACTCCCGCTCGCTGGACTTAAGCACCGCCACGGCGGTAGTCAGCTTCAAAAGGAACGGCGTCCCGGTTGTTGTCAATTACTTCGTCTCCGCTCCGGACTCCTCCCTAATCATCAACATCCAGTCCAAGGCTCCCCTGAGCCTGAGCCTCTTCCTGGACACTCCCCTACCGCACGAGACCATAATCTCCCCAAAGGAAATCATTGTCGACGGATATGCGGCATACCACGCGTACCCCGGCTATTACGGCGCTCCGGAACAGTATCTGTACGACCCGTCACGGGGCATCCACTTCCGCACTTACCTTGCGGCGTCGGCCAAGGGACGGATAATGCCCAGACGGCCGGACGAGGGGCTGGGACTCGACCTTTACGACATTACTTACGCCACCATCTGCCTTTCCAACGCAACCAGCTTCAACGGAGCGGACAAGGATCCGGTCAAGGAAGGCAGGCCGTACAAGAAAATCGCCGGCCGGCAAGTCCACAACGCCTTCCAGAAAGGATTCTATGCGGCCCACAAGGATCACGTTAAAGACTATCAGGCCCTGTTCAACCGCGTCCGGCTCGACCTCGGCCGCACCGCAGACTCCGTGCGCGTGCTCCCCACCGACGTGCAGCTGAGGCGCTATACAGACCTTGGAGAGGCCAACCCGGAGCTGGAGGTGCTGTATTACCAGTACGCCCGCTATCTGCTCATCAGCAGCTCCCGGGCGCCCGATGTGCCCGCCAATCTTCAGGGCCTCTGGAGCGAAAGCATGGACCCGCCGTGGAGCTGCAACTACACCGTCAACATCAACCTGGAAGAGAATTACTGGCCTGCAGAAGCCGCCGCACTGCCGGAGATGCACCAGTCGCTGCTGGGCTTCCTGCACCCTTTGAGCCGCAACGGAGCAGAGGTTGCAGAGCGCATGTACGGCATATCGGGAGGCTGGGCCGCAGGGCACAATTCAGACATATGGGCAATGGCGACGCCGGTCGGCCTGGGCACCGGAGACCCGTCGTGGGCCAACTGGAACATGGGAGGAGCATGGCTCGCCACGCATATCTGGGAGCACTGGCTGTTCAGCCGGGACCGTGCCGCCCTCCAACGCGACTATCCGGTCCTGCGCGGCGCTGCCAGGTTCTGCCTGGACTGGCTGGTGGAGAAAAACGGTGAGCTGATAACCTCGCCCGGCACCTCTCCGGAGAACTATTACATCAACGACGCAGGCTTTGCAGGCTCCACGCTTTACGGGGCCACGGCAGATCTTGCCATCATACGTGAATGCCTTACAGACGCTGCTGCGGCCGCGGTGGAACTGGGGATGGACGACGACTTTGTGCGGGAAGCCAACGCCGCGCTGGAGCGCCTGAGGCCATACAAGGTCGGCGCCGACGGCAGGCTGCAGGAGTGGTATCACGACTGGCGCGACTGGGACCCGCAGCACCGCCACCAATCACACCTCATCGGCGTATATCCCGGGCATCAGATTACGGACGGTCCCCTTGCCGAGGCTGCGCATAAGACATTGGAAGTCAGAGGATTCGAGACTACCGGCTGGAGCTGCGGCTGGAGGGTGAACCTGTACGCGCGCCTGGGCGACGGGCAAAACGCATACCGGATGCTGCGCCGCCTCCTGCGGTACGTGAGCCCGGACGGCTACACCGGGCCCGACGCCATGCGCGGCGGAGGCACCTATCCCAACCTGCTGGACGCCCACTCCCCCTTCCAGATAGACGGCAACTTCGGAGGCTGCGCCGGCATCATGGAGATGCTCCTCCAGAGCGCCCCCGATTCCGTCACTCCCCTTCCGGCCCTTCCGGCCCAATGGCCTTCCGGGTCCGTCCACGGCCTACGCACCCGCCGCGGCACAACGGTGGACATAGTTTGGAAAGACGGAAAGCTTAAATCCTTCCGCGAGCGCTAAGCCTTCTGCCTAACGACGTTTACGAGACCCCTTGCGCTTCTTGAAGAACTTGGTATAGACGCCAAAGGCGGCGACGGCCAGGATGAAGACAACGACCACTATCATCGTCCAGCTGTTTGCGTTCTCGCCTTTGACGCGGCTCCACATGGCCACCAGGTCGGGCGTACGGTCGCCCCAGTCGTGCTCCTGGGTACTGCGCTCGATGTCTGCCTTGTCGGGATAGAGTACAGGGTTGACGCAAACCGCCTCGGCGCCGGGGCCGAAGAAGTAGCTCAGGTCGATGGGGTCGTAGTTCTCCTCGTCTATAAAGGCTTCCAGCACCTCGGGGGCGCCACTCACGGAGACGTATCCCGTGGCCTCGACATTACGTATTACGATGTCGGGGCGGCTCATGAAGTCGATCCAATACTTGGCGGCGGTAATGTTCTGGGCGAATTTGGGGATCACCCAGCCGTCGAACCATACGGCAAAGCCCTCCTTGGGGAGGGAGAATCGCAGGTCTACGCCCATCTCGGCGGCTTCTTCGATCGCCCAGACGGCGTCGCCGCTCCAGTTGAGGCTCAGCCAGCCGCGCTCCTGCGTCATCTGGTCCTTGCCGAAATCGGCCTCCCAGCCCGCCACCAGCGGACGCACCTGCTTCATATATGCCTCCACAGCCTCGAGCGACTCGTAGGAGGCGTCGTTCATCAGCTCGTCCAGAGTCGCCTTGCCGGCAACCACGTCGTCGTGACGCAAGAAGATGATAATCTGGGAGAAGACGTCGCGCGGAGAGTCCTTGATGAAGATCTTGTCGGCAAACTTGGGATTGCGGATGACGTCCCAGGAAGAGGCCTCCTCGTCCGTAACGTACTTGGCATTGTAGAGGATGCCGGTGGTGCCCCACATATAGCCCACCGCATAGTCGTTGGCGTTGTACTTGCCGCCGCTCATCTTGTCGAAACGGTCTTTCACATAAGGGGAAAGGTTGTCGTCGATGTAGTTGGGCGTGCTGCCGAAGTTGCGGTCTATGGGCAGCAGCAGGTGGTTCTGCAGCATACGCTCGATTATGTAGTCTGACGGGCAGAGCACGTCGAAGTCTTCGTGGCCTTTCTCTATCTTGGAGAGCATGGTCTCGTTGACGTCGAAGGTCTGGTAGATAACCTTGACCTTCTGTCCTGTCTGCTCCTGGTACCACTGCTCGAATTCAGGGATGACGGATTCGTCGATGTAGTCGGACCAGTTGTACACCTTGAGGATTTGGTCTCTGTTGGAGGAACAGGCGCAGACCATAGCTGCGGCCGCCAGTACTGTAAAGAGTCTTTTCATCTGGGCTTATTTGGATTGGTTTGCCTTCTGGCGGCGTATGTTCATTACCACCAGAAGAATGAGGACTATCAGGAAGATTATGGTCATCAGCGGACGCAGCTCGGGGGTGAGCCCGCCTTTGCGGGCGTCGGCGTAGATGTACGTAGAGAGGGTCTCAAGGCCGATGGTGCCGCGAGTGAAGAAGGTCACGGCAAAGTCGTCCAGAGACATTGTGAAGGCGAGGATGAAGCCGGAAATCATTCCGGGCCGCAGCTCGGGGATGAGCACCTTGCGCAGCGCCTGCGACGGGGTTGCGCCGAGGTCCAGCGCCGCCTCGTAGATGTTGGGATTCATCTGGGACAGCTTGGGCAGCACGCTGAGCACCACATACGGCGTACAGAACGTAATGTGGGCAAGGACCACCGTCACATAGCCCTGGGTGATGCCCAGGAACACGAAGAGCAGGAAAAGCGACACACCGGTTATGATGTCCGGGTTGATCATCGGGATGTTGTTGAGGAACTGCATCCCGGCCTTCTTGCGCCCCTTGAGGTTGAAGATGCCGATGGCGGCAATGGTGCCCAGAACGGTTGCTATGGCTGCCGATATGAGTGCGATAATCAAGGTATTCTCCACCGCGGCGAGCAGCGAGGAGCCGCCGTTCATGCCGCCCGTAAACAGATTGGCGTACAGCTTGGTGGAGAAGCCCGTCCAGTTGCCCAGCACGCGGGATTCCGTAAAGGAGAAGACCGCAATGAAGATGAGCGGGGCGTAAAGCATCGCCAGCAGCAGGTACAGATAGGCTTTTGCGAGGACTTTCTTCATAGCTTAAATGAGCCCTCCTTCGGCCTGGGAATCCTTGTTGTCGTTGAACAGCGAGGTGATTCCGATTATCAGCAGCATTATGAATGCAAGAGCGGCGCCGTAGTTCCACATACTGGAGTTTATATTCTCCTGGATGATGGTACCGAAGAGCTTTATCTTGTTGTTGGTGAGGAACTCGGATATGGCGAAGGTGCTCACAGTAGGCATGAAGACCATCAGCACGCCGCTCATCACGCCCGGCATGGAAAGGGGTACGGTAATCTTCCAGAAAACCTTCCAGGGGGTGGCCCCGAGGTCTTCCGCCGCCTCGGCGTAGGAGTTGTCCATCTTCATGAGGATGTTGTAGATGGGGTAGATCATGAACGGTATATAGTCGTACACCATACCGAAGAGGAGCGTGCCCTTGCCGAGGGTGATGCCGAACATGTTGAAGAGCTCGGCGGTGGCCAGGGTGCGCATCAGGGCGTTGATCCACATCGGCATTATGAAGAGCATGACCGTAACGGCACTGCGGTTGAGCTTGCGGTTGGCGAGTATCCACGCCGCCGGATAGCCCAGCAGGATGCAGATGAGCGTATTCTCTATTGCCACCTCTATGGAAAGGGCAAAGGTCTGGAGGGAGTCTGAGTCCGTGAAGAAACGGGCGATGTTGGACAGGGTGAAGTGCCCCGAGCCGTCCTGAAATGCATACAGCACTATCAGCACGAGGGGCAGCACCACGAACACCACCATGAAGATGAGGTACGGGAGGCTCCAGTAGCTGCGCTTAATCATTGCACCTGGTGAGTTTAATGGCCTCGGGTGCGATGTTTACGCCCACAAGGTCTCCCTTGTCCCATATATCGTTGGTATCCACCCAGATGCGGTAGTCGTCCTCCGTGCGGACGGTAAGGTGGTAGTGGTCTCCTTTGTAGATGAGGAAGTGCACCTCGCCGGCAACCACGCCGTCTTCCTGATGGTCGAGCAGGTCTACGTCTTCGAAGCGGATTACGGCCTGGACCTTGTCTCCCGCGCCTATGCCTTCCTGAGGCAGGCACTCGAAGACGCCGCCCATCATATCCACGTGCGTCTGGTCCACCATCGTGCCCTCGTAAACGTTGCGGGTGCGCTCCTTGTGCATCACCTGGATGTCGTCAGGGTCGATGTAGAGCATTACCTCGCTGCCCACGGGATAGGGGTCGTAATCCTGGATCATCAGCTCGTAGCCGGTGTCTGTGTCCACCCACATCTCGTAGTGGACGCCCTTGAATATGCAGGAGTTGACCTTGGCCTTGAACTGGCACTTGGCGGGGTCCGTGGTAAAGTAAATGTCTTCCGGACGCACCACCACGTCTACAGGCACATCCTCTCCGAAGCCCTCGTCCACGCAGTCGAACTCATGCTTGAGGAAGGCAACGCGGCGGTCGCGTATCATGCGGCCCTTGAGGATGTTGCTCTCTCCGATGAAGTCTGCCACAAAGCAGTTGACGGGCTCGTTGTAGATGTCGATTGGGGTGCCTATCTGCTGGATCTTGCCCTCGTTCATGACCACGATGGTGTCGGACAGCGTAAGGGCCTCTTCCTGGTCGTGCGTTACATAAATGAAGGTGATACCCATCTTGCGGTGTATCTCCTTGAGTTCCAGCTGCATATCCTTGCGCATCTTAAGGTCGAGCGCGGCGAGCGGCTCGTCAAGGAGGAGCACCTTGGGATAGTTGACGAGCGCCCTTGCGATGGCAACCCTCTGCTGCTGTCCGCCGGAGAGCGAATCTACGGAACGGTCTTCATAGTCCGTCATGGAAACCATCTTGAGCATCTTCTTGACGCGCTTCTCGATTTCCTTGGGAGGGACCTTCTGGAGCTTGAGGCCGAAGGCGATGTTGTCGTAAACGTCCAGATGCGGGAAGAGGGCGTAACGCTGGAACACGGTGTTGAGCGGGCGCTGGTAAGGCGGGATGCCGGAGATGTCTTTGCCCTCCAGGAGGATGCGTCCCTCGTCGGGGGCGATGAAGCCGGCGATCTGGCGCAGGAGCGTAGTCTTACCGCAGCCGGAAGGGCCCAGAAGGGTGATGAATTCACCTCTGCGGATATAGAAATTGATGTCGTCCAGCACCTTTACGCCGCCGAAGGACTTGCTGAGGTGCTGTATGTCGATGATATAGTCGTTAGCCATCTACAGGGAGAGGAATTTGAAGTTAACCTTAATACCGGCCATCGCCGAGAAAGACTTGGAGAAAAGATCCCAGCCGATTGCAGTATGCACCTGGAGCCATTCGCGGGGGAAGAAGTGGTAGGCGGAGCCGATGTTGAGGTCGTACAGCTCGCCGCCGCGCTCGTATATATTGCCCACCAGCTTGCAGTCGAACCAGTCTGCCGGAGCCCATGTGAAGCTGGGGCGGAAGGTGTTGCCCTTGATGAACTCGCAGGGTGCATCGTCTTGGTCGTAATCTACATCTGCGATGTTATACCAGTCCAGACCTACGGAGAACACCTCGGCAAACTCTACCTTGTTGGCAAGGGCGATGAGCCATTCGAAGCCGCCGTCCGGGCGCTGGACCGCAGAGGCGGACCACATGTTGGAGTAGGGGCCGTAGTTGCCGTCCCATTTGCCGGAATAGCAGAAGAGGCCGCTGGCGAACGGGCGCTCGCCAAAGGGAGACGTTGTCATCTGAAGGGCGAGGTTGGTGTGCTCCCCTATTGCATAGCCGACCTTGGCGCCCCATTGGTAAGACGGGAGGTTGTACCAGAGGTTGGAAACGAGGAGGGGCTTTTCGTCTACGAGGAGGTAGTCTACGTCTACGTCCCAGTCGTCGTACTCAAAGCCGCCGGTGGCGATGCAGTCTTTACCGACCGTTACAGTCCAGTCTCCGAAACTGAAGCCTACGGTGGCTATGTCCAGCCAGTTGTTGGTGTTGGAATACAATGTGCCCTCGTAAAGGGATTTAAGCTCTGGAGACACCCAGTGGTTGCTTACTGTGAAGGATACGTTCTCCGAAAAGGCGCCTTCAATAAGTGTGTAGATTGAAGAATTGCCGAAACTGTACCCGCTCGAGCCGTCGTCGGAGTTCCCGGGTGCAAAATAGGGATTGAACTCAAAACGCGGAATTAGCTGGAAATCGGCATATCTGCCGGTCTCCTCACCCTCTTGCGAATGCGCAAGGGAGCATAGCAGCATAGCTGCGAAGAGTAAAAGCAGTCTCTTCATCTCTACCCATAAAAAAGAATTTAGTTAAACTTCTGGGCAAAGATACTAATAATTTAGATATTAGAAACAGTTTTATTTGTAATGGCCGCAACTCCCGAATGAAAGGGCGCTCGCTCGACCCTTTCCTGCTCCCGTTGCTACCACGTATCAGACGTCATGCCCGACACGATCGGGCATCTTATTTAACATCAATTTGAAGTTTTCCGTCTGCGACCGAGACTACGGCCGTGCGGGAATCGTCGAGCTGCAGAATGGCGGTTTCCGGGAAGGGAGAGGAGCCGGAAAGTTCGGAGGAGAGATTGTCGTAAAGGGCAAGGATGCGGCGGGAATAGAGCAGGAAGCGCTCTCCGAGGGGCGTCAGCGACACCTCGCCCTTGCCGCGCACCAGCAGCGGTGCGCCGGCCTCGGCCTCGAGCTGCGCCGCGCACTGGCTTA
>JAFZXV010000080.1 GCA_017616595.1 Bacteroidales bacterium
GACCTCGCAAGAGGCCGTAAACCAATGCGTACCCAACGCAAATGAGACAAAAGAACATTGTTCGTAAGAACATGATTATGAATAAATTAAAGTTTAACCAATAAAATCGAGATCCATTTTTATTTGGATTTCAACTGGAAAAGAGTTATGGCAAAGATAAGTGTTCAAGATACAGAAATCAATGTTGTCAGTGTTAATGGTGAAGACTACATTTGTCTGACAGACATGATGAAGGCGAAAGATGGAGACTTCTTTGTCACAGACTGGTTAAGAAACCGTAACACTCTAGAATTTATCGGCATTTGGGAAAAAGTCCATAATCCCAGTTTTAATTATGGCGAATTCGCCACAATTAGAAGCCAGGCTGGGCTTAACCGATTCAAAATCAGTGTAAAGGAATTTGTTGCGAAGACTAACGCCATAAGCTTGCAAGCCAAGGCCGGTCGCTATGGTGGCACATATGCCCATAAGGATAGCACCGCTGGGGAGCGAGTTTGAGAATTTGGTAAATTATGACAAGCCGGTTAATTTTGAGAAACCCTTACATATGAAATTCAACGATAAAGTGAGGCGGTTTCTGGCGGCACTGGTTGCCGGGATAGTAGTTCTGGGATGCACCAGGCCGGTTCAGATATTGGTCGGGACCTATACGGAGAATACGACGGCGGAAGGCATTTATCTGTATTCCTTTAATCCAAGGTCTGCAGAAGCAAGGCTCCTGGGTGTGGCGCCCTCCGGCAATCCGTCCTTCGTGATACTTTCTCCGGATAAGGCAAGGGCATATGCCGTCAACGAATTCAACGACGGCAGGCAGGGCGTTAGCTCGTTTGCATTGGGTGCAAACAGCATCGCACCGATAAACAGCGTTCCAATCCCTTCTGATCTGGTGCCGGGAGAAGACCCCTGCAACATCCTGCTAAGCGGGAAGACTGTGCTTACTTCTAACTATACCGGCGGGTCGGTAACGGCTTTCCCGATTGGCGACGACGGGAGCCTCGGCGGGATGAGTCAGAGTTATGTCCCTGAAAATGAGGCGGAGCCTGCGCATATGCACTGCGCCGTGGAGTCGCCGGACAGGAGGTACATCTTTGTTACTAACCTGGGGATGGACTGCATCCACCGCTTTGCCAAAACGGAGGGGGAAAAGCCGCTTGGCCCGTGCGAGACAGCATGGAAGAATCAAGACAGCATACAATACGGCCCACGGCATATGGTATTCAGTGCCGACGGCCGTTTTGCATACCTGCTCTGCGAGCTTGGCGACAAACTGGTGGTCTTTTCTTATGACGACGGCAGGCTCTCCCCTGTCCAGACGCTTACCGCATACGACGGCGATGGGCACGGCAGCGCCGATATCCATCTGAGCCCGGACGGCCGTTACCTCTACACCAGCCATCGGCTCAAAGAAGACGGCATCGCCATCTTTGCCGTAGAGCCGTCCAGCGGCACGGTGGAAAAGAGAGGCTTCCAGCCCACCGGCAGGCATCCCCGCAACTTTGCCATTTCGCCCGACGGACGCTACCTCCTCTGCGCCTGCAGGGACGACAATGCCATTGAAATCTACAGCGTCGACAAAGCCACCGGCGCCCTTGCACCCACGGGCAAAGCCATCGCCGTGGGCGCTCCTGTTTGCGTGCAGTTTATTACTAAGAATTGGTGATCAGCATATGAACCTCTTCGGACTCTTCAAGAACATACGGCCTTTCGTAAAGCCGTACCGCGTACTGGTGGCAATAACGCTGGTGCTTACTCTGGTGGGCTCCCTGATGCAGCAGGTAAACGCCATAGTGCTGGACCGCACGGTAGACGCCATCAACGCCCTGATAGGCACAGACTTCAAATGGAGCCAGGCGGCCAAGATCCTCACAATTATCTCCATAGTCCTTCTTGGCAAGGAAGTGCTCAGCGCTCTGGTAACATTCGCCCAGAACTACTATGGAGAGCGTATGCGGATACTTGTATCCAGAGACCTGTCCCAGGCGGTCATAGAAAAGGTTCTGACCTTCCGGATGGCCTTCTTCTCTTCCGACGAGAACGCCACCGGCAAGATCCAGGCCCGTATGGACCAGGGCGTCAGCAGCCTGTCCCGCACGGTGCAGAACTTCTTCATAGACCTGCTGCCTCTGTTTACCAGCGCCGCGCTGGCCCTCATCCTGATGTTCATCGCCAACGTGTATGTAGGCCTGGTGGCACTGGGCATCGTTCCCATCTATTTCTGGATCACATACCGGCAGGCCAAGCGCCTCAAGGGGTGGAGACGCGAGATGCGTCACCACATGGAGACCAAGAGCCAGGGAATCAAGAACATAATAGACTCCATCAACGTCATCAAATCCTTCAACCGGGAGGGCATAGAGGCGCGCAAGCAGCTGGACATACAGAACCAGGTGACGGAGAATCAGGTGAAGACGCGCAAGGTAAGCTTTTACTTCAACGGCATCAAGAGCTTTGTGAAGCAGGTGGGCACCGTGCTGGTAATCATCCTTACCGCCTATCTGGTACTCATCGATTACCCGGGCATGAGCATCGGTAAGATAATGTACCACGTGATGCTGTTCTCCAACGTAATCGCCCCCATAACGCAGCTGCAGCGCATCTTCGACGACGTCAACGACGCCCTTATCTACGCCGAGGGCTTCTTTGACATACTGGATTCAGAGAGCGACGTGGAGCCCACCGGCAGCTACAGGCCTGAGCGCATCCGCGGACGCTTCGAGCTCAAGGATGTAGACTTTACCTATCCCAATGGCAATCAGGCGCTTTACGGGGTCAATATGGTAATCGAGCCCGGTCGCATCACGGCGCTGGTCGGTCTCTCGGGCGCGGGCAAGAGCACCATAGTCAACCTGCTGGACAAGTTCTACGAGCCGCAGAAAGGCACCATAACGCTGGACGGCGTAGACCTCAGGGAATACGACACCAAGTTCCTGCGGGACAACATCGGCCTGGTGCTCCAGAAGAACCATATCTTCGACGGTACGATTGAGGAAAACATCCTCTATGGCAACCCCAACGCCACGCACGAAGAGGTGGTGGAGGCAGCCAAGAAGTCGTACATCTACGACCAGATAATGGCCCTTCCAAGGCAGTTCGACAACAAGGCCACCGACCTGTCCGGCGGCCAGCAGCAGCGCATTGCGATTGCCAGGATGTTCCTCAAGAACCCGCCGATCATCTTCCTGGACGAGCCGACGGCCTCGCTGGACGCCATCGCCACCGAGCAGATCAAGAACTCGATAGACGCCATCAAGTCTGGCCGCACTGTTATAATAATCTCCCACAGCATCTCGCAAATCATTGATTCCGAGATGATTTACGCCCTGCAGAAGGGGCGCGTAGAGGAGTCCGGCGACCCGGACGAGATATACAGGAAGGGCGGTATCTACAAAGACATCATAGACGCCTCCGCCCGCAGCCTCAACATAGAGAAGATTGCAAAGACTATCGAGGGATAGCGGCTGCGGTGTGTCAACAAAATGGATTTTTTCGTAACTTGCGCCCCATGAAAAAGCTAATCATCCTTTCGGCAGCATTGCTGCTCGCACTGAGTTGCACAGAAAAAGCACCAAAGATGCTAATCCTCTATTATTCACAGAACGGCAACACCAAAGCGGTTGCAGAAGAGCTCCAGGCAAAGCTCGGAGCAGACATCGAGGCCATTGTGCCCGTAATCCCCTACGACGGCGACTTCCAGGCCACAATCGAGCGCGGCCGTGTAGAGCTCGAGGGCGAACTGCCCCAGATCCAGCCCATCGCCGCAGACCTCAAGAAGTACGACATCATTTTCCTCGGCTATCCCGTATGGTTCGGCACCTACGCACCGCCCGTGGGCAAGCTCCTGCAGGAGTACGACTTTGCAGGCAAGAAAGTCGTTCCCTTCTGCACCTTCGGCAGCGGCGGGCTCGATTCCAGCTCCGCCAATCTTGCCGAGGCCCTGCCCGGCGCAGAGATACTGCCCGGCTACGGCGTACGCGCCGCACGCATTGCAGCCATGCCGGCAGAGGTAGACCGCTTCTTGAAGCAGGGCGGCTTTGTAGATGGAGAGGTCGAACCCGTCGAACCCTTCCCTGCCCTTCAGCCCGCCACTGAAGAAAAGGCCGCCATCTTTGACGCAGCCGTAGACGGCTACCCTATGCTGCACGCCAAGGCAGAGAACGTTGCATCGCGCACCACCCCCTGGGGCACAGAGTATATATTTGAAGCCCGCGATCTCGCAGGCTTCCCCGGACAGGAAGCGCCCGGCAGGACCATAAAGGTCTATGTTCTTGCAGAAGACGGGCAGGCGCCCGTCTTCACGCAAGTGCTTCGTTAATTACTGATACCTCGCCTTGAACTTGTTCCACTCGTAGTAAGGCCAGTTGGTCGTCTCCAGTGGAAGGTGAGCCTCCTCGCCGTTGACCAGAACCTTGAAAAGGACCGGGTCGGCGGCTTTTCCTTTGTAGAATACGAACTGGATGTTGGCCCCCATGGGGATGCGGTGGATCTGGGTCCAGAAAGGCAGGTCGTCGGGATTCTGCACATCGTGGCCCATACCGTCCACATCAAGTATCATGAAGAGAGGATAGATGGTGTAGTCGTGGCCGAAGCGGAGGTCGGCGCCCTTCTCTCCGGTGGCGATGCGGTCTTCCGCCTTGGCGATTATGTCTTCCAGTATTGGCCTGTAGCCAAGATGCGTCGGCCACACGTCTGCGTAGAACTGGAAATTATCTATCTTCCAGAGGGCGATGCGCTCGTCTTTGGTAAAGATATCCGCAAAGGAGAGGTTGGTGTCCAGGCTCCGTATTCCGGCAACGAAGTAATAGAGGTATGAGACGAAATCCCACTGCTTCTCGGGCTCGACGGCCTTGTCTATATCTACAAACAGGCGGCGCAGGACAGCCTTATAGTCTATAGTACGCTCTACGTACTCCGCCTTGGTTTCCGAGAACTTGAGAGGGGTCTTCTGGAAATCCTTGTTGCGGAAGGGATTGCTGCTGTCTTGCGGCAGGATGGCGGGAAGGAACACCTTGCCGAAGTTCTCGAAGATATCCAGCTTGGCGTTCTTTGCCTTCAGGCCAAGGCAGAAGGCAGACATTGTCATGACGCAGCGGGTCGATGTGGACGTCCAGGCACGCACGTGCGCGTCTTTGCCGAAGACCGCCGGGAAGTTGGTGTACATACGGGCCGCCAGGTTCTGCTGCTGCTCCCAGCCTTTGCGGGAGAGGTCTCCCACACGGTAGCGTACATCGGGATAGAGGATATCGAAGCGGCGGGTGACGTCTTTGCCGAGGTCTGTAAGATTGCCGTCCGCAGAAGCCGCCGAGAACACGTTGTTGAGGCGCTCGTACATATCGCTCTGCCAGGCATAGCGGGCGCCGTGGCGGCCGTAATGGCTGATGTAGAACGGTTTATAGCCCTTGGGCGATGCCGCAAGCTTGACGGCCGCAGTCGGGCAAAGGAAATCGGACGCGTCCAGATACTCGGGATGGTCTTCCAACTGTTTGATAATGTCGTACTGCTGGGCCCCCGCCGTAAAGGCGGCGAGGACCAGGGCAGCGATGATTGTTAAAGTCTTTTTCATCTTATGTGGTCAGTTGTTGGTTATCAATAGCCGAAGATATCTTCAAGGGAGACCTCCTTGACGGAGCCGAGGGTCTTGAGGAAGCCCATGTCCAGGTCTTTGATGTCTCCGAGGATGGCGTAGGTGTAGGTGCGGTCCTTGACCCACTGCTCCTGGGCGGCCTTTACATCATCCAGCGTCAGCGAAGGCAGGGCCTCGAACACGGCCTTGTCCAGAGGGGCGTCAAGGCCGAGGCGGCGGCAGGCGCGGTATGCGCTGAGCACGCTCATACCTGTTGTGCGCTGGGTGCGCAGACGGCCCTCGAGGGCGTTCTTGGCAACAGAGAATGCTGCGTCGGACTCGGGCATATTGTTGATGATGTCGTCGAATGCCTCAACGGCAATCTGAAGCTTGTCGTTCTGGGTGGCGATGAAGGCGCTGAAGGAGAAGGTGCCGTCTTGGCTGTAAGGAGCGCGCAGGCGTGCGTTGGCGCTGTATGCAAGGCCGCGGGCCTCACGCATCTCCTGGAAGACAATGGCGTTCATGCCGCCGCCGAAGTATTCGTTGTAGAGAGTGCGAACAGGCTCGGATGCTGCATCCATCTTCTCTCCGCGGTTGGAGTACTGGTAGTAGTAGAGCTGCTTGGCATCGTACTGGGCGAGGACGACCTGGGGAACGGGAGTCTGGAGCATCTCGGGATAACGCTCGGGAAGCTGCACATAGCTGCCGTCGAAGGTTACGACCTCTTTTATCCTGGCCTCGCTCTCGGGGCCGTAATACATTACCTCACAGCCGTTTGCAATAACATCCTTAACCTTCTGGAGAAGCTCCTCGGAGGTGAGGGCGGCCAGCTTTTCGTTGGAGAGGGCGGTCTTCTTGATGAACTCGGGGCCGTACATGGCGTAATTTGTGAGTGCATTGTAGCAGCCGCGCTGGTTACGCTTGCTGTCCATCCTGCTCTTGAATGCATCGGCCTTGAGATTGGCCAGGATGGCCTCGTTGCCGACGGCGTTCTGAGCAAGGTCGCGCACTATTGCAAGGGCCTCGGGCATATTCTCGGCAAGGCCGTTTATGCTGATGGTAGTCTGGTTTGAACCGGACCTGGCGGAGAAATCGCAGGCAAGGCCGTACATCTTGGCGGCAATCTCTTCTGCACTCATCTCTGCGGTTCCGAGGTAAGACAGATAGCTGAAAGCCATTCCAAGGGCGGGATCGTTTTCCGTACCTACGTTGTAGATGAAGTTGAGATGGAAGATGTCGTTAAGCTCGTTCTTCTTGTACAGGGCGTCCACACCCTCTGCAAGGCTGAAGCAGGACATGTCCTTGCTGAAGTCTACGAACACGGGCTCGATGGGCTTGACGGTGCGGCTCTGCATATCCACCAGGAAGTCGGACTGTGCGTTGCGGTTGGTGACGATAGGGGTAATCTTGGGAGCGGAAATCTTCTGCACCGTGTCGTCTACGCCCTGGCGCTTGTAGATGACGGCGTAGTTGCTGTCTTTGAGGAACTCCCCAGCCCAGGCAACTATGTCTTCTTTGGTAACGGCCTCGTAGCGGTCAAGCACGTGGGCTGCGTCTTTCCAGTCTACGCCGTTGATGAAGGCGTCTACATACATCATCGCGCGGGAGCTGTTGTTCTCCAGCTGGCGCATCATGCCGTACTTGATGTTGTTGATGGTGCCGCTGATGAGGGACTCGTCAAAGTCTCCGGCGGCCAGCTTTGCAACCTCCGCAAGGATGAGGTCCTTGAGCTCCTCGAGGGTCTGGCCCTGCTTGGGGGTACCCATTGCCATAAAGTAGCTGTAGTCGGGCTGCACGTTGGAACCGGCATAGGCCATAAGGGCCTTTTGCTGCTGGTTGATGTTGAGGTCGATGAGACCGGCCTGGCCGTTGTAGAGCACCGAGGAGGCGATTTCCGCTATTGCGGTGTTCTTGAGGTCGGTTGCGCCGGGAAGCCTCCATGCGATGGCGAGATTCTCTGCCTCGAGGCCGTAGACGTCTTTTACGATGGGCTCGGTGATGGGCTGCTCGGGCTCGAACTCAAGGGCGGGGATGCAGGGGTTGGGTTCCCAGTCGCCAAAGTATTTCTTGATGGTAGCCACCATCTCGTCGGGATTGAAGTCTCCGGATACGCAGATGGCTATGTTGTTGGGAACGTAGTAGGTGTCGTGATACTTCTTGACGTTGGTGATGGAAGGGTTCTTGAGGTGCTCCTGGCTGCCGAGGGTGGTCTGCTTGCCATAAGGGTGATTGGGGAAGAGCGCCTGGTCTATGGCCTCCCAGACCTTGCGGCGGTCCTGGGTGAGGGACATGTTCTTCTCTTCGTAGATGGTCTCAAGCTCGGTGTGGAAACCGCGGATGACGCCATGGCGGAAGCGGTCTGCCTGGATGCGGGCCCAGTTGTCTATCTGGTTGGAGGGGATGTCTTCTACGTACACGGTCTCGTCGCTGCTGGTGAAGGCGTTGGTGCCGTCTGCTCCGATCATTGCCATAAGCTTGTCATACTCGTTGGGTATGGCGAGTTTGGAGGCCTCGTAGCTCACGGAGTCTATGCGATGGTAGATGGCGGCGCGCTCAGAGGGGTCTGTGGTCTTGCGGTAGACCTCGAAGAGCTGCTCGATCTCGTCCAGCATGGGTTTTTCCGCCTCGTAGTCCATTGTGCCGAAGTGCTCGGTGCCCTTGAACATAAGGTGCTCGAAGTAGTGGGCGAGGCCGGTGGTTTCCGAAGGGTCGTTCTTGCTGCCCACGCGTACGGCGATGTAGGTCTGGATGCGGGGCTGCTCCTTGTTTACGGACATGAATATCTTGAGTCCGTTGGGGAGGGTGTAGATTTTGGTGTTGAGGGGATCGTCCTTGACCGTCTGGTATTTGTTGCAGGAAATCAAGGAGATAGACGCCACAAGAATGGCAAACAGAAATCTTTTCATAAACTTTTTATCTAATACACTTACTAAAAACGAGTCGATTTTCTCCAAATATATGAAAAAACCACGATTTATTTTTGAAATTTTGAAAAAATACTTAAATTAGCGGCGAAGTTTTTCATAGTTTAAGTTTAGGTTAAGTAGCGAGGCGCCCGCAGTGATGCAAGCGCCTCGTGAATTTTTTATAAAAAAATATTTAAAGAAAAGTTTTGTGATTTCTTAAAGGGGTGTGACGAAGTTTGACGTATATTGGGGCGTTAAACATTCAAACTGAGTCACTATGAAAAAAGTACTTCTTTTCATTCTCGCGGCCATTCCCCTGGTGGCCTCCTGCGAAGAGCTGATGCAGACAATCAGCAGACAGGGAACTCTCCAGATAAGGTTCGCAGACGGCACGGTGCCGCACACCAAGGCCGTGTTCCCAGACACCAACGACTTCATCCTCACAGTAACCGATTCACGCGGCAACACCGTCTACGACGGCAAGTACGGGGCTGTGCAGGAGAACCTTCTGCTCGACGAGGGCAACTACACGGTATACGCCCGCAGCTGCGACTTCTCCGAGCCTCTCTTCGACTGCCCCCAATACGGCGACACGCAGGTGGCGTCCGTCAAGGCCGGCAAGACCACGGTGGTAACGCTCATCTGCGCACAGCTCAACTCCGGCATACGCCTGAAGATAGACCCGGCGTTCCTTACCGCCTACCCCACTGCGGTGCTGTACCTCAAGGCCGCTTCCGGACGGTTGATGTATTCTTACTCGGAAAAGCGCATCGCCTACTTCCAGCCCGGCGCCGTTAATCTGGACATGTCCGACGGCGGGGTCGAGTCCACCCTCTTCACCTGCAGGCTGGATCCGCAGCAGATACTCACGCTCGGCGTTAACACAGGCTCCGAGTCCACCCGCGGCGGAGTAAAGGTGCAGGTGGATACGACGCGCAACTGGACCAGCGACGAATTCGTAATCGGCGGCGGCAACAACGGGAGCGACACATCCGAGGCCTACGACGTACCAACGGCCAAAAGCCACACCGGCGAGCAGGACGTATGGGTATATGGATATATAGTAGGCGGAGACCTGTCCTCCAGCAAATGTTCCTTTGCCGCTCCTTTCTCTTCCCGCACCAACCTGGTGCTTGCCGCAAAATCCTCCGTCAAAGACAAGGCTAAATGCCTCTCCGTCCAGCTGGCCAAGGGCGACATACGGGACAACCTCAACCTGGTGGACCATCCCGACCTTCTAGGTCGTCAGATTTATTTAAAAGGAGACATAGTGGAAGCCTACTACGGGATTCCCGGCCTTCAGAACATCTCTGAATACAAATTCAAATAACGGCCTTACGACTCCCTGATATAAAGGATTTGCAACAGAAAAGGAGCCGGCAAGCCGACCCCCTTTGGAAAGGTGTCCGTAAAACTCCTTGACGAACACACTATGTTCAAAATCTTGTTTATCAAGGTTGTGATTATCTTCAGAAGATAATACAGCCGGCGGGGTGGGATTGATGTTGCCGATTTCACCCCGTTTGGGAGTTTCATTTGCAAATATAGACAAAAAACGGTTCAATCAAAGGGATTGAACCGTTTTTCGTACGCCCCAGGCGAATCGAACGCCTATCGTAGGAACCGGAATCCTAAATTCTATCCATTAAACTAGGGGCGCAATATTGCGTTGCAAAAATAAGAAAATTTTGATTAACTTTGTACTGATGAAAAAGGCATTTGTATTCCCGGGGCAGGGCTCCCAATTCAGCGGAATGGGTAAAGAGCTGTATTCCAGCTCGTTACGCGCCCGAGAGCTGATGAATAGAGCCAACTCTGTACTCGGATTCAGTTTAACGGACATCATGTTCGAAGGTTCGGACGAAGACCTCCGTGCAACCCGCGTCACACAACCGGCTGTCTTCCTGCATTCGGTAGTCCTTGCCGAATGCTCCAACCTCCCCACACCCGATATGGTCGGCGGTCACTCGCTGGGCGAATTCAGTGCCCTGGTGGCCGCCGGCGCCGTGTCTTTCGAGGACGGCCTGCGCCTGGTGGCGGCCCGTGCCGCAGCCATGCAGGAGTGCTGCGAGGCGGTGCCCGGCGCCATGGCGGCCGTCATCGGCCTTGCCACGCCTGAGGTGGAGCGCGTGTGTGCAGAGGTGCCCGGAGTCGTAGTCCCTGCAAATTACAACAGCGAGGGCCAGATCGTCATCTCCGGAGAGAGCGGCGCCGTTGCCGAGGCCTGCAAGGCCTGCAAAGAAGCAGGCGCCAAGCGCGCGCTGCCGCTGCCGGTAGGCGGTGCCTTCCACTCCCCTCTTATGGAGCCGGCACGCGTCAAGCTCGCCGCGGCAATAGAGGCAACGCAGTTCGCCGCCCCCAAGTGCCCTGTATACCAGAACGTGAGCGCCATGCCGGAGACAGACCCTGACGTAATCAGGCACAACCTCCTGCTCCAGCTCACTTCCCCCGTCCGCTGGACCCAGAGCGTACAACAGATGCTGGCAGACGGCGCAACCAGCTTCCTTGAGATAGGCCCCGGCACCGTACTTCAGGGCCTCGTCAAGCGCATCGCCGGCGCCCGGGAAGACGTAATCATAGAAGGAATCCAATAACCACAGATAAAGATATGGCAAAAGAGAAAAAATTCATCACCTGTGACGGTAACCAGGCCGCCAGCAACATCGCTTATCTTTTCAGCGAACATGCGGCCATCTACCCTATCACACCTTCCTCCACAATGGCGGAGAACATCGACGAATGGGCTGCCCAGGGCAAGAAGAACCTCTGGGGAGAGACCGTAAAAGTTACGGAGATGCAGAGCGAGGCCGGTGCTGCCGGCGCAGTTCACGGTTCCCTTCAGGCCGGCGCACTCACCAGCACCTTTACGGCATCTCAGGGCCTCCTGCTGATGATTCCCAATATGTACAAGATTGCCGGTGAAATGCTTCCCGCAGTCTTCCACGTATCTGCCCGCGCCCTCGCATCCCACGCCCTCTCCATCTTCGGAGACCATCAGGACGTGATGGCCTGCCGCCAGACAGGCTTTGCGATGATCGCATCCGGTAGCGTCCAGGAGGCTCAGGATATCGCCGCCGTCGCCCATCTTTCCACCATCAAGGCAAGCGTTCCGTTCCTGCACTTCTTCGACGGCTTCCGCACCTCGCACGAGATCCAGAAGATCGAGGCCCTCGACGAGGACGCCCTCCGCGGCATGGTGAGCGAGAAAGCCCTCCAGAACTTCCGTGACAGGGCCCTCAACCCCAGCGCCCCCGTAACGCGCGGCACAGCCCAGAACGGCGACGTCTACTTCCAGGCAGTCGAGAGCCGCAACCAGGTCTACGAGGCCATTCCCGATATCGTTGCCCGCTATATGGGAGAAATCAGCGAGCTCACCGGCCGCTGCTACCGCCCGTTCGAGTACTATGGCGCACCTGATGCGGAGAATATCATCGTTGCGATGGGTTCCGTTACCGAGACCATCCGCGAGACCATAGACCACCTCGCCGCAGAAGGCCGCAAGTGCGGTCTCATTACCGTGCATCTCTATCGTCCCTTCTCAGAGAAGTACTTCTTCAAGGTGCTCCCCGCCAGCGTCAAGAAGATTGCCGTGCTGGATCGCACCAAGGAGCCCGGAGCCCTCGGCGAGCCTCTGTTCCTCGACGTCAAGGCCCTCTTCCAGGGCAAGGAGAACGCTCCCCTCGTGATTGGCGGACGCTACGGACTCTCCTCCAAGGACACCACTCCCGCCCAGATCGTGGCAGTGTACGACAACCTGGAGATGGCAGCGCCCAAGGCAGACTTCACCATCGGCATCGTGGACGACGTAACCTTCAAGAGCCTCCCCGTCAAGGAAGAGATCTCCATCGTCAAGCCCGGCACCACCGAGTGCAAGTTCTACGGACTCGGCTCCGACGGCACCGTGGGCGCCAACAAGAACACCATCAAGATCATCGGCTCGCACACAGACCTGTACAGCCAGGCATACTTCGACTACGACTCCAAGAAGTCCGGCGGCTACACCTGCAGCCACCTCCGCTTCGGCAAACTTCCCATCAAGGCCCCTTACCTCGTGGGAACGCCAGACTTCGTAGCATGCCACGTGCCTTCGTATCTTGAGAAGTACGACGTCCTCAAGGGCATCAAGGAGGGAGGCAGCCTCCTTCTCAACTCCCTCTGGGACGAGGAAGAGACCCTCAAGCGCATCCCCGACCACGCCAAGGCGGTCATCGGC
>JAFZXV010000005.1 GCA_017616595.1 Bacteroidales bacterium
CGGCGCGCTGGACGCCAACCTGCAGAAAAGCATCGAACTTTACCGCACCAAGCGCGACCTGATGCTCTCGCTGCTGGAGAAGTATATGCCGGAAGGCGTCTCCTGGACCCACCCGGAGGGCGGCCTCTTCCTCTTCCTGACGCTCCCGGAACACATTGATACAGTGGCGCTTTACGACCGAGCCCTTGCGGCCGGCGTAGCCTATGTTGCCGGCTCCTTCTTCTATCCCGACGGCAGCCACCGCAACACTATGCGCCTCAACTTCTCCTACCTAGACTCCTCCCGCCTGGAGCCCGGCCTCCGCCTGCTTGCAGAGATAATAAGAAATTCCTGAAGACCTATATGAAATCCCTTTTCAAACTTCTCCTTGCCGCGAGCCTTCTTACAGGCCTGGCAGTATCCTGCTTTGACGAGTCTGCCGTAATGGATAAGATAGACGGCCTGGACAGCCGGCTTTCTGCCCTTGAGCAGCAGATGCAGACGGCCAACGCCAACATCAGCAGCCTGCAGACCATTGTCGGCGCCATTAAGAATGGAATAGTCATTACGTCGATTACACCTGTAGAGGATGGCTACAAGCTCGTCTTCTCCGACGGCACGAGCGCGATAATCAACCACGGCAAGAACGGCACCGACGGCGCCACGCCAGTGATCGGCGTCAAGCAAGACTCCGACGGCGTCTATTACTGGACGCTGGACGGCAACTGGCTGCTGGACGCCAAGGGCAACAAGGTGCGCGCTTCTGGCGAGGACGGCAAGCCAGGCGCCGATGCGGTAGTGCCGCAGCTGAAGATAGAAAAGGGCAACTGGTACCTCTCCACGGACGGTGGAGCCACCTGGCAGGAGCTTGGCAAAGCCACTGGCGAAGACGGCGACGCCTGGTTCAAGGATGTGAAGTGGGACGATGATTACGTGTACCTCACGCTTGCCGACGGCACGGTGCTGAAGCTGCGCAGGGGTGCGGGGCCGATACTCTCCATTGCCGCAATTCCTGACTACTCCGACGGCTCGGTGAAGGCCGGCGCGGGGCTCTTCACCATCCGCTTCAAGGTGGAGCCGGAGAATGCTGCCAGGAGCCTTCTGGATATGGAAAAAGGCTGCTTCAAGCTGAGCGCCACCTATACCCTCACCAAGGCAGAAGCCGGAGATATTATTGAACTCCCCATCCATAAGAGAGAGGTTTCCGAAGACGGCATCCTCACCATCACCACTACGGGAGAAGGCCTGGCCTCGGAATTCGCCAGCAATAAGATTGGTGTGAACGCAGCGCTGTTCATCAGCGACGAGAGCTTTGCCGTCAACTCCGGCTACTTCCAGCTCTGGCCCAAGAACGAGTATATGGGCCACGAGTACGTAGATCTGGGTCTGGAGTCGGGCAATATGTGGGCGGATGACAATCTTGGAGCGAAGGATCCTTGGGAACCTGGCGATTTTCTTGCGTGGGGAGAATTGGAACCGAAAGACCATTACAGTTGGAATAATTACAAGTGGTGCAACGGGACTAAAGATTCAATAACAAAATATAATGCGAAAGACGGGGCCAGGTCATTTGCCGACTACGGTTACGAAGACGATCCCGCCCGTGCCCGATGGGGAGGAGAATGGCGCACCCCCACAGAGTCCGATTGGCAGGAATTGCTTGATCCGAAAAAGTTTACCTGGACATGGACACAGCAGAATGGTGTGTGGGGCAGCCTTGTAACTAGCAAGATATCAGGCCACACAGGCCAGTCAATCTTCCTCCCCGCTAATGGATTTATGGATAATGATGTCCATTATACTACATCTCCCGCTAATACCTTTGATGACAAGTATCCTGTAGGCCTCTATTGGACTTCGGAACTATGGACCGAATCCACCGCAACGATCCTATTGACAGCATATGAAGGATCAAGTCTTTCTTGGTGTGCGGCCAGATACCTCGGTATTCTTCCCGTACGCCCAGTCTTGGGCAAATACGAGGCTAAGAACGTTACCGGCATAAGCATCGCTCCCGGCACCCTTACGCTTGCGGTTGGGATGACGAGGCACCTCGTTGCCAGGATCCAGCCTGAAGATGCCGACAATCCCAAGGTTACCTGGACGACCAGCAATCCCGGAGTAGCAAGCATAACCGAAGACGGCACCGTTACCGCAGTGTCTCTCGGCGAGGCCATCATAACCGTCAAATCCGTTGACGGCGGCAACACTTCCACCTGCACCGTTACCGTAAAGGACGAGTCGGAACTCGGTCCTCAGGCAGTCGATCTTGGCCTGCCATCCGGAGTCAAGTGGGCGAATATGAACGTTGGCGCCACTTCGCCCGAAGACCCGGGAGACTACTTCGCCTGGGGAGAGACCGAACCGTACTACCTTCCCGGTCACGCGCTGGACAATCCCTGTACGGACTGGAAGCCCGGTAAAAGAGGATATCAAGATGAATCGTACAAGTGGATTACCAGCGAATACGGAGGAGAGTACACTAAGTATTGCCGTGCCGATAAAGCAATGAGCTTCAGCGTGTTCAATTACGAAGATGACGCGGCCCGCGCCAACTGGGGCGGCGAGTGGCGCACGCCTACCTATGTGGAAATGTTTGAACTGATGGATAATTGTTATTTGAGCACCGAAACGGAAAACGGGAACACATTTACACGTGTTACCAGTAAAATAAACGGAAACTCGATTATTATTCCCGCCGCCGGTTACAGATCATATCAGAGTCTGAAGTTTTATGGCAAGGAAGCGTGCTTTATGACAACGTGGCTAACAGGCAATTATCTTTTTTATACGTTCGCCAGCTTTGGTAATATTAATGGATACTCCGGAAACAGCCGTTCCGAGGGAGCCCCAGTCCGTCCGGTCATCGGAAAGGAAAAGCATATTCCGGTAACCAGTATCACCCCCAGTAAAACCGAAATCACATTGATAACAGGGCAGAAATATGAGCTGTCTGCCACGGTGGAACCGTCAAACGCCTCAAAGGAACAATACCTGGTCTGGCAATCAGCCGACGAAGCGATTGCCAAGGTTACCTATAACGGTGTTGTGACTGCCATCTCTCCCGGAGTAACGACTTTGGAGGTTTGCGCCTGGCATGCGGAAAGATACGTCAGCGCCACCTGCAAGGTTACCGTCCTCGCCGAGTCAGAAATCGACCACGAGGCCGTCGACCTCGGCCTTCCCTCCGGTGTAAAATGGGCTACGTTCAACGTGGGGGCAACCAAACCGGAGGAAGCCGGCGATTACTTTGCCTGGGGCGAGACCGAGCCTTACTACCTGCCCGGTCATGCACTGGACAATCCTTGCAAAGACTGGAAGAGAGATAAAGGGGACGGTTATGTCTGGGAATCCTATAAGTGGAGTAAGGGAAGTATTGACAGCATTACAAAGTATTGCGATGCTGATAACGCATCAAGCTTCGAGGATTATAATTACGAAGACGATCCCGCCAGGGTTAACTGGGGAGGAGAGTGGCGTACGCCGACCAGGACGGATTTGCTGGAGTTGCAGGAGTTTTGCAACTGTGTTCCGGAAACAGCCAACAATATCTTTGGTTGCCGGATTACCAGCAAGATTAACGGCAATTCTATCTTTCTCCCTGCCGCAGGATATAGAATAGGTTCATATCTTTCTAAATCGGGCTCGGCTGGTCTTTATTTGTTGGCAACCACTTATTCTTGGTCTTACAGCTATTATGATTTCGACTTCAATTATGACAGCGACGGAAATTTCCATACATTGTGCGATTATTCCAATCGTTTTGTGGGTATGCCGGTCCGCCCCGTCCTCGGCGAGCCCGCTGCTCCGCCGGAGCCGGACTACGTGGATCTGGGCTTGAGCGTCAAGTGGGCCAAGTGCAACGTGGGCGCAAAGTCAGAGACAGATTTTGGCGAATACTTTGCCTGGGGCGAAACTGAGCCGTACTACCAGGAAGGCTCTGCCTATAAGGCAAACGCCCTTTGGAAGCCCGGCAAAGAGAGCGGGTACTACTGGCCGTCTTACCGCTGGTGCAACGGAGATTATGACTTACTGAACAAGTACAATACCGACGGCTCCTATGGTCCTGTGGTAGACAACAACACAACCCTTACGGCAGAAGACGACGTGGCAAGTGTTGCTATGGGTGACAACTGGCGTACTCCGACGCAAGCCGAGTGGCAGGAGCTGATAGATAATTGCCATTGGGAATGCACCAGCATCCAAGGCGTGCCCGGATACACTGTTACCAGCTACAAGTCAGGAAATTACATATTCCTCCCGTCTGCCGGATTCCGGGATGAAGACAAGCTCAGCAATCCCGAGGACGATGGTACCATCGGCTATTACTGGTCTTCGTCACTGGCGAACGAACCTTGGAACGCCTGGTGTCTGTTCTTTGTGGACGAGAATGATGGCGGCGGCATCTACATCCACGACGACGCCCGATACTACGGATACACCGTCCGGGCTGTTTGCAAATAATCTCAGCTCCTAAAACATTCTATATATGTCACTAGGATTCTTACACTTTTCGCTTGTCGATTTTGTCGACATCATATTGGTGGCGGCGGTCATTTTTGTCATCTTCAGATGGATCCGCGGCTCTTCCGCCATGAACATCTTCATTGCCATCATAATAATCCTGATGGTTCGGGTGCTGGCTATGGCCCTCAACATGAAGATGACCTCTGCGATGCTCGGCGCCATACTGGACGTCGGCGCCCTCGCCATCATCATCATTTTCCAGCCGGAGATACGCCGCTTCCTCAACAACATAGGCCGCACCGCCGGCAACAACACCATCTTCCGCAACTTCCTCCGGAGCCACAAGGCGGAAGACCTTGAGAACGAGGCGCTCTCCGACCTTGTGTCCGCCGTGGAGTATATGGGCAACCATAAGGTCGGCGCCCTCATCGTCATCCGCCGGCGTGACAACCTGCAGAGCGTTATCGACACCGGCGACGTTGTGGACGCCCGCATCTCCGAACGCCTCATAGAGAACCTTTTCTTCAAGAATTCCCCCCTGCACGACGGTGCAATGGTTATAGGCGACAACCGCATCATAGCCGCCCGCTGCACCCTCCCCATAACTGACCGGCTGGACCTTCCCGCCTCGTACGGAATGCGTCACCGCGCTGCCGTGGGCATATCCGAGCAGACCGATGCGGACGTAATAGTGGTCTCGGAAGAAACGGGTGGCGTCAGCTTCGTGCAGCAGGGTGCAGTTACAAAGATAGACAGCCGCAACCTCCTCAAACTCAAACTTCAAGGCAAATGACCGGGGCTATTTGCGGGTAATCTTAGCCCCCAGGGCATTCAATCGGCCGTCTATGTTCTCATAGCCACGGTCGATTTGCTCTATGTTGTCTATGGTTGAGGTGCCCTTGGCGGACATGGCGGCAAGGAGCATGGCAATACCGGCGCGGATGTCGGGAGAGACTAGCCGGCTGGCGCGGAGGCGGAAGCGGTGGTCGTGCCCGATGACGACGGCGCGGTGCGGGTCGCACAGGATTATCTGCGCGCCCATGTCGATGAGCTTGTCTACAAAGAACAGGCGGCTCTCGAACATCTTCTGGTGGATGAGCACGCTGCCCCGGCATTGCACGGCAGTAACCAGCATCACGCTTAGCAGGTCAGGCGTGAGCCCCGGCCAGGGCGCGTCTGCCAGCGTCATAATGGAACCGTCTATGAATGATTCGATTACGTAGCTGTCCTGCGCCGGCACAAAGATGTCGTCCCCCCTCTGCTGCAGGCGTACGCCAAGGCGGCGGAAGCTGTCCGGGATGATGCCGAGCTCCTTATAATTGACGTCTTTGATTGTAATCTCGCTCTGGTTGATGGCGGCCATCCCGATGAACGACCCCACCTCGATCATATCCGGCAGGATGCGGTGCATGGTGCCGTGCAGCTCGTCCACGCCCGTGATGGTGAGGAGGTTGGACCCGATGCCCTCTATCTTTGCGCCCATACGCACCAGCATGCGGCAGAGCTGCTGTACGTACGGCTCGCAGGCGGCGTTGTAGATAGTGGTGACCCCCTTGGCCAGCGTTGCCGCCATGACTATGTTGGCGGTACCGGTGACGGAGGCCTCGTCCAGCAGCATGTAGCAGCCCTCGAGGCGTTTGTCCGATGCAAGCTTGTAGGCGTGCTTGGAGGTGTCGTACGAGCAGTCTGCGCCAAGGCGGATGAAGCCGTCTATGTGCGTGTCCACCCTGCGGCGGCCGATCTTGTCGCCCCCTGGTTTGGGGAAGTAGGCAAGGCCGAAACGGGCGAGCAGCGGACCCACCACCATAACCGAACCGCGGAGCTTGGCGCACTTCTGCACGAATTCCGCGCTGGAAACGTAGAACTCGTTGATGCGGTCTGCCGTAAAGCTGTATTCCCCTTTGGCGAGGCGTTCCACCTTTACCCCCATGCCTTCCAGGAGGGAGATGAGGTTGCGGACGTCCAGGATTTCCGGGATGTTGCTGATGGTGACGGTGCCGGAGGTCAGCAATACGGCGCTGATAACCTCCAGGGCCTCGTTCTTTGCACCCTGAGGGGCGATGCTGCCACTGAGCTTGTGGCCGCCTTCGACTATAAATGAACTCATTTCTGCGGTTGCGGTTTTGGTGACGTAAAAATAAGAAGAATATCGTATATTTGCAATCAATATATCAATAGGCAAATGACTAACCAGAGGCTCGAGGCCAAACTCGGATTCGACAAAGTGCGGGAGATAATATCCGACAAGTGCAAGACGGATTATGCCGCCGCCCGGGTTGCCGAGGAACAGTTCTCGACGTCGCGCGGCACCATCCTCAAGCGCCTGCAGCTTACGGAGGAGATGCGCCTCATCCTCATGTTCGAGGAGAACTTTCCCACGGCCGGCTACATAGACGGGCAGCCCTTCCTCGCTCCGCTTCAGCAGGAGGGCTCCAGCATAGACGTACTCGGCCTTGCCAAACTCAAGACTCTTCTGGACACCACCCGCCGCATCACTGCGTTCTTTGCGGGCGTCAAAGACGGCATATACCCGGGCCTCAAGGGCCTCAGCGCCCCCATACTCAACTTCCCGGAAATCAACCGCCGCATAGAGACTATCCTGGACCGCTACGGCGACATCAAAGACTCCGCATCCCCCGAGCTCTTCGACATACGCAAGCGCCTGCGGGACAAGGAGGGAGCCCTCTCCCGCCGCGCCACCGCCATCCTCAAGCAGGCCCAGGAGGCCGGCCTGGTGGATGCGGACGCCGCGGTAACAATAAGGGACGGCAAGTACCTCATCCCCATCGCCACCGCGTCCAAACGCAAGCTGCCGGGCTTCGTGTACGACGAGTCCGCCACCGGCAAGACCACCTTCGTGGAGCCGGCGGAGATAATAGAGATAGAAAACGAGATCAGCGAGCTCCTGTTTGCGCAGACGCGTGAGATTTCCCGCATACTGCGCGAGTTCACGGAGTTTCTGCGGCCGTATCTGCCCGAGGTGCTGGCCAGCGCCGCCTTCATAGGAGAAATCGACTTCCTGATGGCCAAGGCGCAGACGGCCCTGGACTTCATTGCCGGTATGCCGGTAATCTCGGACGACGGCGGAGTGGGGCTCCGCAAGGCCCGCCACCCGCTGCTGGAGCGCGCCCTGCACAAGGAGGGCCGCGCCATCGTTCCGCTTACGATAACCCTCACGCCCGCCAAGCGCATCCTGCTCATCTCCGGCCCCAACGCCGGCGGCAAGTCGGTGTGCCTCAAGACGGTAGGCCTGCTGCAGTACATGTTCCAGTGGGGTATGCTCATCCCCACGTCGGAGACCTCGGAGCTGCCGGTGTTCAACCGCATCTGCGTGAGCATCGGCGACGACCAGTCGCTGGAGAACGACCTCAGCACCTACAGCTCCTTCCTGTCCGATATGCGGGAGATGCTGGCCGAGGCCGACGAGCACACGCTGGTGCTGATAGACGAGTTCGGTGCGGGCACGGAGCCTGCGGCCGGCGGCGCCATTGCGGAGGCCATCCTCGCAGAGATAGACCGCCGCGGCGTGTGGGGCGTAATCACCACGCACTACACCAACCTCAAGCTGTACGCGTCCGGGGGGCAGACGCGCGTGGTAAACGGCGCAATGCTGTACGACTCGTCAAAGATAGCGCCCCTCTTTGCGCTGGAAATCGGCCTGCCGGGCAATTCCTTTGCCTTTGAGCTCGCCCGCAAGATGCGGCTGCCGGAGACCATAGTCAAAGACGCCGAGGCGCGCGCCGGAGAGGAGTTCGTGGGCATAGAGAAGAACCTCCGCAAGATTGCCCGCAACCGCCGCCAGCTGGACGAGCGCCTGCAGAAGATAAAACATACGGACAAGACGCTGGAGGGCATCACCGAGCGCTACCAGCAGGAGCTGGAAGACATCAAGGCACAGCGCAAGGACATCCTGGACGAGGCCAGGCGCGAGGCCGAGGAGATAGTCCGCGGCGCCGGCGCCCAGGTAGAGAAGACCATACGCGTCATCAAGGAGTCGCAGGCAGACAAGGAGCAGACCAAGGCCGCCCGCGCCGAGCTGCAGGGCTTCCTCGGCGCCCTGGAGGCCCGCAAGTCCCGCCAGCAGAAGGAGCGCGACGAGTACATAGACCGCAAGATTTCCAAGCTCGAGGCGCGCAAGGCAAAATCGGCCGGCGGCAAGGCTCCCGAGCCAAAACCGCGCGTAGAGGCCCTCAAGGTGGGGGAGAAGGTGCGCGTCAAGAGCAACGGCCTCGTGGGCGAGGTCACGCGCGTGAGCGGCAAGAACGTCACCATCGCCGTGGGCAACATATCCAGTACGATGAAGGCAGACGGGCTCGAGCGCATATCGTCCAATGAGTTCCGGGAGCTGAGCCGCAAGGCCTTCGCCCCGGCGCAGCAGAAGATAGACACCTCCATCAGCGCACGCAAACTCAACTTCTCGCCCGAGCTGGACATCCGCGGCCAGCGGCTCTCGGACGCTTTGGACATCGTCACGCATTACGTCGACGACGCCGTCATGCTCGGCATCGGGCAGGTGCGCATCATCCACGGCAAGGGCACCGGCGTGCTGCACGAAGAGATTCAGAAATACCTCCGCACCATCCCCGGCATCGCCTCCGTCTCCGACGAAGACGTGCGCATAGGCGGATCCGGCGTAACCATAGTCCGATTCGAATGAACAACTCCCACTACTACTGTGTGATAATGGCCGGCGGGCTCGGATCGCGCATCTGGCCCATCAGCCGTCTGGCGCGTCCCAAGCAGTTCCTGGAGATGGCCTTCCAGGGCGCATCGTTCCTCAAGATGGCATGGCGGCGCGTGCAGGGCGTCATCCCGGAAGACAACATATTGGTGGTGTCTCTGGAGCGCTACCGGGAGCAGGTTTTCAAAGAAATCCCCACCCTGCCCGAGCGCAACCTGCTGCTGGAGCCGTTCAACCGCAATACGGCATCGTGCATAGCTTATGCGACTTACGCAATATTGAAGAGGGACCCCGAGGCGGTGGTGCTTGTGTCGCCGGCAGACCAGGTAATCAACGACGTTGAGGACTTCCGCCGTACGGTCCTGCGGGGGCTCGATTACGCCGCGGGGCACGATGAACTCGTGACCTTGGGCATCCTGCCCACCCGTGCCGACACCAACTTCGGCTACATCCAGACCGACGGGCCCATGATGGACGGCCGCCCCGTGCGCGTGAAGACCTTTACCGAGAAGCCGGAGAAGGAGATTGCGCAGGTGTTCGTAGACAGCGGAGAATTCCTCTGGAACTCCGGCATCTTCATCTGGAAGGCCTCCGTGATTGCCGCAGAGCTGCAAGGGCTCGCCCCCGAGGTGGCCGCACAGTGGCGCGAGTGGGACAAATACATCTCTACGCCGCTGGAGCGGGAATACCTGGAGGAGATTTATCCCGGCATGCCGCGCATTTCCATCGATTATGCCGTTATGGAAAAGTCTGAGCGCGTGATGGCAATCCCCGCGTTCTTCGACTGGGCCGACCTTGGCAGCTGGGAGTCGCTGTACGAGTATTTTGCCGTGCGCGATTCTTTTGGCAATGCGGGCTACTGCCGCGGCAAGAACTTGTCCAGAGACAACCAGGGTACCATAGTGCTCTCTCCGGCCAAAGGTAAGTTGGTGGCCGTTAAGGGGTTGAAGGATTTTATGGTGCTGGATTTGCCGGACGTGCTGCTCATCTGCCCCCGCGACGAGCAGAGTATAAAGGATTTTATGTCGGAGCTGTCGCTCCCGGAATACGAAGATTACAGATAAAGATATGAACAGATTTCTTTCCAGGCGCAACCGTTTGCGCGAGCTCCTTTCCAGCGAGAAGGGTATAGTTGTGTTTATAGGCAACGTAGAGTCCGCTGCCCAGTACCGGGACAACGGCTACAAGTGGCGTCAGGACAGCAACTGGCTGTATTACTTTGGAATAGACGAGCCGCGCTTTGCCGCCGTGCTGGACCTGGAGTCCGGGGCCGAGACTGTGTATGCCGACGACTTTGGCATAGACGACATAATCTGGATGGGCCCTATGCCGAGCGTGGCCTCGCTTGCCGCCGGCGCCGGAGTGTCGTCTTCCGCCCCTTATGCGGGGTTTGGCGATGCGGTGCGCGCCGCGCTGGCAGCAGGGCGTAAGGTGCACTTCCTGCCTATGTCCCGCTGGTACAATGCCGTGCTGCTCGGCGGGCTGCTGGGAGTGGCGCCGGGCGAGCTTTTCAGCGTTGGCAAGAAAGGTTGCCCTCTGGCCAGCGAGCCCCTGGTGCGCGCCGTGGTGCAGATGCGTCTGGTCAAGGATGCCGATGAGATCGCCCTTCTGGATGCCGCCGCAGAGCTGGGGTACCGTATGCATACCGTGGCCCGCAAGGGTATACGGCTTGGCCGCGTTGAGCAGGAGATAGTGGGGGAGATGGAGGGGGCTGTGCTGGCTGCAGGCTGGGGCGTGTCGTTTGCCACCATCCTCACCCAGCACGGAGAGATTTTCCACTGCCATTCGCACGAGGCTCAGGTGGAGCCTGGCCGTCTGCTGCTGGTAGACGCCGGCGCAGAGAGCAACGCCCATTATGCATCGGACCATACGCGTACTTATCCGACTACCGGCAAATTCTCGCCCCGTCAGAGGGATATCTATCAGATTGTGTATGAATGCAATGAGCTGGCGTTCGACATGGTGCGCCCTGGCGTGCCGTACCGCGACTGCCACCTTGCCGCCGTGCGCCATATGCTGGATTCCCTTGGGCAGCTGGGGATTGTGAAGGGCGATGTTGACGAGATGGTTGCCGATGGCATAGGCGGGCTCTTCATGCCTCACGGCCTCGGCCACAACATGGGCCTTGACGTGCACGATATGGAAGACCTTGGCGAGAATCTGGTGGGCTACGACGACGACCAGACTCGCTCGCCGCAGCTCGGCCTGGGCAGCCTTCGCATGGCGCGCAGGCTGGTGCCCGGCAACGTGATTACCGACGAGCCGGGAATCTACTTCATCCCGGCGCTCATCGCCCAGTGGAAGGCAGAGGGCGTCGACGGCGGCCGCGTGCGCTACGACAAGCTCGAGGAGTACCTTGACTTTGGCGGCATCCGCCTGGAAGACGACGTGCTCGTGACGCCCGACGGCGCCCGCCGGCTCGGCTCCCGACGCCTGCCCATCGCGCCCTCAGACGTCGAGGCCGCCATGGCGGAAGACTAGTCCGTCATTCCCGGCCCCCCTTCCGTCATTCCCGGCCTGACCGGGAATCTCCTTCAACCACCACCCAAACCACTATGGACAAACGAATTACCAACATCACCCTCCGCGACCTCCTCCGCTCCCTCGGCGACCTCCTGATGCCGAGGGTGTGTGCGGTATGCGGCAGGCCGCTCCTCGCCCGCGAGCGGCACCTCTGCCTCATATGCGAGGCCGGCCTGCCGCTCACGCACTTCGAGCGCCTTCTGCACAATCCAATGGCGGACGCCTTCAACTCCCAGGTTGAGGCTACCGCCTACGAGCGCGCCGCCGCCCTCTTCTATTATCGTTCCGACTACCGCAAAATCACCCAGGCCCTCAAGTACGGCCGCAACTTCGGCCTCGGCCGCCGCTTCGCCCGCGAGCTCGGCTCCCGCCTCGCCGCCAGCGGCCTTTGGTCCGGCGTCAACCTGGTCTGCCCCGTCCC
>JAFZXV010000081.1 GCA_017616595.1 Bacteroidales bacterium
GGCAGGCGCCACGGGCCTCGCTGCGGCGGATGGCGGCCTTGATGTCCAGCAGGCCGCGGGGCTCGGGCTCGCCGGGGACTTTGGAATCTACAAGGGCCTGGACCTCCGCACGGCGGTCTCCGAAGCCGAGCTGGTAGGCGGCATCAAGATGCTGCATCACGACGGAGTCGTGCACTGCAACGTTGCCGGAGGTCTCGTACGCTACGTGAACGTCGTGGCCCTGATGCTGGAGGCGGATGAGCGTGCCGCCCATGGAGATGACGTCATCGTCGGGGTGGGGAGAGAACACCAGAACCTTCTTGGGGAAGGGCTTGGAGGCCACCGGACGGGTGCTGTCGTCTGCGTTGGGTTTGCCGCCGGGCCAGCCGGTGATGGTATGCTGGAGGTCGTTGAAGACGTCGATATTGACCTTGTTGAAAGAGCCCTCGTGCTCTACGAGCTCCTCCAGGGAGTTGTTGAGATAGTCTGCATGCGTGAGCTTGAGGATAGGTTTGCCCACCTTCTGGCAGAGCCAGATGACGGCTTTGCGGCGGAATTTGGGAGTCCAGTCGCAGGAACCGATGAGCCAGGGAGCCACCACGCGGGTGAGCTGAGAGCCGGACACCTCGTCTACATACAGACGCACGTTGCGGTGATGCTGGAAGAAAGATGCGGGGCAATCCGTTCCGACCTCGCCTTCCGCCACGCGGGCAACGGCGGCCACCTTATCCTCGCCCCAGGCCATGAGGATGACCTGCTTTGCGCTGAGCATGGTGCCGATGCCGATGGTAATTGCCTGTTTGGGGGTTACGTTGATGTCTCCGTTGAAGTTGTTGGACTGGCGCTTGCGGCTCTTGTAGCTGAGCAGCACGGTGCGGGTGCGGGAGACCTCGGAAGATCCGGCCTCGTTGAAGCCGACCTGACCCTGCTCGCCTATGCCCATTATCAGAAGGTCGAGCCCGGAGGCTGCGGCGTCGAACTTTGCGCAGTATTCGCCAATTTTCTCGTGGGGGACGGTGCCGTCGGGGATGTGGATGTTCTCCGGCAGGATGTCTACATTGCCGAGGAGTTCCTGATGGAGCCTGTAGTTGCGGCTCTGCATCTGGGAAGGGGAAGAAGGATAGTACTCGTCTATGGAGAAGACGGCAACGTTGCGGAAGGATACCCTGCCCTCTTTGAAATAGCGCGTGAGCACTTTGTACAGCGAGGCGGGACTCTCTCCGGTGGTCAGACCGAGGCGGAAGAGCTTTCCGGGATTCTCGGATTCGAATTTCTTGATGGCCTCGACCACGATGTCTGCAATCTTGCGGCTGGCAATTGTGGAATCGGGGTGAACTTCTGTGTAGATTTTGTCGTAGCCGTGGAGAATATCATCCGGCAGGTCGCGGGCGAGAAGGCCGCCCTCTTCAGGCAATGTAAAATGTTTCATACTACAAAAATACAAATCTTGCTCGAAAAGTGTATCAGTTAATCTCAAAAATTCAGGCGCACCTGTGTGCGGCATCGCGCAGGGCGTCGCGCAGCACCTCGCTCACAGTGGGATGGGCGTGGATTATGCTGCTTGCCTGCTGCACCGTGGCGCTGAGGGCGATGAGCACCGCCGCCTCGTGGATGAGGTCCGAGGCGTGCGCGCCGAGGATGTGCGCGCCGAGGATGCGGCCGCCGTCCTTATCGGCAATCACTTTGCAGTAGCCGTCCGGCTCGCCGCTGGCCACGGATTTGCCGTTGGCGCGATAGCTGGACTTCCCTATCGCCACGTCGCGCCCCTCGCACTGCTCCTCGGTGAGGCCCACGGTTGCGGCCTCAGGCACCGTGAATACCGCGGCAGGCACTAGCGAAAGGTCGGTGGCGTCTTGCTCGCCGCAAAGATGGCAGAGCGCCCTGTGCCCGTGCGCAGAAGCTACGTGCGCCAGCATCATTCCGCCGATAATGTCGCCTATGGCGTAGATTCCGGGCACGTTGGTTTGCATATTGTCGTCCACCACGATGCCGCGGGGGCCATATTCGATGCCGGCGGCTCCGAGGTCCAGGCTGGAGATGTTGGGCCTGCGGCCGACGGCCATGAGCACGCAGTCTGCGTCGGCGGAGAATTCCTTATCGCCCTTGGTCCAACGCACCGTGCGCACGCCGGCGTTCTCTTCTATTGCCGTGACGCGGGCGGAGGTTTCTATCTTGATGCCGCGCTTGGCAAGGGACGCCTTGAGGCGCTTGGCGAGGTCTACATCGAACCGGGGCAGGATGCCGGGGCAGAACTCCAGCACAGTAACCTCGGAGCCGAATTTGCGGAAGACGGATGCGAACTCGAGCCCGATGACGCCGCCGCCTATGACACAGAGGCGCTGAGGCACCGTATCCAGCTCAAGCATGGCCGAGGAGTCTATTGCCAGCTCCGCTCCCGGGATGGGCAGCGAGGCGCTCACGGAGCCGGTGGCGATGATTACGGCGTCTGCCTCGTACAGCGTTTCTCCAACAATCACAGAGGTGCCCTTGCCGAGTTGCGCACGGCCTTGCAGGACCGTAATAAGCGGATTCTTAAGCAGTTGGGAGATGCCGGCCTGCAGCTGGGCTATGACTTCCCGCTTGCGGGCCTGGTCTGGCCTGTCCATTGCGCAGAAGGTCTTGGTAGGGATGCAGCCCTCGTTGAGGCAGGTTCCGCCGAGGGGACCGTCGCTCACCAGTAAAACCTCAATGCCTTTTGCGGCCGCTTCTGCCGCAGTCTCGTAACCGCCGGGTCCGGCGCCGATGATGATGATTCTCATAATGGATCTACGTCTATTGTTGTGCGGAGGCGGCCCTTACCGGACTGTTCCAGCTGCCGGGCTTTCTCCAGAATTGATTTCTTGCGGGCCTGAAGGGTGCGGTCCGGCTTGAGCACGATGCGCTCCTTGCGGCTGCCGCACTGCGTATCTACAAGGCGGGTATACGGGGGGAGCGAGAATTGCGCCCGTTCCGCCAGCAGGCGGCTGTACACTTCCGATGGATTGCCGAATACGGGGTGATCCGATTTTGCCGTCTGCACCACAAAAGTGCCTTTGCAGCTCTCCCGCAGCATGGCGATGGCCTGGAACGCGTGCTCGTCGGCGCGGAAGTCGTCTGTGTTCATCAGGGCGTCAGCCTGCACCACCGCTACGAGCGCATAGCCGCTGAGGTCTTTAAGGCGGGCTTCCGGGAGCGTATACAGGTCTACGGGGCGGCCGGGAAGGTATTTGTCTGCGTCGTCCAGCAGCTCGTCGGGCTTTTCCCAGCCGCGGATCAGGGCGATGGGGCCGCTTGTCCGGGCCGCCGCTTCTATGAGTTTGCGCGACAGGCGCCCCTGCATCCCGTTCTTGCGGCGCTCGGCGTTGATGTCGATGAGAGTCATTGCCGGAGGCTCGGGGCCGGTCTGCCGGAGCTCGTATTTGCCCGTCTGGGCGTTATGGAGCGATTCCAGAGACGGAGCAGGCGTGCCAAGAACCACCGCCGCTCCGTGGATACGCGCAAGCATTACCGCGGCGTCGCGCGCATTGTAACGCGGGGCTGGCTCCGTCTGCTTGAAGAAGACATCCTGCTCCTGCTCCACGATGATGAGACCGAGACGGCTGAACGGCAGGAACAGCGAGCTGCGGGTGCCCAGCACTATCTGGCCGCCGAACTTGCGCACGTCAGCCGCAACGCCGCGCCTGCGGGCGTCTGTGATATGCGAATTAACGCGATGGGTGACTCCGGGGAACTCCGCATCGAAAAAGGCCTCCAGCTGCTCCGAGGCCGCGATTTCCGGGATTAGCACAAGCACGTTAAGTCCCTTGGCCACGACGCTTCTGCACATCTCTATGTACTCCGCCGTTCGGTCTCCGCCAACCAGGAGCACGGGGCGCGGGGCGGCCGGCTTGGAAGGAGTGTCATCGGGTATGCGGGTAAGGGCGGCGATGCGCGCGGCTATATCGTCCCTCTCTGCCTCAAGGCGCTCGCGCACGCTGTCTTTGTGCTTGCGGGTGAGGGCCTCCTCGCGTATGGCAAGGCGGCTGCGCAGGCGGGCAAGGATGTCTGCGGCGGTTTGCTCGCTGCGTATCTTGCCGGAGGGATAGGCCGCTTTGAATACCTCCCCTATCGTGCACAGGTAATAATCGGAAAGGAACTCCCAGAACCGCAGCTCTTCGGGCGAGATGTCGGGGAGGTCTTCGTCTATGCTGATGACGTTCTGTATGCGCGAGGCAGGGATATCGGGGGTGGAGACGGAGCGGAGGACTACGCCTGCGTATCGGCGCGAGCCCACGGGCACGGTAACGCGCCTGCCGGGGTCCAGCGGGACGGCGCTTCTGTAGCACGGAACCCACTCAAGCCGGAGAGGTACGATAACCTGTATGTATTGGCACTCCTCCACGAAACACAAAAATACAAAAATCCTTCAGAAAAATTTGTAAAGTCTCAAAATATTTCTACCTTTGCATTCCCATTACGGGTATGGTGCTGTAGCTCAGGTGGTAGAGCAATGGACTGAAAATCCATGTGTCGCTGGTTCAACTCCCGCCAGCACCACACAGAAGGGGCCGAAGAGATTCGGTCCCTTTTTTTTATTATCTTTGGGCGTAAATACGCAACCGATGAACATCCTGATCCTGAACGGAAGCCCCAAGGGGGGCAACTCCATAACGCTGCACACCTGCCTCTATCTTGAGAAGAAGTATCCGGAGCATACGTTCCGCTATCTTAATGTCGGCCCAAAGATCAAACAGCTGGAGAAGAACTTCTCCCCTGCTCTGGAGGCGCTGCGGGAGGCGGAGCTGATAGTTTTCTGCTATCCGGTTTACACCTTCCTTGTGCCCAGCCAGCTGCACCGGTTCATAGAGCTGATGAAGGCCTCCGGGCTGGATTTCTCCGGCAAGGCAGCCACGCAGGTCTCAACGTCCAAGCACTTCTATGACATAACGGCACATCGCTTCATAGAAGACAACTGCGCAGACCTCGCCCTTCCATACCTCGACGGCCTTTCCGCCGACATGGACGACATCCTCTCGGAAAAGGGTCGGCGGCAGGCCACCGACTGGCTGGACTTCACCCTCTGGAAGCTCTCCCGCCGCGAGTTCAGGCGCCCCCTCGTCCAGACCCCCGATCAGGTCGGGGGTGACGCCCGCGTCATTCCCGGCAGCAGCACACCCGTCATTCCCGGCAGCAGCACACCCGTCATTCCCGGCCCCGACGATCACGTCATTCCCGGCCCCGACCGGGAATCTCAATCTGCCGCATCCAAGAAGGACGGCAAGCGCGCCGTCATCGTCACAGACCTGGTGCCGGAAGACGTCACCCTCAAGGCAATGATAGACCGGTTCGTGGCCGTTTTCCCGTACGCATGCGACGTCATCAACATACAGGACTTCCCCTTTATGGGCGGATGCCTGAGCTGCTTCAGCTGCGCCGCAACCGGCAAGTGCGTCTACAAAGACGGCTTCGACGAGTTCCTGCGCGGCACCATCCACAAGCACGACGCCATCCTGTACGCCTTCCGCATCAAGGATCACTCCATGGGCTCCCGCTTCAAGATGTACGACGACCGCCAGTTCTGCAACGGGCATCGCACCGTAACCATGGGCACGCCCTTCGGCTATTTGGTGGAGGGGCACTACTCAAAAGAAGAGAACCTCCGCCTGCTGCTCGAGGCCCGCGCCCAGGTGGGCGGCAATTTCCTGGCCGGCGTGGCCACGGACGAGTTCGACGTCAACAAAGACATCGACACCCTTGCCGCCACCGTGGCGTATGCGATGGAAAAGCAGTACACCCCTCCCCAGAACTTCCTCGGTGTAGGCGGAATGAAGATATTCCGGGACCTCATCTACATGATGCGCGGCCTCATGCGCGCAGACCACAAATTCTTCAAGGCCCACGGCCAGTACGACTTCCCCCAGAAGAAATGGAAGACCTCCTTGATGATGTACCTCGTCGGCTGGATGATGAACAACCCCTCAATCAAGCGCAAAGCCGGCGCCAAAATGAGCGAAGGGATGATAGGGCCGTATAAGAAAATATTGGAGTAACGATGTATAAGCTGATAATCCTGGATTTTGACGGCACGCTGGCGGATACCAGGGAGCTGATCGTGCAGACTAACCAGCAGGCTATGAGGCGGATGGGGTATCCGGTGGCGGACGAGAAGAGCATAGTGGGCACCATCGGGCTGCCGCTCAGGGAGGGCATCCTGGCGCTGTTCCCGGATCTGCCGGAGGCGGATCTTCCGGCATGGATTAAAACCTACCGGGAGGTGTTCGAGGGGCTGAAAGGGCAGATTGTGCCGGCGCTGTTCCCTAACGTGAAGGAGACTCTGGAGGCGATGTGCGCTCACGGATGCCGCTGCACCGTGGCTTCCGCCCGCGGATCGGAATCGCTAAACGGGTTCCTGAAGTCGATGGGCATCGCACCTTATATATCCTATGTGCTTGGGGCCGACGACGTTGCGCGCTGCAAGCCGCACCCTGAGCCGGTGCTCAAAACGCTGCGGGACCTTGACTGCGTCCCTGCCGAAGCGCTGGTCGTCGGCGACATGCCGGTAGACATCCAGATGGGTCTCGGCGCCGGCGCCTTCACCTGCGGCGTCACCTACGGCAACTCCAACCGCGCCGCCCTCCAAGCCGCCGGCGCCCACTACGTCATAGACGACTTTGGAGAGCTGACGGACATTATTTAGCCGTTAATTCTGTTCCAGATACGGAATCAGGATGGAGTTCTTTGCCTTGGGCATGGTCCACTTGGGAAGGGCGCGGTCTTCTCCGTCAGAAAGGCCCATCCACCAGAATGCAGCCACGCCGCTTTCCTTGGCCTTGCGGGAGAAGTA
>JAFZXV010000006.1 GCA_017616595.1 Bacteroidales bacterium
GCACCCGACGACGCTCACTTCCACTTCTACTTCAACGGCGACAACGACACCGCCACCGGTGGCTGGAACGGCTCCTGGGACCAGGGCGATACCCCTTGCGTAGACCTCTTGACCGAGGCTGACGTCATTGCAGGCGGCGAGGTCGTAGAGTATAACCCCACCCAGCTCAAATATGCAGGCGCGCCCAACACCAGCGAGTGGGGCTGGGATGATGTCTCCGTGGACGGATTCATCACCGGCAAGGGCACCAAGAAGGCCTATGAGTTCATGATTACCCGCGAGCTCTATCCTCTCGGCAGCATGGCAATGCCCTTCACCATGGGTATCGACGTCTGCGTAAACGGCTGGAACGCCACCGGCGCTCTCCCCAACGCAGCAGTCACCGACGACAATCCTTCCGGCCAGACCAACCTCCTCGAGGTCAAGATGACCAAATAATCATTTGGCGCAATATCGAAAGGCGCAGACCGTTCCGACGGCCTGCGCTTTTTTATTCGTAACTATTTGAAACGTTTTTTCCAAAAAAACCGAAACACCTGACGCCATTTTTATTATATTTGTGTGTTTAATTAACAGTATCAACCAATGGCGCTTAATTATCACACTTACCGGGAGATCAGGCAGCAGCCCGCCGTATGGCGTGCAGCCTATGACCTTCTGCTGGCGCGTAAAGGAGAAATCAAGGCATTCATAGACAAATACCTGTCTGCTGGATACCAGATAGTCCTCACCGGCGCAGGCACCTCCGCCTACATCGGAGACGCCCTCGAGCCCGCCCTGTTCAACACCAGGTTCCACGGCGCACGCTCCATAGCCACAACGGACATCCTTACGTTCCCCGATTTCTATTTCAACTCCGGCAGCAAGGTGCTCCTCATTTCCTTTGCCCGTTCCGGCAACAGCCCGGAGAGCGTCGGAGCAGTCAAGGCCGTAGAGCAGACGGCAGGATCGGTCGCCCACATCTTCATCACATGCAATGCAGAGGGCCAGCTGGCCCGGACCAAGGGAGACAACATCCTCACCATCCTCCTCCCTCCGGAAACCAACGACCTTTCCCTTGCAATGACCAGCAGCTACTCCACCATGCTCCTCTCCTGCGCCCTCATAGCGCACATAGACGAACTGGAGAGCCAGAAAGAGGCGATTGACACCCTTTCCGAGCACGTAGCCGCAGCAATGGATAAATACGAAAGCAGCATCAAAGAAATGGCTGCAAGAGGTTTCAAGCGCGCCGTGTTCCTCGGATCCGGCTCGCTCAAGGGCGTGGCCGAGGAGTCCCGCCTCAAGCTCCAGGAGCTCACCGACGGCGCCGTAATGTGCGCCTTCGACTCGTTCCTGGGCTTCCGCCACGGCCCCAAGGCAGTGGTAAATTCGGACTGTCTGGTCATTTACCTGCTGTCTCCCGTGCCCGGCATCCAGCGCTACGAGCTTGACCTTATCCGCCAGATTAAATCCGGCAGCAAGGTCAACGCCAGCCTCATCGTATGCAAAGAGGCTCCCGGCATAGACCCATCCAACTGGGACCTTTGCATCGAACTCGGCAAGGATAATCTTCCCGGCTGCTACGGCGCCGTAGCCTATGTATTCGTAGCCCAGCTCCTGGGTTTCTACAAATCTCTCGATTGCGGACTCAACCCCGACTCCCCTTCCATTTCCGGAAACATTTCCCGCGTGGTGGAAGGCGTCACCTTATACATCTAGCATATGCCCAAGACAGAACAGCTTCTCCACAGGATAGACGAGCTCCAGAAAGAGACCGGCATTCCCCGCACCATCTTTGCGGCATGCCCCAATTCCCCTACCGTCATCAGGGCCTCGCTGCGCGCTGCAAAACGCAACAACGCCCCCATCTACTTTGCGGCCACCCTCAACCAGATAGACTGCGACGGCGGCTATACCGGAATGACCCAGGAGGCTTTTACCCGTACCGTCCGCTTTGAGACGGAGCGCGTAAACTTCACCGGCCCCGTCATCGTGGCCATAGACCACGGCGGCCCCTGGCTCAAAGACAAGCAGCGCACTGAGAAATGGTCTACGGAAGACGCCATGAACGGCGTCAAGAAGTCGTTCGAGGCCGCGGTCCTCGCCGGCTACGACCTTATACACGTAGACCCAACGGTAGACATCAACGTCCCCAAGGGAGAAATTATAGACATCCACGTGGTTGCCGCACGCACCGTGGAGCTTATCTCTCACGTTGAGAGATTCAGAAAAGAAAAAGGGCTTCCCGCCATCTCTTACGAGGTGGGCACCGAGGAGGTCCACGGAGGTTTGGCAGATGAGACAACATTCGATACATTCATTGACGAGCTGCAAAAAGGGTTAATTGGTGCAGGACTTCCGGACGTCTGGCCGTGCTTCATAGTCGGAAAGGTCGGTACCGATCTCGATACCACCGTTTTCGACCCTGTAGTCGCGCGTCGTCTCACCGCGAAAGTCCGTCCTCTGGGTAGCTACATCAAAGGTCACTACACCGATGATGTAGCTAACCCCGAGGAATACCCTCTCTGCGGCATGGGCGCAGCAAACGTAGGCCCCGAATTCACCATGAGCGAATACAGGGCCCTGTGCGAACTCGAGCAGCTTGAGAAGAAGCTCGAGGCTGAAGGCAAGGTCGCCGTGCTCTCCAACATGCGCAACACCCTCCTCGCCGAGGTGCACGATTCCCACCGCTGGGAAAAGTGGCTCCACGAAGACGAACTCGGCAAAGACCTGGGCGAGCTCACCCCGGAGCGCCAGGACTGGATCATCGCAACCTGCTGCCGCTACATCTGGCAGCAGCCCCGCACGCTTGCCGCCCGCGGCTTCCTGTACGACAACCTCGGCCGTCTTGGCATAGACGCAGAAGAGGTGGTCCTCGGCCGCATAGAGCGCGACATGGACAAGTACTTCCGTGCATTCAACCTCATAGGTCTCAACGATTTACTGTAACAACCAATTATAACCGAACAACCCAATGAAACTAACACCCATTCGCATTCTGGCAGTGCTGGCATCGCTGGCGCTCTCAGTAACGGTGTCCGCTCAGACCCATTCCGTCTCCGGTACCGTGACCGACGCCTCCACGGGCGAGCCTGTAATCGGAGCCGGCGTGGTGCCTTCCACCGGCGGCGGTACGGTTACGGACTACGACGGCAATTACGTCATCTCGGTTCCCGGGAACGCCGTAATTACCTTCTCCTCGCTCGGATACCAGTCCGTCAGCGTAACCGTCGGCGACCAGACACGCATCGACATCCAGCTCAACCCCGACACCACGGTCCTCGAAGAGGTCGTCGTGCTTGGTTACACCACGCAGAAGAAGGCCGAGCTCTCCAGCTCCGTCGTCTCCATGAGCGGAGAGAAGCTCCGCGACGTCTCCACCCCGGATGTCGGTAACATGCTCCAGGGCAAGGTAGCCGGCGTTGTGGTAATGAACGGTTCCGGCCAGCCCGGTTCCTCCGCAGACATCCGTATCCGCGGTACAGGTTCCATCACCGCAGGCGCAGGCCCTCTGTACGTCGTCGACGGCGTGGCAGGCGGCTCCTTCAACCCCAACGACATCGAGACCATCACCGTGCTCAAGGACGCTTCCGCAACCGCACTCTACGGTGCAGCTGCAGCAGGCGGTGTCATCGTGGTTACCACCAAGAGCGGCATGCAGGACAAGACCCAGGTCGAGTTCAAGGCCAGCGGCGGTATCAAGAAAGCCCTTACGGGCCGCTTCCGCCCCATGAACTCCCAGGAGCTTTACGACTACACCACCTCCATGTTCTCGCCCGCACTCGTGAAGATCAAATACCCCACGACACTGCTCGACCAGGATTTCGACTGGGTTAACAACTGCTTCAAGCTCGGTGTGGTCCAGAACTACTTCGCATCGGCTTCCGGCAAGGCAGGCAAGGTCAACTACTACGCCAGCGTAGACCACTACAACGAGAAAGGTACCCTCATCAACACCAACTACGCAAGGACGGCCGCCCGCCTCAACCTCTCCACCCCCATCACGGACAACCTCACCGTGCACATCCGCGCAAGCTACACCAAGACCAACGACCAGAGCCAGTCTTCCTGGCGTACTCTTGAGTATGCTTATTACGCAATGCCTTGGGATATCCCCTACGTCATCGACGAGAACGGCAACGTAACCGATGAGTACATCTACATGGAAGGCAAGACACGTCCCGACAACGGCGGCCCCTGGTGGACCCAGAACCCTTCCAACATCCTTCACAGCGAGTCCCTCAACTATTCCAAGGGCCACGGCGAGGACGTAACCGGAGACCTGCAGCTCGTCTGGAATCCCACCGACTGGCTGACCCTCACCTCCACTAACCGCTACAGCTCCTCCAACTCCTACTACGAGTACTACGCAGATCCCCGCACCTACGACGGCATCGGTTCAGGCGGCAGCCTCGAAAACTCAGACAGCGAGTGGAACGGCTGGGGCACCACAGACATAGCCAAGTTCCACAAGACCTTCGGAGACCACGACGCCTCCGCAATAGTCGGCTGGGAATACGGCGAGGGCTACTCCCGCAGCATGGGAGCGAGCGGCAAGCAGTTCCCCATCGGCCAGAGGTCCCTGTCCAACACCATCATGAGCGGTGTGAGCGGCAGCGACGCCAAATCCCGTTCATGGGCAGTGCTCAGCCAGCTCCAGTACTCCTACCTCGGCAAATACGTGGTAACGGCCTCCCTCCGCTACGACGAGAGCTATAAGTTCGGCCCCCTCAACCGCGGCGGTTTCTTCCCCGGCGCATCTGCAGCCTGGATCATCTCCAAGGAAGACTTCCTGCAGGGCAACAAGACCCTCACCTTCCTCAAGCTGCGCGGCGGTTACGGAAAGACCGGTAACGACAACATCCCCGCATTCCAGTATCAGGACACCTTCTCCCTCAGCGCCAAGTATAACGGCAAGACCACCGCTATCCTCGAGCGTATGGCCAACTACAACCTCGGTTGGGAAGAGGCGTACATGGCCAGCCTCGGCGTAGACGCCACCCTCCTCAACAACTGGAACATCACCGTAGACCTCTACCACACCATCAACAGCAGGATACTTCTCGAGTCTCCCATGTCTCCTTCCACCGGATTCTTTGCAGTGATGGACAACGTCGGCAAGGTCCGCAACATGGGTGTTGAGTTTGCCGCAGACGGCGCCATCATCAACACCAAGGACTTTGTCTGGACCGCAGGCATAAACCTCGGCTTCAACCAGAACCGCGTCCTTGAGCTGCCCGAACATGCAGACATCGTGATGAACCGCGGCGACGTCAACCAGATTATCCGTGAGGGCCAGGACGTCTACAGCTGGTACATGCCCAAGTGGGCCGGAGTCAATCCCGAGAACGGTCTTCCCCAGTGGGAGAAGATCAACGAGGACGGCAGCGTAGAGATCGTCAACAACCTCAACCAGGCAACCCAGCAGATCGTGGGTGTTGCTTCCCCTCTGTTCAGCGGCGGCGTCAACACCGGCTTCACATGGAAGGGATTCACCCTCAGCGCCAACGGCAACTTTGTTGTAGGCAACATGATCTACAACAAGAACCGTGAGCAGATGGATGCCGACGGTGCTTACACCGGCCTCAACCAGATGTCCATAGACAACGGCCTCGGCTGGAGCCGCTGGACCAAGCCCGGCGACGTGGCAACCCACCCTGCCCTCCTGGCAGCCCGCTCCGACGGCGCCAACGGCACCTCTTCACGTTACCTGGAAGACGGTTCCTTCTTCCGTCTCAGGAACGTCACCCTCTCCTACGACCTGCCCGAGAGCGTCCTGCAGAATATCAAGATGGCCGGCGCCCGCGTTTACGTATCCGGCGACAACATCTTCACCGCCTCCCGTTTCTCCGGTATGGACCCTGAGGTCCGTCTCGACGGCGACACCTACCACCACGCCGGTCTGTATTCGAGCAACTATCCCGTGCCTCTCTCCGTCGTACTTGGTATTGACATCAAATTCTAATGGCTACAGATATGAAAAAGATATTTGCACTGAGCATTCTCGCACTGCTGCTTGCAGCCTGCAACATGGACTTCTATTCTTCGGATTCAATGACGTCCTCGCAGCTCGCAGAGAACCCTTCGTCTGCTGTCTATACCACCGACGGCATCTATTCCCTGTTTAAAGACAGAATCGCATACAAAGGCCAGAGCGGCGGAGAAAGCGGCAACTACTATATCCGCCACTACTTCCAGCTCTCAGAGCTCAGGGGAGACAACGTAACCGTTTCCGGCAAGTCCGAAGACCCCTTCACCGACGCCTACATGTACGCTGAGGATCCCACCACCAAGAACATTTACTACACCTGGTGGATGGCCTACAAGATCATCAACGCAGCCAACTCCAACATCGAGGCTATCGAGCCCGGCGCAACCGCACTGAGCGACCATCTGCTCGGAGAGAACTACTTCTTCCGCGCAATCGCCCACTTCCACCTGGTAACCCTCTTCGCGATGCCTTACGCACAGGGCCGCGACAATCCCGGCGTCGTGCTCCGCCAGGGCCTGGACATCTCCACCACCAGCCGCGCCACCGTGGGAGAGATCTACGATGCAGTAGTCAACGACCTCATCGAGGCAAAGAAGTTCCTTGCCATCGGAGAGAAAGAGCGCGTATCCGGCTCGGAGAAGTGCTATGTGACCCTTGACGCCGCAACCGCACTCCTTGCCCGCGTATACCTTTATATGGACAAGAACGACGAATGCATCAAGGAGTGCGACGAGCTCATGGCCCACGCCCCTTCTGCAGTCACCTCCGGCTACGATTACGCAGACTACCCCACCCACACCTACAACCATCCCGAGACCATCTGGTGCATCCGCCTGGACGAGAATGACGACTGGGCCGGCGAGCACGCCGAGGCATCCATCGCCTCCATGTACATCAAGGACGGCAACGGCTGGGGCGAGCACTACATGAACGACAATCTGTTCGACATGTTCCGCCGCTATCCGGAAGACAAGCGCTTCGAGGCCTACATCCATATGCCCGAGCATCCCGAGGGCATCCCCGTGGTCAAGCCCGGCGACAAGGTTGCAGTTGTCCTTCCCATCAAGGTCAACGAGACCACCAAAGCCCGTTCCGACGGCTTTGCAGTAGGCTGCACCATGAACGACGACGGCTCCGTAGACTTCAAATACGACGGCAAGAGCTACAAGGCAGTGCCCGAGACCGTAAATACCTACACAGAGTATTATGTGAATGCATCCGGCTTCCCCGGAGAGAAGATAGACGGCAAGGCCCGCGTGTTCATCCGTCCCGACTTCACCCGCTCCAAGGGCGTACGTAACAACATGGGCGGTGACTACACCATCTACTATTGCTCCAAGTTCAGCTATCAGGACGGTCTGCCTATGATGACATCCCCCGTGTTCCTGCGCTGGGGCGAGGTTGTCCTCAACCGTGCCGAGGCTTACGCCAAGAAGGGTCAGGACGCCAAGGCCCTTGAAGACGTGAACACCATCCGCAAGCGTGCCGGCCTCAGCGGCGACGCCCTCATGACCGCCGCCAACATCAAGGAGCGCGGCTACAAGGATGTCCTTGACTGCGTGCTTGCCGAGCGCCGCCTCGAGCTCTGCTACGAGGGTCACCGCATGTTCGACGTCTTCCGCAACAAGCTCCCTATGGACCGCCGCTTCGTAGGTTGCCACGACTGGGAAGTCATGCAGCCCAACGACAAGCGCATCGCCCTGCTCATCCCTCTGGACGAGATCAACTCCAGCGGAATTCCGCAGAACGAAAGATAAACACACACCTTCATATTAACCCTTTAATTTATTTTAGAAATGAAAAAAGTTTTTGTTCTGATGGCATTTGCAGCCCTGGCACTCATCGCCTGCAAGCCCACCAACACCGACGACCCCAACAACCCCGGCGGAGACGATCCTAAGGTTGAGGAGTACGTACAGCCTATCACCTGCGACGGCAAGTTCGACGACTGGGCCAAGCTCGACGCTTCCAAGGTTTACACCGCAAAGAACGTAGAGGGTTCCAAGCACGACGCTCTCAAGCTCGTCAAGGTCTATGCCGACAAGGCTTTCATTTTTGTCTATTTCGAGTGGGACACCGAGCAGATCGAGTGGGAGCTTGACGTAGAGCACGTTCCTTTCCACATCTATCTTAACGCCGACGGCAAGGCCGACACCGGCGGATTCGGCGACCAGTGGTCCGACGCATGCACAGAGGCTTGCTTCGAGGGCTTCCTCACCAACGGTACCGACATCGACTCCTACGATCCCGGTGTGTATCAGTGGGTAGGCGAGGCCAACGGCAGCGGCTGGGAATGGAGCGATCCTGCAGTCCTTGACGCAGGTTCCGGTATCTGCAGCGGCGCCGGCGTAAACGGCAAGTACGAGCTTCAGATCGTCCGTGAGCTCTATCCTCTCGGAACCATCGCAGACGAGTTCTCCATCGGCTTCGACATCCAGCAGAGCTGGGACACCGTTGGCTATCTGCCTAACGGCGAGGTTACCGACGACAACCCTTCCGGCAATGTTCCTTCCCTCAAGGTTGTTACCGTTAAATAATCTTTGTTTTGTTTGATAACCATAGGCAGCCCGCAACCGCGGGTCTGCCTATGGCTTTAAAAAATTAATAACGTGAGAAGAATCAGCATCATAAGCGCAAGCGCTCTCTGCCTGCTGGCCCTGTCCTGCACACCCAAGGATCCGTTTGATGCCGCAGGCCTGCAGAAGGTCAGCTACGAGGCCACAGACGAAATTTTCCCAAACCCTGAGCGTGGTTTCTATTCCGGCGTGGAGGTTATGAGCGCCTCGAGCCGCCCTGTAAGCAACACCGCAATCGAGGCCGGCCGCAAGTCTGCGCGTACGCTCCTGCTGCTGGAATTCCACATCGGCGACTACGTAGAGTCAGACATAGCCGAAGAGTATCTCCAACTCATCCGCACCGACTTCCAGGCCCTTCGCGACTGCGGCGCCAAATGCGTGCTCCGCTTTGCCTATTCCAACGGAATGGACGAGAAAGACAAGCCTTGGGACGCAAGCGTAGATCAGGTTATGCGCCACGTAGCGCAGCTCAAACCAATCCTGCAGGAGTATTACGACGTGATATTCGTGCTTCAGGCAGGATTCATCGGCAGCTGGGGAGAGTGGTACTACACAGACCACTTCAACGCCAGCTCGGACCGCAAGAAACTTGTGGACGCCCTTTTGGACGCCCTCCCTGCAGAACGTCAGGTGGAACTCCGCACACCTGCGTACAAGAAGAAACTATACGAATGGGGCCTGGCAGACACCATCACCCGCGCAACTGCTCATCAGCCTACCACCAAGGCCCGCCTGGGCGGTCATAACGACTGCTACCTTGCCAGTTCCAACGACACAGGCACCTACAGCGGCAAACTTGACCGCACCTACTGGGAGGCCGAATCTGCCTACACCATCATGGGCGGAGAAACCTGCGGCCTTTCCGCTTTCTGCCACTGCGAGCAGCAGCCAGACAACGCGGCCGCACGCGGCGTAATCAGCGACATGGCCGCCAATCACTTTACCTACCTGAACAACGGTTATCACACCGCCGTTCTGGCCCGCTGGCGCTCCGAGGGCTGCATGGAAGAAATCCAGCGCCGCCTCGGCTATCGCCTTGCACTCACAGACTCCTACTTCTCCAAATCCCCTGCCGCCGGAGCGGACATGCGCGTGGTGCTGAACATAGAGAATCAGGGATTCGCCTCCCCGATGAACCCGCGCGACGCATTCCTGGTGCTCACAGATGCGGCAGGCAAGGTTCTTCAGACCTGGCCGGTGGAATCCGACCCCCGTTTCTGGATGCCCGGTCAGACCACTACGCTGGACCAGACGGTCAAACTCCCCTCGGGCATTTCGGGAAACTGCACCCTTTGGCTGCATCTCCCCGACCCTTGCTCCAAACTCAAAGACAATTCCAGGTTCGCTATCCGTCTTGCAAACGCAGGCGTTTGGGACGACAGCACCGGTTACAATAAGCTGCACACCTTTACGCTGTAGCATATGAAACGCTGTCTGTACTGCCTTGCCGGCATACTTCTGCTTCTTGCCTGCAAGCCCAGCAGCCCGGAGGGGCCCAAGGATCCGGAAACTCCGGACCCTGAGTTCTCCGTGAGCGGGCTGCCCGGGACCACAGTCAACGCTTATACCACCTTTATCCTCAAGGTCTCCACAAAGTCTTCCGGCGCCATCAGCTTCAAGTCTTCGAATACGGCCGGCGCAGCCGTGTATTTGGTGGCAAAACGCCAGTACCGTGTAGAAGCCAAGGCTCCGGCAGCGGAAACACCTGTAAAGATTATCTTCGACCAGGAGGCAGACTCCACCTATCCCGCCGTGCACGAGGAGGTCGGGTTTACCGTGCTGCCGGAATCCTTCTCCCCCGGCCTCACCGCCCCCAGCGGGCAATTGCCTGAGCTGGACGGCACCAAGGTAACGTTCGAAGAACTCGACGAGCAGGTTACCAACCCCGAGCGCGGCATCTACAGGTCCAGGGACTTCAAGTCTTCTTCCGACCCTCTCAAGGCGTCGGAAGTCAAGGCCCAGCGCCTTGCCGGCCACACTCTCTGGTACATCGGCTTCTACCTCACCGACTTCATGAAGGGAGACATCTCCGAGGCCTTCCTCAAGAAGATCCAGGACACCATGGACGCCCTGCGCGAGGGAGGCTCCAAGTGCATCCTGCGCTTTGCCTACAGAGACTACCACTCCGACGGGGAAGAAATGGACCCCGAGGTGTCTGTGGTGCTGCGTCACGTAGAGCAGCTCAAGCCCCTGCTGCAGAAGAACGAAGACGTGATATTCGTTCTTCAGGCCGGCTTCGTGGGCTCCTGGGGCGAGTGGTACTACACCACACACTTTGTCTTCAGCCCCAAGTCGGACGCCGACTACCAGCCCCGCAAGCAGCTCACCGAGGCATTGCTCGACGCCCTGCCCGCATCGCGCCAGATCCAGCTCCGCACGCCCCAGTTCAAGATGAGGATGTACGGATTGACGGTGCAGGATACGCTCACGGCAGCAACCGCGCACGACGGCAGCGCCAAATCGCGCCTAGCTGGCCACAACGACTGCTTTGGCGCATCGGCCGACGACTATGGCACCTTCGACAACGAAAAGCAGGACCGCGCCTTCTGGAAGGCAGACACCCGCTACACGATAATGGGCGGAGAGACCTGCGGCCTGTCCGACTACTGCGTCTGCGAGGCCACCCTCAAAGACCTGGAAGACTACCACTGGACATACCTCAACAACGACTACCACCAGGGAGTCACCAGCAGATGGAAGTCCAGCGGCTGCTACAACCAGATTGCCGCCCGCATGGGCTATCGCCTTGTGCTCAAAGACCTTTATTATTCCAAGGATTTTGCCGCCGGCAAGAAGTGCGACGTTACCATCCGTTTCTACAACAGCGGCTTTGCGGCTCCTATGAACCCCAGGAACGCCAGCCTCGTATGGGTTTCCGACTCCGGAGAGAAGCAGGAGTTTCCGACTGGTTCAGACCCCCGCACCTGGCATAGCGGCTACAACCAGATCGAGGCGTCCTTTACGCCGTCATCGGCAAAGGGTACGCTGTACCTTCTCCTGGAAGACCCTCTCCTGCCCGGCCGGGCCGAGTATTGCATCGCCATGGCCAACAGAGGCGTATTTGATTCATCCACAGGATATAACAAACTGTTCGAGTTATAATGAGAGCAACTGCATTCTGCGCCCTTGCGGCACTTACGATACTGCTTGCCGGATGCGGCAACAACGTACGCAACTATTGGGACAAGGTGGACGTCACCGTTACCGAGTCTAATTTTGCCAGCTCCGAAGACCGCTTTGCGCGCTTTGCGGAGCTTCTGGTTAAGGCCCCCGAGAAAGATGCCGTCGCAGGGCTGGACGCCCTCTTTGAGAAGCTCAAGGCAGACGAAGTCAGCTACTACGTCTACTCCGAGTGGCTCGTGATGTCTTTCCATTCCCTGCTCTCTCCCTGCCGCAATCCCGTCCTAATGGAGCATGTGGCAAACAGATTCGCGTCCGACGGCATAATGTCGGCCGACGAATGCGCCCCTATACTGGAGCTTGCCGCCAAAGACAAACTCAACCTCAAGGGCGACGATTGCATCCTGCCGCCATTCCACGGCTCGGACCATATGCCGGTGTTCTGGGAGCCCGGCAAAGAAACCGTCTTCCTGGTTACAAACCTCGACTGCGCAACCTGCGTAGGAGCCCTGCGGTCCCTTGCCGACGAGAGCGGAGAGCACATCGCCCTGTGCTTCGGGCACACTCCCCCGCCCTCGCTCCCCGGCTGGAACTACTGCTACTCCCCGGTGCTGGACGACGTCTTCGACCTTGACTCCGCGCCGTTCTGGTTCAAGGTAGGAGCCGACGGA
>JAFZXV010000082.1 GCA_017616595.1 Bacteroidales bacterium
AGGCCCATGGCACCAACGTGCTCTTCTCCTCATCCGCCACCGTGTACGGCGAGCCCGACGAGACCCCGGTTACCGAGCAGTCCCCCCGCAAGCCCGCCACATCGCCCTACGGCAACACCAAGCAGATGTGCGAGGACTTCCTGCGCGATTGCGTAGCCGCCTACGGCCTGCACGGCATCGCCCTGTGCTACTTCAACCCCATCGGCGCACACCCCAGCGCCCTCATCGGCGAGCTGCCCCGCGGCATCCCCAACAACCTCGTGCCCTTCATCACCCAGACCGCCATCGGCAAGCGTGAGTGCCTCAGCATCTTTGGCGACGACTACCCCACTCCCGACGGCACCTGCCTGCGCGACTACATAGACATTACCGACCTCGCCAAGGCCCACGTCTGCGCCGTCACCCGCATGGTGGAAGGCAAGATGGACGATCCGTACGAGATCTTCAATATCGGCACAGGCCGCCCCGTTTCCGTTCTCGAGCTCGTCAACTCCTTCGAGCGCGTCAACGGCCTCAAACTCAACTACCGCATCGCTCCACGCCGTCCAGGAGACGTAACCGCCGTATGGGCAGACCCGTCGCTGGCGGAGAAAAAGCTCGGCTGGAAGGCCGTCCGCACAGTGGACGAGACCCTCGCCTCCGCATGGGCTTGGGAAAAGCACATTGCCGGAAAGTAGTTTGGAACAAGCTTTGCTACCCTAGCAACCCGAAATGAGAATCAAAGTCACAATCTGTCTTGCGGCTATGCTGCTTGCTGCCCCGTTTGCCACCCGTGCCCAGAAGTATCAGGGCGTGGTGGACAAGTCGGTGGCCATAGTGGGAGGCGAGCTCATCACCCTCTCCGACATAGAGAATGAAGTGCAGATGATGAGCGCACGCGGATACGCCTCGGACCGTAACATCCGATGCGAACTGCTGGAGAATATGATGAAGGCCAAGCTCTTCCTGATGCAGTCCAGGCTGGACTCGCTCACCGTAAACCAGGAAATGGTGGAGGCCCAGCTCAGCCAGCAGATGGACCAGGTGCGCACGGCACTCGGAGGAGACGAGGGCGTTGAGGCTTATTTCCGCAAGCCGCTGTACAAGCTCCGCCAGGAGTGGCACAAGCAGATAGAAGAAAGCACCCTCACCCAGCAGGAGCAGCAGGAGATAGCAAAGGCAATCCCGGAAGTTACGCCATACGACGTTAAGCAGTACATAGACTCGTCGTCGGTAGACCGTCTGCCCATCGTGCCCATCAAGTACAAGATGAGCCATATCTGCATGTACCCAGACCGCGAGGCCGCGGCCCTTGCAGTCAAGGAGCGTCTGCTGAACATCCGCGAGCGCATCATAAACGGAGAGAAATTCTCCACCCTGGCCCGTCTGTACTCGGAAGACCCGGGCAGCGCACGCAAGGGCGGAGAGCTCGGAATGGCCTCCAAGTCTATCTTCTGGCCCCAGTTTGCAGACGCCGCTATGTCTCTCAAGAAGGGCGCAATCTCCCAGATAGTGGAGACGCCGGACGGCTTCCACATCATAGAAGTGCTTGAGAAGAAGGGCGATATGTTCAACGCCCGCCACATCCTGCTCAAGCCCCGCTACACCTCGGAAGACAGAGACCGCGCCTTCAAGAAGCTGGACAGCCTCAAGACCGCCATCCAGGACACCCTGATCTCCTTTGAGCTGGCGGCACGCTTCTATTCAGAAGACCCTGCGACCCGCACCAACGGCGGCCAGATGGCAGACCCCGGCACCGGCAGCGCCTACTTTGAGATAGACCAGATCAAGCCGCAAGACTACGCAGCCCTCAAGGATATGCAGCCAGGAGACATCTCTGACCCTATAGAATCTCTGGACAACGAGGGACGCGACGGCAACCTGGTTTACAAGATAATCCGCCTGGACAGCATCATTCCGGCGCACACCGCAAGCTTCGAGAGAGACTACACCGAGCTGCTGGGAGAGGTGCGCAGCGCCAAGCAGGCGGAGGCAATAGACAAGTTCATCAAAGACAAGATAGAGGTTACGTACATCAAGATCGATCCGCTGTTCCAGGATTGTGAATTCGAGCTCGACGGATGGAAAAGCAAATTCGCAAAAGACTGAAACTGCTCCTTGCGCTTATTCCCGTAATCGCGCTGAGCGTCTCCGCCCGCCCCAAAGGCGAGGAGGACGACGACTATGTGCGCCTGATGAAGGCCGATTACATAGAGCAGTTCGAGAAGAACGGCCAGCAGTTCCGCAAAGCGATTTCCTCTACCTTCCTGCATAACGGCACCTATCTCATAAGCGATTCCGCGCTCTGGAACGTAGACAACAAGATTATCAACTGCGTGGGGCACGTAAAGGTCATCCAGGACGAGACCATCCTTACCGCAGATAAGCTTGACTACCTGATAGACAGCGACTTGGCGCAGTTCCGCGGCACCCTTGTGCAGCTGCAGAACAAGAAGCGCAACCTCCTCCGCACCCGCAACCTCGACTACAACACCAAAGACAGCATTGCCGTCTTTACCGGCGGCGCCGCGATGCGCGACGAGGACGGCCAGCTCATAGAGAGCCGCTCCGGCAACTACAACTCCGCCACCAAGGCCTTTACCTTCCAGGACGAGGTGAACATGTTCACAGACTCCATCTTCATGCGCACGAGCATGCTGTTCTACTATTCGGAGGAAGAGAAGGCAGTTTTCCCGAGCTACATCAGCTTCTGGCGCGGAGACAACATGCTTTCTGCCAACGAGGGCTGGTACAACCGGGCGCGGGAGACTTTTTTCTTTACCGATAACGTACACGGTCTTACCAACGAGCAGGAGTTCTGGGGCGATTCCCTGTACTACTACCAATTCCCCGGAGACCTTCTGCTCCTGGGCAACGGGCAGGTGCAGGACACCCTCCGGGAGGTTTCCGCAGTTGCAGACCGCATCCACTACGAAGACACCCTCCGCAAGGTAACCCTCACCCGCAACGCCGCAGTGGCGCTCTTTACGGAAGAAGAAGGCAAGCGTGATACCATCTACATAGGTGCAGACAGGATGTCTTACCAGCAGACACGCTTCTGCGACATTCCGGAGAGCACCCTCAAGGCCAGCAAAGACCGTCTGAACGACATCCTTACAGACGCCGTCCAGCAATTCCGGGAGAAGGCCGCAAAGGCTGCCGCCGCAGCTTCCGAAGAAGGTAACAAGCAAGGCGGCCCCGGAGCGCCGAAGGGCGGAGCCGGCAAAGGCGGAGCCAAGAAAGACGGCGCCCAGAAGCCCGCAGGAGGCCCCGGAGCCCCTAAGGGCGATGCCGCCGGCCCGCAACAGCCCGGCCCCAAGAAGCCTTCTATGCCGGACAGCCTTGCCTCTGCAGACGCCCCTGCCGTGCAGGACAGCCTCGCCGTCTCCGACAGCCTTGCCGTCAGCGACAGCCTCGGCTTTGCCCCCGCGGCAATGGACACCTCCGGCCTCGGCTACACGGCACAGGAAGATACCGTAGCCGCACCCGTCGAGTTGCCGGACACCACGCGCTACGGCTTTGCGGACGCCGTGGGCAAAGTAAAGATCTTCCGGCGCGACATCCAGGTGCGCTGCGACTCGATGGTTTACTGCGACCT
>JAFZXV010000083.1 GCA_017616595.1 Bacteroidales bacterium
AGCTAACATTTTAAAACCACACGTTATGGCTAAAGAAATTGAAACACAGGCCTCCGACGTCAATGCCGCCAAACTCAAGGCATTGCAGGCCACGATCGACAAGATCGAAAAAGATTTCGGAAAGGGCACGATTATGAAGCTGGGAGATCAGCCACAATGGGATGTCCAGGTAATTCCGAGCGGCTCCGTAGCCCTCGACCATGCACTCGGCATCGGTGGTTACCCCCGCGGCCGCATCATCGAGATTTACGGCCCCGAGTCCAGCGGTAAGACGACTCTCGCCATCCACGCAATCGCAGAGGCCCAGAAGATGGGCGGCATTGCGGCAATGATAGATGCCGAGCACGCGTTCGACCGCAGCTATGCCCAGGCGCTGGGCGTCAATCTCGAAACCCTGCTGATTTCCCAGCCCGACAATGGCGAGCAGGCTCTGGAAATCGCAGACAACCTCATCCGCAGCGGTGCAATTGACATAGTAGTCATAGACTCCGTAGCGGCCCTCACCCCCAAGGCTGAGATAGAAGGAGAAATGGGAGACAACAAGGTAGGCCTCCAGGCCCGCCTCATGAGCCAGGCTCTCCGTAAGCTCACCGCAAACATCTCAAAAACAAACACTTGCTGCATCTTCATCAACCAGTTGCGAGAGAAGATCGGCATCATGTTCGGCAACCCTGAGACTACCACCGGCGGCAACGCCCTCAAGTTCTACGCATCCGTGCGTATAGACGTGAGGCGCACCACCCAGCTCAAAGACGGAGACGAGGCCACCGGCAACCGCACCCGCGTAAAGGTGGTCAAGAACAAGATGGCCCCTCCCTTCAAGAAGGCCGAGTTCGACATCGTGTACGGCGAGGGCATCTCGCACGTGGCAGAGATCGCAGACCTCGCAATCGAGTTCGACATCATCCACAAGAGCGGCTCATGGTTCAGCTACAATGGAGAAAAGCTCGCACAGGGTCTTGCCAGCGTAAAACAGCTCCTCAAAGACAACCCCGAGCTCTGCGATGAGATAGAGGCCAAAGTGCGCGAGGCGCTGGCGGCGGTGAAAGATTAACGGCTGAAAGGCTCAGTGAAACAGAATCGGGAACAAAACTGGCTGTTATGTTCCCGATTCTCTGTTTTATTCCCGGACGTTACAGCCAGGGGCTGGCGAAGCCGAAAATGAATTGCTTGAAGCGTTCGCTGCCGTCCCAGGTGTCGAACATGGCCTGGTCTACAGGGGTGGCACCCTCCTGGGCGTCTATGAGATAGGCCTTGCGCTGAAGGGCTGTTTCTTGGTCGTAGATATAGACGTTTACCTCGTAGAGGCGCTTGAGGCTGAGTTTATCAAGGTTGGTGGAGCCTACGCAGGTGAGATAGTCGTCGCAGAGGAAGGTCTTGCTGTGGTTGAACGGGGGCCTGCGGTACATTATGTTGACGCCGCCTTTGACGCACTCTTCCAGGCAGGAGCGGAAGGCGGGGTCGAGAGCCGGCAAGTCGCTGTCTGTGGGGATGATGACGCGCACGTCGACGCCCCTGCCGGCGGCACGTTTAAGGGCGTTGGTGAGCGATCTGGTGGGCAGGAAGTACGGAGTTTCAAACCAGACGTACTCGCGGGCGTGATCAAGCACCCACACCATGGCGTCCTCGGCCATGTAGGCCGGCTGGTCCGCCCCGTCGGGCACTACCTGGAGGATCTTGCCGCCCGGAACCGGGCTGCCGCCGAGATTGATATCCAACTTTTCTATTTCAGACTTCCTGGTGGCGAGGTCGTTCCAGTTGAGGAGGAGGATGCTGCGGAGGCACTGCACCGCCGGGCCGGTGATGCGCAGGTGGGCGTCTCCCCATCCGGAGATGCTGCCCTCTGTGATGTTCATGCCGCCGGTGTATGCCACCTTCTTGTCTATAATGTTGATTTTGCGGTGGTTGCGGTTGCCCGGAGATGTGAACGTCGGGTCCATTCTCCACCATTTGGCAAAGTTGCGCATATTGAATCCGCCCTTGGCCAGGTTGGTGTAATAGCCGGTAAAGACCTTTCGGCCGTCAAAGATATTGTCGAAGAAGTTGCCGAAGTTGTCGTGCGTATAGCGCACCTCTACGCCCTCTTTGATTCTCTCGAACAGGATATCCCGCGCCTCGGCTCCGTCATCGTCCTGGCCAAAGAGGAAGAGTTCCAGCTCTATGAGGTTCTGAGCTCCGCGGAAGTCGTTGTAGAGGAGCTCGCCGTAGTGTTTGCCGGAGGTGATGAGCTCGAAGTCGTTGCCCGAAGTGGGCACGTATCCGGGCGATATGGCCAGCATGCGGGCAAGATTACGGAATTCGGCTTTGACGAGCGGGGTCGCGTCGTCAATATATACGGTATCTGTGCTGTCTGACGGAGCCCCCAGCAGGGCGGCCCCGATGAGCAAAGCTAAGATGCAATTCATCGGTATGGTTTAAAAAACACCGCCAAGATAATAAAAAAGTCTGGGAATTGTGTTAAATTCGCAGCACCAACTGACCGCAATGACACGTAAGAACCTTACCAACAACAAACGCCGATCCATAATCGAGGCTCTTGTTTTCCTGGCCCTCATGGTGGCCGTTTTCGTCCCCCTTGGCCATTATATGGGCAGCGGCAACATGCTCAATACCATAATGAACACGGCCCACAACCTGTTGCTCAACACCGTGTTCTACCTTATGGGCATTACCGTGCTCACCGGAGCGCTCTCCAAGCTTATGTCGGAATTCGGCGTGGTTTCTCTGCTCGAGCGCATCCTGCGCCCTCTTATGAAGCCCCTTTACAACCTGCCGGGCGTTGCGGCCCTCGGCGGCCTGATGACTTTCCTGTCGGACAACCCCGCCATCATATCCTTTGCCAAAGACAAGAAGTTCTCTTCTTATTTCAAGAAGTATCAGCTGCTGTCCCTGACCAACTTCGGCACCGCGTTCGGAATGGGTTTCGTGGTCATCATCACGATGATAGGCTTCGGACAGGCGGTCGGTGCGCTCGTGGGACTTGCCGGCGCCTTCTGCGGCTCCATCATCTCCACACGCATCATGCAGCGCAGCTGCCTCAAGGCCTTCCCCGAGCTTGACGCACCTGTGTACGAGGGCCCGGTCGAGGAGCTTGCAGAAGAAGAGCAAAAGCCCAAGGACAGCGTGTTCCTGCGCTTCCTCAACGCCATCCTGGACGGTGGCAAAAACGGTGTGGAGCTGGGTCTTGCCATCATCCCGGGCGTGCTCATCATCACAACGATGGTAATCCTGATTACCTTCGGCACCGGCGCGGAAGGCTATACCGGCGCAGCCAATCAGGGTGTACCCATCCTGCCATGGCTTGCGGGCAAGATACATTGGGTATTCGAATGGCTGTTCGGCTTCCAGGACATGAGGCTCATCGCATTCCCGATGACGGCCCTCGGCGCCGTGGGCGCTGCCCTCGGCCTCCTGCCCACCTTCAACGAGGCCGGCATACTGGACGGCAACGCCATCGCCGTCTTCACCGCCATCGGAATGTGCTGGAGCGGCTTCCTCTCCACCCATACCGCCATGCTGGACACCCTCGGCTTCCGCAAAGCCATCTCAAAGGCCCTCGGCGCCCACACAATCGCCGGCCTCTGCGCAGGAATCATTGCGCACTTCCTGTATTTACTGATTTCTTTGCTCTAGAATCGGGTCTTCTTTCCCGAAGGTGCCGTAGACTTGCTCGGAGGCGGCACGGCAGCCTCCGTTGCAGCGGCTCAGCATTGCGCAGTCTTTGCATCTGTCCGGGATCTCGGAATAGCGGGCGTTGACGGCGGGGTCGGAGAGAATCTCTCCTATGGGGCGCTCGTAGATATTGCCAAGAACGTATGGCGAATGGTTGCAGAATCTCACGTCGCCCCTGTAGTTGATGGCTACCGGGCGGCGGCTGAAGTCTGTGCTGCACCAGGAAAAGCGTATGTGCGGATAAGGCGCTGTATCCAGCAGGCATAGGGGCGTACATACGCCGGACACGAAGTTCATATCGGGATGCGCCACTGCAAACGCTTCCACATCG
>JAFZXV010000084.1 GCA_017616595.1 Bacteroidales bacterium
CCATGGTGGCCCTGAGAGGCTCAGTGGCTGGGGAAGGTGTCGATGGAGTTTGGGGAAGGTCTACTTTTCCCCCTGGGGACCTTCCCCACGGGAATGGCCTCTGACGACACTGTGAAGTACAACTGCTGGGGAAGGTCAAGACGTTATTTTTAGACCTTCCCCATTTTGGTGTGGGACCTTCCCCACGAGAATGGCCTCTGACAGCACTGGGAGGCACAATGGCTGGGGAAGGTGTCGATGGTATTTGGGGAAGGTCTGCTTTCCCCCCTGGGGACCTTCCCCACGAGAATGGCCTCTGACAGCACTGGGAGGCACAATGGTTGGGGAAGGTGTCGATGGTATTTGGGGAAGGTCTGCTTTCCCCCCTGGGGACCTTCCCCACGAGAATGGCCTCTGGTGGCACTGGGAGGCACAGTGGCTGGGGAAGGTGTTGATGGCGTTTGGGGAAGGTCTATTTTTCCCCCTGGGGACCCCGACAAAAAAAGAGCTCGTAAGAGCTCTTAAGTCGGGGTGACATGACTCGAACATGCGACCCTCTGGTCCCAAACCAGATGCGCTACCAACTGCGCCACACCCCGATAAAAAAATAAAACCCCGGATCCTTTCGGAATCCAGGGTGCAAATGTACGAATAAAATTACAAATTAAATCTCAAACCCGCATCGAAGTTGAACATGAACGGCTTGTCTGTGCGCAGAGACTTGGGCTGGTTGCCGTGGAAGTAGTAACGGACTGCCGGGTCTAAGTACAGGGAGAGCTTGCCTCCGAGCGGGATTTCTACGCCAATGCCAAGTGCTGCAGAGAACTGCATGGCTCCTGCGGCGTCTTTGACCACCGTGCCGGGGCCGGACATCAGGCGGTACTGGTTGGAGACGCAAACCTCTGCGGAACCGCCGCCCCAGGCGTAAAGGTTGAGGAGGTTGTCCCGGGTTGTAAGAAGGTCGTAATAGGCGTTGACCGGAATGCCCACGTACTGGACGGCGTGGTATATACCGCCGGTGTAACTGTCTGAATACGAGCCGTTGAAGGTGCGGGTAAGGAGGGAGTACTCCAGGCCGCTGCCGAGCGAAAGCTTGGGCGCGACGTGGAAGCGGGCGCCAACTCCTACGGTGAAGGGCACTCCGTAAGTGGAGGAACCTACCTCACCTATTCCGGCGTCGGGCGATCCTGCGCCGGGAGCCATCTTGCTGATGCCTGTGCCGCCGTAGGAGATATTGGAATCGTTGCCTCCTACGCCTCCCTGGGCATACAGGCCGCTGAATTTAACGGCGTTGGTGCTGATTCTGGCGTCTTCCTGCTCCAGGGCGGCCCACTGGGCGGCTATTGCCTCGGGGCTGCTCTCTGAAGATGTTGTAGCGGGGATGACCGTCTCTTCTGCCTGAGCTGACTCGGCGGGAACGGTCTCCTGTACGGATTCCGGAACAGACTCCGGAGCGGATTCCGCCACGGCAGGCTGCTCTGCTGCAGACGGAACGTACGCGACGAGCGCCTTGCGGGCGCGGGGTGCAGACGGGGCCTCCACAGCCATTGCCTCAACGGGCTCTGCGGCGGAAGGCTCGATCTCGGTTGCGGCGGGGGCCGCATCTGTGTTAACCTGAGCTACAATAATGCTTTGGGCCGGGTCTGCAGGGGCGTTGCCGCCATTGAAGGCGAAGAACAACCCTGCCACGAGCGCGGCGGCGGCAAATGCGGGCACCGCCCACATCCACCACGCCGCAGCGGCCTCGGCCGAGCGGAGACGCGCAGACACGGCACGCCACACACGCCGGGGGGCTTTAACCTCGGCGTCTTGCAGCACCGACTTTAGCTGTCGGTCGAATTCTTGCCAATTGTCTTGCATCTTTATATCATTTTTTGATCTTTGACTGCAACATTGCACGGGCTCTCAGAAGCTGGGAGCGGGATGTAGTCTCTGAAATCCCCAGGCACTCCGCGATTTCTGCATGGGAGTAACCCTCCACCACATACATATTGAAAACCGTCCTGAACCCGGCGGGAAGCTCCGATATTGCCTTGCTCAGCTCTTTGTAGGTGATTTGCTGAATGGCGGACGGGGCCTCACTCGACACGTTCCAGGCGGTGTCTACGTCTGTGCTTTCTTTGAGTACGTCGTTCTTTCTGAGACTCATCAGTGCAGTGTTGACAAAGATCTTCCTGGCCCAGCCCTCGAAGGAACCCTCCCCCGAGTAGGTGTCAAGTTTAGCGAACAGCGTTACAAACCCTTCCTGGAGCACATCTTCGGCGGTGATGCGGTCTGACATATAGCGCAGGCAGACGGCATACATTTTGCCGGAGAGAGCGTCGTAGATGGCTTTTTGTGCACGTCTGTCGCCTTCCTTGGCTTTGGCTATCCAGGAATTAAGATGCGAGTTGTCGGCAAAAAGTTGCATCGGGTCTCAAAAAAACTTCAAACCGTAAAACAGTTTGCGAAAATAGGCAAAAAATCAATAATTTTGTAACGGAATGAGAAAACTCCTGCTCAGTATGTGCCTTGCAGCAGCCTTGCTGCCCGGCGTCTCAGCCGCCCAAAACAGCGTCAGGCCGGCTCTGGAGGCCATTCCCGACGGAGAGCCGGACCCGGCCCGCATCGCCATGGAAAATTCCGTGCTGGACGCCGTCACCCTGCTTGAGGCCGGAGAAATCGGCCCCGCCGCCGCCATCCTGGACTCGCTGGACCGCATCGGCACGCAAGATGCCGCCGTGCAATACTACCTCGGCCTGTGCAGCTACGCCCGGCGCGACGTGCCCGGCACCGTTGCCCGCTTCGAGAAGGCATCCGCCCTCGACCCGTCCAACCTGTGGTACCGGGAGACTCTCGCCAACCTCTACATCAGCACCGGCGAGGCAGCCAAGGCCGGCGAGCTCTTCGAGGGCCTCGCCATCGCCAATCCCGCCCGCTTCCGCAATTCCTACACCCTCGCGCTAATGGCCGACGCCTACAGGATGAAGCGCGACTACCGCTCATTCTTCGCCACCCTGGAGGAGCTCGTGCAGGCGGAGGATGCCGACGAGGAAATGAAATACCGTGCGCTGATGGGGGCCCTCGGCAACTTCGACCGCCGTACCTTCAACGCCCTGCTGCCGCAGATGGACACCCTGATGCTCCGCTTTACCGAGGCCGAGCCCGCCAGCGTGCAGGCGCATCAGCTCCGGATGGAGATAGCCAACTCGCTCGGCAACGACGCCACCGTAATCGAGGAATGCGAGCGCCTCATCGAGCTCCAGAAAGACGATACGTCGCAGGTGGTAACCTGGATGTCCGTGATCGGAGACACCCAATATCACGCCGGCAACGTGCGCCAGGCCTACAAGACCTACGAGCAGGCGCTCAAGCTGGCGCCGGACTACTGCCCCGTGCTCAACAACTACGCATACTTCCTCAGCCAGCAGGGCAAGCGCCTGTGCAAGGCGGAGAAGATGAGCAAGAAAACCATCGACGCCGAGCCCGACAACGCCACGTACCTCGACACCTACGGCTGGATACTCTTCCTGCGCGGCAAGGCGAGGCAGGCCAAGCCCTACTTCAAGCACGCCATGCTTTACGGCGGCAAGGACAGCGCCGTGGTGCTGATGCACTTCTCCCTGGTACTCAAAGCGTTGGGCGAGGACGACCTGGCCACCTATTACCGCACCCTGGCAGAAAACAAGAAGCAATGAAAGCCCTCCGTACGATAGTTCCGCTCCTGCTCGCACTCCTGTGCGCAATGCCCGCCCCGGCCCAGAACCTCTCCCGCACGAGAGACCGCAAGGCCCGCCTGGAGCGGGATATCCGCATCCTGGAGCAGCAGCTCAACTCCACCCGCAACAAAGAGAGCAGCGCCGCGAGCCAGCTCAGCCTCCTCCGCGCCCAGTCGGCCACGCGCCGCGAGCTGCTGCAGGAGAGCGAGCGTGAGCTCCGCATCCTCACGGACAGCGTGCGCCTCTGCCGGATGAAGGTGGACAGCCTCACCAGCCGCATAGACACCATGACCAGCCGCTACGAGGCCCTGGTGCGCAACGCCTACCGCAACAGAGACGCCCGCAAATGGTATATGTACATCCTCGCGAGCGAGAATATCGGCCAGGGCGTACGTCGATACGGATATCTGAGGCACCTGTCGGGCGAGCTCAACATGCAGGGGCGGCGGCTCAAGAGGGAACGCGACACCCTTGATGTGATGCGGACCCGGCTCGAGCAGCTCCGCTCCGACGCCCGCCGCGTGCGCGACTCCCGCGCCGCCGAGGTGGAGAAGCTGCACCGGGAGGAGGAGCGCTCGCGGGCACTCGTATCGCAGCTCCAGAACGACCGCAAGAAATACCTTAACCAGCTGAGCGCCAAACGCAAAGAGGTCGAGGTCCTGAACCGGGAGATCGAGCGGCTCATCGCCGCCGAGATGGACGGCGGAGGCTCCGGCAAGAAGGGAGGCAAGGCCGGCGGCAAGAAGACATCCACCAAGGTGGACGAGGCCCTCTCGAAGGAATTCTCCGCCAACAAGGGCAAATTGCCGTGGCCGGCGGAGGGGCGCGTTGTAAGCCACTTCGGGCGCCATCAGCATCCCGTCTACACCAAGGTGGAGATGCCGTTCAACAACGGTGTTGGCGTTGCAATGGACCCGGACGGCCCCGTCAAGGCTGTCTTCAACGGTACCGTAAAGCAGATCGTGGTGATTCCGGGGTACAACCAGTGCATCCTGGTGCAGCACGGAGAGTACTTCACATTCTACTGCAAGCTTGGCAGCGTAGGCGTCAAGGCTGGAGACAAAGTCAAGACCGGGCAGGTGCTGGGGCACGTCGCCACGATAGGCGACGAGACACAGCTCCACTTCCAGTTATGGAAGGGGAAGGAACCGCAGGATCCGGAAAAATGGCTTAGAAAGTAGGCTATTCCTCGCCCGTGACCCAGACCAGGACGTGACGGTCGAAGGTCATGTACTCCAATTTCAGCTCTTCTTCGTAGCCGTCTTTGTTGATGAAGGTGGCGTCCAGCTCGCCCTCCTCGCGGGGGCGTACGTCTTCTATCTCTATCTGCTCGGCAAAGTCTACGTGGTACTGGCTCATCTTCTTGTAGACGGCCTCTTTGGCGCACCAGTAGATGGCGAGTTGGGTGCGGCGGTCGTCTGCGTCGTCGTCCAGCTCGTCTATCTCGTCTTCCGAGAGGGCTTTCTTCTCTACGGCGGAGAAGTCGCGGTCCAGCGACTCGCAGTCTATGCCCACCTCGTCTACGTCGTTGAGGATGATGGCAACGTACTTGTCTGTATGGGTGATGCTGATATTGATGGCGTTGTTCTCTATGTAGGGCTTGCCGTTGTCGTGATGGCTCAGGTAAACCTTCTCTTCGAACATTACGTCAAGAAGTGCACGCACGGCAAGCTTCTGCTTGCGTACGGATTCGCTCTTTATGTATGATATTTCCTCCAGTTCGTCGGAGGGGATGGATGTGAGTGCGCGAAGCTCGGCCTCGGACTCTGTTATTTGCCAGACGCCTATGCGCGAGTGATAGTCGTCGTCGAGATCTTTCTGTAGATAAAGTGCCATAAAAGGTTTATAACACGGCAAAGATAATGATTTTTTTATAATGCAAGAAATTTTGTAATTTTGTAGCTGCTTCGGCCTCTGCTCCGGGAGCCATTAAACCAGGACAGAAGGCTCCCGGAGCAGAGGCCGAAGCAGCAGATAAGGAACTATTTATTATTTTCGATATGAAGTATCTGACTAACGAGAAGTTGACCATTGTAGGTGCCGGTGGAATGATCGGTTCCAATATGGCCCAGACCGCGCTCATGCTCGGCCTTACCCCCAACATCTGCCTGTACGACATCTACGAGCCCGGCGTTTACGGCGTTGCGGAAGAAATGTACCATTGTGCATTCGAGGGAGCCAATATCTCCTGGACCACAGATCCCGCAGTGGCGTTTACCGGAGCCAAGTATATCGTCTCTTCCGGCGGCGCACCCCGCAAAGACGGCATGACCCGCGAAGACCTCCTCAAAGGCAACTGCCAGATCGCAGCCGAGTTCGGAGACCACATCAAGAAGTTCTGCCCCGACGTCAAGCACGTGGTGGTAATCTTCAACCCCGCAGACGTCACCGCCCTCACGGCCCTCATCCACTCAGGCCTCAAGCCCAATCAGCTCACCTCGCTCGCAGCGCTGGACAGCACCCGTCTCCAGGAGGCTCTCGCCACCGAGTTCGGCGTACAGCAGTGCAAGGTTACCGGAGCCTATACCTATGGCGGCCACGGAGAGGCAATGGCAGTCTTCGGCAGCAAGGCCCTCATAGACGGCGAGCCTCTTGCCGGCATGAACGTCAGCACAGATAAATGGGCGGAAATCAAGTTCAACACAGTCCAGGGCGGCTCCAAGATAATCAAGCTCCGCGGACGCAGCTCCTTCCAGAGCCCTGCATACCAGGCAGTCAAGATGATCGAGGCTGCAATGGGCGGCCAGGAGTTCCTCTGGCCCGCAGGCTGCTTTGTTAACGCTCCCAAGCTCGGCTTCGAGAACGTCTTCATGGCAATGCCCACCGTCATAGACAAAGACGGCGTGCACTACACAGACCCCGAGGGCACCCCTCAGGAAATGGCAGACCTCCGCGCCTCCTATGAGCACCTCTGCGAGATGAGGGAAGAAATCATCTCCCTCGGCATCGTCCCTCCCGTCAAAGACTGGAAGAAAGAGAACCCCAACCTTTAAGGATTGAAGACCAATTAGTTAAAAGGCGCACCGTCCGCGGATGGTGCGCCTTTTTCAGCTACTCGTTGTATACTTTAGGCAGGACGCCGCGGACAGTGAAGCCTTGGAAATTGACGTAATTTTGGATATCCATCCCAATGTCGTAAGATCCGTTCTTGTATTGGCGATAGATGTTTACCCTGTCAGGCGTGGCATCCTGGTTCATGGTCCTGCTCCAGTAGAACCCGTCGTAAGATTCATACTCGACTTTCTTACCATTCATTCTTCCGGCATATGGCAAGAATATGGTTTCGCCGTTAATCTTGCTGGTGCCCTGCATTCCCGTGACGCCGTCCACGGTCACCGGCTCCCACGTGCAGCCATCGTACAGTTCCTGCCACTCTTCCGAGCTGGGCAGTCTCCATTGCGAGTTGCCCGAATACTGGGACATTACGTCATATTTGCGCTTCAGGCAACCATCCTCACCCATCAGGTCCCACAGCTGGTAGGACGTCTTGTAAATATAGGTAGCCTCTGAATAATCCTCCTTTCCCTCAAACTCCCCGAATGCAAGGTATGTCCAACGGTCGTTTGCAGGAGGGTACCGCGTACTGATGCCCGGGTAGAAACCAGACCAATAATTATACTTGGCCCACAGGACGCTCAGACCCAGATCCACCCAATGGTAATACCCTGCCGGATTCTTGTAGGTAACCTCGATTTGGCATTCTGCACTTATACCGCTGATTTTGTCTACGAGCCTGATGGGCATTGTTCCGACTTTCAGCGGTGCGGCCCGCAATGAAGGCGGATATTGGCTGGTGCCATTGTAGATAAGCAGGGATTCCTCATCAAACTGCCATTCAAAATCGTAATAATTTACGTTGTCGGGATATATCGTTGCCTTAAGATCGAACTGCGAGCCGGGCGCACGCTGCAAATAAGTGCTGCTCAGTTCTATAGACTGAACATAAATGCGCTCATCAGTAATATTGACTATACAGTCACCCTGCACGTCGGGGCAGGATGCGGACCGGGCATGTACGGTTGTGGTTCCCACACCCTTTACAAGGTAATAACATGTTGTCTTGCCGTTGGTGTAGAGTATCTCAAAGATTCCGGGGTCGTCCGACCACCATTCAAGTTCTTGTTTGGCAAACTCCTCGGGCAAGACTTTTGCGGACAAGCTGCCAAAGTTCTTTTCCGAATCCGCTTTGCCGGTATAGTACCCGAGAGTAATCTCCGACTGTTCAAAGACTACAGCCTGAGCAGGGGCGTAATTGATGGTAAAACGCGCATCCTTATCCGGCCCCGGCCAGTATGCAACAAGTCCGGGGTTGTTTGCTATCTTGACCAGTGCCTTGCCAGGCTTAAGGGGCTGGACTTCAATCTCGTCGTCGGCAACGGCGGTATAAGTGGCATAAGCTGTCGGCATGCTTTCCCAATCGACCTGCCTGTATGTAGCATCCTCCGGTTCGAACACCACCTTCAGGCGGAAACTCTCGCCGGCTACGATTCCGGTGTCCGGATCTACACCGTCCGGAGCCACTATAGTGAGTTTGGTGGGATAGATATGATTGACTATAACCTTGCACTCCGCCGTAAAACCTCCGTCTTCGGTCGTTGCGGTTATGGTTGCGGTTCCCTTGTTAAGTCCGGTAACCGTACCTTTCTCATCCACCGTGGCATTAGAAGCGGAACTCGATGTCCAGGAGACATTCTTGTTGGTAGCGTCTGCCGGCTCCACGGTGGCAACCAGGGTTATGCTTTGGTTGACGTAAATGTTCACGGTGCTTTCCGACAACGTGATACCGGTAACCGCGACCTCGGTGGGACCGACAGGGGGGTCTACGGGGTCCACCGGCGGGTCGACAGGATCTACAGGCGGATCGACGGGGCTATCCTTTTCCCTCACGCTGACGGGACAGTACGCCTTTACTGAGCCGTCCCTGCTGGCTGCGGTGATACGGGTACTGCCGGCATCGACCGCCATGACTATTCCATCCTGCACCGAAGCGACTCCGGGGGCATCAGACGACCAGACGATGGTCTTGTCCGTGGCGTCGGACGGAGAAACGAGCGCCGAGAGAGTGGCGCTTTCCCCTACCGTGAGTTCCAAGAACGACGGGCTAAGCGTGATGGCGGAAACAGGTATCTCCTGCTCTTCTGGCGTGCATCCGAAAAAGGCTGTCAACACAGCAAAAGCAACAGCCAGGCAATGGGGTCCAAAGGAAGATTTCATAACGATAGCAAAGATAAGAAAAAACTACTCCATTCCCAGGCCTTTTCGTACCCGGGAGTGGGGAAGGTCTAATAAAAACGTCTTGACCTTCCCCGGCAATTGTGCCACCCAGGGCCGCCAGAGGCCATTCCTGTGGGGAAGGTCCCCTGGGGGAAAAGCAGACCTTCCCCAAACACCACCGGCACCTTCCCCGGCACTTGTGCCACCCAGGGCCACCAGGGGCCATTTCCGCGGGGAAGGTCCCACACCAAAATGGGGAAGGTCTCAAAAACAAGTCCTGACCTTCCCCAACCATTGTGCCTCCCAGGGCCGTCAGGGGCCATTCTCGCGGGGAAGGTCCCCAGGGGGAAAAGTAGACCTTCCCCAAACTCCATCGACACCTTCCCCAGCCACTGAGCCTCTCAGGGCCACCATGGGCCATTTCCGCGGGGAAGGTCCCCAG
>JAFZXV010000085.1 GCA_017616595.1 Bacteroidales bacterium
CCGCAGCGCCGCCACTGCCAGCACCGACTCCTCTCCGCACCTGCCCACGCCGCGGCGCACGGTGGCCATGGGCGCGCTCGTGCGGGCGTCGGACGGCTGGTAGGTAGCCTGCTCGTGGCACCAGTGGTTGATTTCCAGGGCGGCGTCGGAAATCGTCATGCCCTTGACCCTCCTGCAGAGGGTGTCGGCATACTCCAGACGGAAGTCGTCCAAGGTCTCGTTATTGACACGCAGGGAGAGAACGAAGTGGCGGAATTCCCGCTCAGGGATGCCCCAGGCCATGGTTTTCCTTACTTCCAGGGTCTTGGCTACGTTGGCCTCCCACCAGCTGCGGGAGTATTGCAGGCTGTCCGGCAGGGGCATGGATCCGTACAGCCAATCCGTATAGCGTTCAACGGGGGAGCTGCAGGCCGCGCACAGCGCAAGCGCAAACAGCAGGGCTATCTTTTTAACACACATATTGCAAAGTTAAACCATAGACTCTGCAAATGCAATAGGCTTGCTTATTTGGTCGTTCTTGGCTATCTTTGTGTCCGCACTAAAGCTAACCGCCATATGACACTGAACGTAAAATCAGAAACCGCCCGTCTTCGCGAAGTCGTGCTTGGCTTGCCGTATTCCAACGGTCCCACCCCCAGGCTGGAAGATACCTTCGACAGCAAGTCCTACGAGTCCGTCCTCAACGGGGTATATCCTGAGGAAGGCGACATCGTAAAAGAGATGAACGCCTTCGAAGACATCCTTCACAAATACGACGTCAAGGTTTACAGGCCTGAACTCGTGCGCGACTGCAACCAGGTATTCGCCCGCGACGTAGGCTTTGTAATAGACGACAAGATCATTGTCGCCAACGTCATTCCCGACCGTCAGGAAGAGATAGACGCCTACGAACGCATATACAAGCAGATCCACTACAAGCAGATATACAACCTGCCGGAGACGGTACACGTCGAGGGCGGAGACGTCGTGCTGTACGGAGACTACATTTTCCTGGGGCAGTACAACTTCCCGGATTATTCTGATGTCAAGACCGCCCGCACCAACCGCCTGGCGGTGGATTACCTGCGCATGATTTTCCCCAACAAGCGCATCATCCCCCTCAACCTCCGCAAAAGCGATACAGACCCGTACGAGGGTATCCTCCATCTGGACTGCACCTTTATGCCCGTAGGGCGTGACAAGTGCATCATTTACAAGCCCGGCTTCATGAACCCCCGGGACGCCATGCACCTGGTTGAGCTGTTCGGGCCGGAGAACGTATTCGAGCTCACGCTTGAAGAGATGTACTGGATGAATTCCAACATCTTCTCCATATCGGAAGATATAGTAGTCATTGAGGAGCACTTCACCCGCCTTGGGCAGCATCTGCGCGACGTTTGGGGAATGACGGTGGAAACCGTTCCCTACCGCGAGATTTCCAAGATGGGAGGTCTCCTGCGCTGTTCCACATTACCTTTAAGAAGAGACTAAGATTATGAACAACAAACTTGCAATGGTGGCCTTTGGCGGCAACGCCCTGCTGCGCGCCGGCCAGAAAGGCTTTATTGAAGAGCAGTCGGAAAACGTAGAATGCACCTGCCGCCAGCTGCGGCACCTGCTGGAGAGGGGCTACGACCTCGTAATCGGGCACGGCAACGGCCCTCAGGTGGGCAACGTGATGCTGCAGCACGAGGCCGGCCGCAAGGAATTCGGCCTGCCCGCCATGCCCATGGACTTCTGCGGCGCAGAAACCCAGGGATCCATCGCCTACCTCATAGAGACCGCCCTTGAGAAAGTGCTCAAGGAGGCCGGGATAGACCGCCACATCGTGTCCATAGTCACCCGCGTTGAGGTGGCTGCAGACGACCCTATGTTCAAGAACCCCACCAAGTTCGTGGGGCCGTACTACAAAGAGATACCCGGTCTGGCCGGGTATGACGGCAATAGTGACACCGTTACCGTCATGGCTGGGTATGACGGCAAGGGCGACACCGTTACCGTCATGGCCGACTCCGATCGGCCATCTGTCTACAGGCAAGACCCTCGCGGCCTTGGCTGGCGCAAGGTGGTGGCGTCTCCCAAACCGGTTAAAATCAGCAATATAGACATCGTGGAGCAACTTGCGCGCGAGGGCCATATAGTCATCACCGTGGGTGGCGGCGGCATTCCCGTGGTGCCCACGGCAGAGGGGCATAAGGGCGTAGAGGCCGTCATAGACAAAGACCTCGCAAGCGCCCTTGCCGCCGTAACCATGAAGGCAGACGAGTTCTACATCCTCACGGATGTTCCCAAGGTCTACATCAACTATCGCAAGGAGAACCAGCAGGCCATCGGCATCATGACGGTGGCAGACGCCAAGCGCTACCTTGCCGAGGGCCAGTTTGCCGAGGGCTCAATGGCGCCCAAGGTCCGCGCGGGCATAGCCTTCGTGGAGGCCGGCGGCAGCGAATGCATCATAACAGAGGCCGCCGCGCTGGACGATCCTACCTGCGGCACCCGTATCATCGCATAATTTTTTTTAAAATATGGCATACAATCTCAGAAACCGCAGCTTCCTCAAGCTGCTCGACTTCAGCCCCAGGGAAATCCAGTTCCTGCTCGACCTGGCAGCAGACCTCAAGAAGGCCAAGTACACCGGCACAGAGCAGCAGCGCCTCCGTGGCAAGAACATCGCCCTCATCTTCGAGAAAACATCAACCCGCACCCGCTGCGCCTTCGAGACCGCAGCCTACGACCAGGGCGCGCACGTCACCTACCTCGGCCCCACCGGCAGCCAGATCGGCATCAAGGAGACTATGAAAGATACCGCACGCGTGCTCGGGCGCATGTACGACGGCATTGAGTACCGCGGCTTTGCGCAGAAGACCGTGGAGGAGCTGGCAGAGTTCTCCGGCGTGCCCGTGTGGAACGGCCTCACCAACGAGTTCCATCCCACTCAGGTTCTTGCAGACTTCCTGACCATGCGTGAGCATGCAGGCAAGCCTCTGAACCAGGTGTCCTACGCCTATCTGGGCGACGCCCGCTTCAATATGGGCAACTCGCTGCTGGTCGGCGGCGCCAAGATGGGAATGGACGTGCGCATCGTATCGCCCAAGGCCCTGCAGCCTGCCGCTGAGTTGGTGGAGGAGTGCAAGCGCATTGCCGCAGAGACGGGCGCCCGCATTACCATCACCGACGATGTAGACGCCGGCGTGCGCGGCTGCGACTTCATCTACACCGATATCTGGGTGTCGATGGGCGAGCCGGACGAGGTCTGGAAGGAGCGCATCGGCATGCTGATGCCCTATCAGGTCAACGCCAGGCTTATGGAGCGCACCGGCAACCCCAACTGCAAGTTCATGCACTGCCTGCCCTCTTATCATAACAGAGATACCAAGGCAGGGGAGGACGTCTACCAGAAGTTCGGCCTGGACGGCATAGAAGTAACGGAAGAAGTCTTCGAAGGCCCCAACAGCATCGTCTTCGACGAAGCCGAGAACCGCATGCATACGATCAAGGCTGTCATGGTGGCCACC
>JAFZXV010000086.1 GCA_017616595.1 Bacteroidales bacterium
AACAACAAGTCCTTCCAGTATGACGAGTCTGTTTTGAGTTGGTTTATAATCTTTGACTGAAGGACGGTTACCTGGAAGTTATCGTTAATGGATTCTCCCTGAAGCGTGAGCGTAACGCCTAATGCGGCCTTGGCGTATAACTTTGCCTTTCCAAGGTTTAGCCATACATATTTAACATCAGGCAGCAAGCTGAAATTGCCGGTAACGGATATCGGCCAATCGGGAATATAAGCAGAAACCACATCTGCGCTGATGATACCTCCGACTGCCAGCTTTTCGTTGATCCATCGGTCGTATTCAAACGAAAGGCTCGGGATGCACATTGGTATCATTATGACGGGCTTCTGAGAGAATGACAGTGCGATTGCAGACAACACATAAGAAGCCACTTCACTTCCTAAATATGTTATTGTCTGTAAACCCGAGCCAACTGTACACGACACGCTGAACTCATTCCTGGGAAAAGAAATCTCCGGGGTGGCGATGTCTTGCGCCTTTGCGGTTTGCAGGAGCGGGACGGAGATAAGCAGCGCGGCAATCAGTCGTTTTATCATTGCAAGGTCAGAACATCTTCTTGAATCCAAGATTCAGGGCTCCCTGGACGCCTATGCCCAGTTCCAGGTAGAAGCTGAGGCCCTTTGCCGCGGTATTAACTTCAAAGCATAGCGGGGATATCTGCCAGGCTACGGGGGAAACTAAGACATTTGTGGCAAATCTTGTTATACGAAAAGGATTAGCGTCGATCTCGGCTTGCATCTCACTGCGAATGGGAGTGAGGATTTCCGTATACTTCATCTTGCCGTCTTCCTGTACGCCTAAGTACATGCATTTATAGCCGACAGCCGCCTTTGAATACATGCTGAAGCCGTCTGAGCACAGCAATCTGTATTTGACATCGGGCATTATGCTGATTTTGCTCAACAGCGCGTATGGCAGGGCGGACACGGTGTCTGCGTTCAGACTGATGCCAAAGGCCAGCCTGTCGGTAGCCCAGAAATTATACTCAAGGCTTAGCGGAACCAAGATGGGAATGATAATAAACGTTTCGTTGGTTAACAGCGTACTCACTATCGAAAGAAGTGTGCTTCCCTGGACGGCTATCAGCTGAACATCCGTGCCCAAGGTGGCCGAAAGCCCGATCTCGTTCCTGGGGAAGGACTGAACGGCGGCAGCTTGCTCCTCCACAAACTCCTGAGCCTGCGCGACTTGCAGGAACAGGAGGAAGACTGTCAGTGCTGCGATAATCCTTTTCATACTTCCGGCAGATTCAATTCTTTACGCTGATATAAGCATCCCTGTCGTGATATCCCACATCGGCATTCCTGAAGATGGTTATGCAGCCGTCCCGGATCCGTATGGTCTCTCCGGTGTCGGGATCGTCGAAGTTGCCCCAGAATTTTACAAGGATGCTCTGGGATTTGTCTGCCGTTGCCTTTTCGAAAGAGGCCACAAACTCTGAGTCGTAGCAGTAGTGGCCGTATTTGTTCATGGTGTAGGCACTGCCGAGGCTGGTGGGTGAATATGTCATGCCCTGGACGAAGGGCTCCAGGGAAGACCTTACTGAAAAATTCAGAAAAACGGGATCTCCCGCATCGAAATTGAAAACATATACCTGCCCGTCTTTCTTTAAGGATGCCTGTATGAGGTCGGCTCCGAATTCCTCATAGACCTTGACGCCGTCCACGGTATAGCTGACAGAATAATAAGGCTCGTTCTCGTAATGGGTAACGCGGTACTTGATTCCTTCGGCCAGGTGGTCTGCAACCAGCCAGGCCGTTTCGATCAGACACGAAGAACAGCAGATAGAAAGCGACATCAAAGATGCTGCAAGCATTAATCGTTTGAGGCTAGTACGCATAGACAAAGTAGGTGTATATCGAGGCGCCGGTATTCTGTATCATAGACTCCATAAACCATATCCTGCCTCCGGAAACCTGGCGACCGTCCGCCGTGGTTCCCTCGAACAAGATGTAAAACGTGGAATATGTGCTATGCCAGTCGCTTATCTTGTGTGCGTTGTCTTTGCGGAACTCGAACCTGCCTTCCGCCAGCGGCGTTCCGCCGAGGATTATGGAATCCCCGTCGGTGAATTCATAGACGCGCCGGTTGATAAAGTAGGCCATAGTGCTCTTCAAGTTGAACCGGAACTGGGAAGAGTTGAAGGAGAAGGCTGCGACCATGTCTTCCCCCGGACCTTTGACAAAACTGAACGCAGGGGCGTAGAAGCTGTAATCCTGCAGGGGCGTTTCCTTAAGGATCAATTCGTACGGCGCCTCTCCGTCCATACGATACTCTATGCCGCACAGTCCGTCCTGGATGGGGCTCCCAGTCGCGGCGTCTTCCGGGTCGTCCTTGGTTTTACAGGCGGAAATGAAGAGCAGCAAGACTGCGACAATCGGTATGTATCTCATTGCTGTGCTCATTTTTTATCTGTCAGGCCGGCCCCGGTAGTGCGTGGCCCGGATTTTTCGTAAACTGTAAAAACGCCATTGCGGATTTTGGCGGACGGGCTTGTCTGGCTGTCCATATCGAACTCAAATTCAACGACATACGGTATCTCGTCGCGAATACTTTTTTTGAATGTAATCCAACCCGATGAGGCATAATAATCATCGGAGGGGTATAGCCAGTCGAACCTCACATCGAAGAAGCGTTCTCCTTTTTTGTATTCGTAGCGTTGTCCGTAAACGAATGGCCCGGTGGTACAGAACTGCAATTTGAAGCCGTCCATCTCGTCGTTGAAGCGGAACACCGTGGTGTCTCCTATATTGACGAAGAATTCCGGATGGGAATACTCATTTGAACCGGGAGACGGGTCCGAGATAGAGCTGATGCTCTTTAAGACACCGTTGTTCTTAAGGGATACCTTCCACCTGGGAGACGGGTCGATATGAATAAGGCAGGAGCACAGGCAGAGAGCCAGCGCCACGAATGAAATGCTTCTGAATAACGGACGTCTCATCATTTATTGGCAACAACGATATAAGGATAAACCGGAGTGGCTTTCTGAAGGGCGAATCTCCTCCCCATCTCCACTATTCCGTCCCTGACCTGGACGATGCAGCCCTGACCGTCTATGCAGTCGAACTCAAAGCGTAGGACATAACTGTCGTAGGGCTCGACACACTGTCGGGTAAAACTGTACCAGCCGCTTTCTATCCTCGCATTCACAGGATTCTGTATATGCGGAGTGCCATTTCTGAACCCCGTGAGCGTATCTTTCTGGTACTGATATACCCGACCGTCATAAAAGAAGGAGCTGAAATTGGTCAGGTTGTATGTAATGTGCGGTGTCTCAAGGTGGAATACCGCAATTCTGAGGGAATCGTTGATGCTTTCTGCGGAAATGCCCTGGCCTTCCGTATTCGGCTGGAAATTTTTCCCTAAGAGTCCCCCGTACAGATATCCCCAATCTTCCCAGGAATAGTGCTGGCCATTCACGGTGAATTCTTCCCGCAGGAACGGCTCACCCGTATAATCGTCCTTGGGGTAGCATGCTGCGATGCACAGGAAAAACGGCAGAAACGCAAATAGCTTTTTCATGTCCTTTAAATCCATCGGTATGCAAAATCTTGCATCGGGGGCTACTTGACGCGGACGGTCTGGGCCGGGTCGACGCGGGAAATGAAGAGGGTGGGGATGAGCATGAGGAGCATAATCGCTCCGAAGGCAAGGGCGTCTACCAGCAGCACGGTAGCCGGGTTGACGCTCACGGGCACGAACGACACGAAGTAGTTGGCCGGATTGAGCTTGATAAGGTGCGTGGTCCCCTGAAGCAGGCAGAACAGCAGGGCGGCGCCGTTGCCGATGAACATTCCCACAGCAACTATGCGCGCAGCCACACGCAGGAACACCCCGGCGATGGCGCGGTTGCCCATTCCGAGGCTCTTGAGCATACCTATGGTGCTGATGTTGCGGAACAGCAGTATGAGCAGGCCGGAAATCATGTTGAAGCCCGCCACCACAATCATCAACAGTATGATTGCCAGTACGTTGACATCAATGAGGTCCAGCCAGTCGAAGAGCTGCGGATAGCGTGCGCGGGCGGTTGCTGCGTTGAGGATGTCTTCTTCCGGGCCGTGGTTGCCGTAGGAGAGGACGCTCATCTCAAAGGCGGCGGCGTCGGCGGCGTCGGGATTCTTCAGGAGTACTTCAAGGGCGCCGGCCTGCGAGTCTTCCCAGCCGCAGAGGCGCTGCATGTCGGCCAGGGGCACGAGCACGGTGAGCGTCTCGTCCGAGTCTATTACGCTCTCGTAGATGCCGCTTACGGCAAATCGGCGGGCGCGGACCTTGTCTTCTATGAACCATGCGGTAAAGTCGTCTCCCACAGAGAGTTGCAGCTTGGCGGCAAGGCGTGAGGGAATCCGTGCCTGCAGTGAGCAGCTGTCCGGCATGGGCACGCCCTTGACCAGCACGCCGCTTATGTCGTCCGGCCCCTTGACTATGCCGGGCTTCCAGATAACGGGGATGATGCTCCGTACGCTGGGGAGACCTTCGAGCTTATCGATATAAGACGGACGGGCGTCTATGGGCTCCTCGGACCCGGAAAGGCGGATGTCGCCGGACATCTCGGAGATGCCGCGGCGTATCTCTGAGCGGAAGCCGGCGGAAATGGCCAGCGAGATTATCATCACAAAGAACGATACCGCAATCGCAACGACTGCCAGCCGGCCCTTGAAACGGAGCCTCGACGCTATGAACGCCTGGGCTTTCATTCGCAGATGTGGGTATATCGGTCGTAGAATCTGCGCACCTTGCGCACGTAGGAAACGGTTTCCGCCCCGCCGGGGAAGCGCCCGTACTTGATGGTGTCCAGGGCGGCTATGGAATCGTGCTGCATGTCGGGGATTACCGCCGCTATGTTCTCCCATCGGGAAATGTCGACCCCCAGATGGCGTGCATAGTTGAGGCAGTCTTTGAGGCGACCGGTGCCGGCGTTGTATCCGGCAAGCGTGAATTTGGTGAGCTCGTCGGGCGTGGCGGCAATCTTGAGGTAGCGTGCGCGCACTGCAAGCAGCATCATGACCCCGGCGCGTATGTTCTGCTCCGGATCGAGGACGTTGCTGCAGCCGAAATGGCGTGCGGTGTCCGGCAGGAGCTGCATAAGCCCGGCGGCACCGCGGGCGGAGCGCGCCTCTATCTGGAATTTGGATTCCTGGTAAACCACGGCGGCAAGGAGTTTCCAGTCCCAGTCCAGAGTGTCTGCATAAACGCGCAGGAGCGAGTCGTAGGGCGATATGAAATCTGCGCTCACCCTTGTGAGGGGATTGTAAATGTCGAAGAAAGGCTGGCGGATGATGGGGTAGTCTGCCCTGGCTCGGAACCCGTGCAGCCACTCGGCGGCTTTCTCTGCCTCTACGGCGCGGTCTGCGGAGAATACCCAGATGCCGCAGCTGTCGACCTCTATCTGCACGAGAGTGGAATCGGTTTCCATGGCGTCCAGCCAGGGGAAGGACACTATGTCCAGGGTGCCGTTGCGCAGGGAGTCCAGAATGCCCTCCTTGTGCGCTGCAAGGCGGATTTCCGCCGTGCGTCCGGAGTGCCCGGCATATCTGCTGATGAGCTCGTAGTTGTAGCCGCAGAGCAGCTCTGAGCCGGGATCGCTGCCCAGCAGGCTCACGGCACCTCGCAGGGGAGTGCCGTCGTGCCAGGGGCCGCTGCCGCGGTTGCAGGAAAGGGCGCAGGCGAGGGCGAGGAGGGCGAGAGCTGTGCGGATGGCTTTCATCAGTTGCGTCTTGAAGATCTGGACGAACCGCCGCCACCGCCGGATCTGCCACCGCCGGACATTGAGGAACCGCCTCCGCCGCCACCGCTTGAGTGGCCCATTACGTGACGGTCTGTAGAGAAGTAGAACGGCCAGAACATTCCGAGCTTGAGACCTTCCATGCCGTCGATCGTATAGATGTAACGGTCTGCGGTAAAGTAATCCTTGCGTTCCATCGGCCAGCCGCGCCCTACGTTCTGGTACTTGATGAACAGGCAGAGGCGCTTCCACTGTATGTTGAGGAAGAGGTCGAAGAAGGGACCGTTCTCGTAGAGATTCTGGTTCTGCGCCTGGAATACGCCGAGCGCAGGGTTCCAGGCAGGCGCATACCATTGGGTGTTGTAGAATGCGTTGGCACCCACCTGCATGGTCATCACCCCCGGTTGGACGGGAATCTGAACATACCAGCGGAGGTTAAGCGCCACCAGCGGCAGGGGGACGATGTCCGGCTGCGATGAGTATTGGAAGAGGACCCTGTTGTCGAAGTGCATGGGCCCTGCCACGAATTCTTTGCGTACGGATGCCGAGATGATGCTCATCGGCGTTGCGTTCTGCTGCACGAAGCCGAGGGTGTCGTACCATATGTTGTTGGCCAGCAAGGCGTATCCTACGTCTGCGCTGAGTTTCCAGCGGGGCACGTCTATGCGGCCGCGTATGGTGGTGGTGGATATCTTGCCGAAGTCGTTCTGCCACATGTAGTGGTTGGTGTTGAGCACGCGGGTATAGTAGTCCGGCGTGAGCAGGGTGCTGCCAAAGCGGCCGCTCACGGTAACGGGGCTCTTGCGGGCGCGGCGGAACGGGTAGAAGTTGAAGGAGGCGCCTCCTTCTATCTCTGTATCTCCTATCTTGTAGCCGAGGAGGTTGACCTTGGCCTTGGCGTCCCAGTAGAAGTAGTTCCTGATCTGCCCCTGGGCGCCGGTATAGAGGTAGAACGAGTTCTCTGCGTGCGTGGTGGGCCGCAGGCTGGTGGAGTCGAAGTAATGGCGCAGCTCGTCTCCAACGCCCACGTCTATCCTGGACACTATGGACTCGCTGCCCCAAGGCTGCAGGCGCAGGAAGAGCTTGTTGTCCAGCTTCATCGTGCCAAGGGAGTCGGAGCTGGCGTTGCCGTAGTTGAACAGGTCGTGATAGTACTCGGCCCCTTTGAGGTTGGTGATGTTGTCTGTGTAGTTGCGGGCGTATCTGGACCATTCCGAGCTGTGCCCTATGAAGAACGTGGTGACGTTGCGGTCCAGGGTGTCCAGGGGCTCGGAGGCCTCTTCTTCCGCGGCGGGAGCGTCTTCGGAATCAGGGTCTTCCGGATAATCCTCCAGGCCTTCTGCGTCCATAGTCAGGGAGTCTGCCTGGGCGAGCACGGTAGTGTCTGCCTGCTGCCTGTTCAGGAGGTCCTTGATGAACTCGAAGGGCACGCGGTACTGCTGCTCAAGGAACCAGGTATGCTTGACTATCTTTGATGAGGCACCGCTGAGGTTGACGGGAATCTCGCGCGGTTCCACCGTGGTGTCCCTGATCCAGGCGCGGTCCGTTATACCGCCGTTCTCCTTGCGGTCTACCATATTGTAGATGTAGCCGAAGTGCGCCAGATACTTGCGCCCGAGGTAGTTGACGCGGGCGGCGAAGGTCTTGTTTGTGGTGGTCTCGCTCTCCAGGATGCCGCCGCCGCCAAAGCGGTCGTACGTCAGCGCGAAATTGAGTTCCGGCGTGATGTTCTGGGTGGTGAAGATGTGGAGGTTGTCCGATTCCTTCTCGTCTCCGGCCAGAATGGTGCCGTAATATGCGAGCTCCGTATGCGGCGTCTTGGTATTGTAGTGGGGCAGGGTGCGGGGAGAGAAAGACCACATCTCCTGCGCGTCGTAGAACGGCACCCTCTCGTCGCTGGTGCGGTTGAAGAAGTTGTAGTACTGCGCCGGCGAGCCCGCCACGCCGAGCCAGGTGGCGTTGACGTCGTTGCGGAAGATTGGATAGTCGTTGAAGTGATAGTTGTACGTCGTATCCGGCTCGTGCGCGTTGAGGTTGTGGTTATCCTGGTCTACCGTCCATTCTATGATGCGCTTGTACTGCATCGAGTCGGGGATGGCGTAGGTGAGGAGGATACGAGGGGTAAACTCTTCCAGCGAGTCCCTGAGGGCCTGACGGGCCTCTTTTGCCTTCTGGATGGAGTCCAGCCGGGCGAGTTTGGCGGGCAGGGCCATCTTCTCGTCATAGGCGCGGCGCTCCTTGCGGCTGAGCGAGTTGTACCATGCAAGGAAGATGGAATCCGCCACGTGGGTGGAGTCCGCCACGTACACTGAGTCTATCTTGCGCCAGTCCAGGGAATCGAGCCTGGCGTGCTCCCGAAGGGCAAACGCGCCTAAGGAATCCGGCGGAATGCGCGCCAGAAGCGTGTCTGCCTGGATTTTGAGGGAGTCGCTCGAATGGCGCAGCGAGTCGCGCACTATGACGTGCGTGAGCGAGTCTATGAGCGCCACGTAGTACTTGTAGCGCCAGGGGTCTGTGAGGCGGAGCCACTCCGGCGGGTGGATGGTGTCCCTTGCTGTGAGCTTGGGGAGGGTGTCAAGCGGCTCCTCGGCGGCCGTAGTGTCCGGCACGTCTGCAAGGAGGCTGTCCGCTATGCGTATATCCTCCAGATTGCCGACCCTCTTGAGCTTATAGGCGTCCTGGACGTATACGACGGTATCTGTTACGAACAGCGGCTCCGGAACGCTGTACTGCCGGACCTCGGGCGAGCCGAGACCCAGCGCCGCTGCAACGGTAAAGGACACTACCGCGGCGGGAAACAGTATTCCGGAGCTGATTTTCATTCGCTGTCTGCAGATTCAAAGATCGAGGGGACCGGCTGGCAGTTGCCGTTGCCGTGCACGATGGCCACCTTGCGGAAGGCAAGTACCACCAGCGCGGTGAGCAGAGCCGTTGCTGCAACCAGAATCCAATACTGTGTTTGCGGCACCACATCTTTCCAGGATTCCATGTCTTCCCAGCCGGGTATGCGGCTGACGATGATGGCGAAGGTGTTGTTGACGCAGTGCATCAGCATGGTGAGCTTGAGCGAGCCGGTCTTGTAGTAGACGTATCCGAACAGGCATCCAAGCAGGAATGCGGGCACAGCCTGCCAGGGGTTGAGGTGGATGACGGCGAAGAACAGCGCCGACACCACTATGGCCACGGCCGGTTTGGCGCCGTGGGCAAGCATTCCGCGCAGCACCATGCCCCGGCAGAGCCACTCTTCGCAGATGGGAGCCATGACG
>JAFZXV010000087.1 GCA_017616595.1 Bacteroidales bacterium
CAGGAACCTTGTATCCCGGAGGGCACGGGTCGTACATTGTCTTCTCTCCGTTGTTGTCCCAGAACAGGGCCTGGGCTTCAAGGGTTTCGTTCCAGTAGTTTTCCACCTTGCCGGTGACGATTTCGGTAGGATTTGCGATGGACTCGGCAAGGGTGAGCTGGTCTCTTGTAACATCTGCCATGCCCTCTCCGGCTACTCCGTAAGGACCGGTCATAGGATCCTTGCGGCCCCACTCGTAGAACAGACCGTATGCGGCATAGGTTGCCACGTCGCCGGTAGTCTCGGGCTGTACGATAAGGGCGCCGAGGTTACGGTCGAGCAGGTTGGTCTTCCAGAAGATGTGGTCGGGCTCGTCTACTTCCTCCACGGGAGTCTCGGGAATCCAGAGATGCCAGCTCCAGAGGATGTTGCCGTCTCCGTCCCTTGCTGCGATGAGGGCGTTGCCAGGATGGAACGGCTCTGCGACTGCTACCTCAACATAACCGTCTGCCAGTGCTGCGGAAGCAATGATGCTGCCTGCTGCAACTTCTCCCTCGGGCACGTTGTCGGTCTCCCAGAGAACCTCTACGCTGGCGGCTGCGACTGCCTCGCTGCTGTTACCCTTGACGGCTTTGAACTTGTAGTTGCCGATGTCGGGGATGATGTAGCAGTTTGCGGATGCTGCGGCGCTCAGGTCGATGGTCTGGCTCTGGCCCTGGAACTCAAGCTTGCCAAGGTCTGCGGTCTTGCCGGCCTCCACGGTCTTGCCGGGAACCTCGATGACTGCCAGAGGAGCGTTGTTCATGTCGATGAGGGTCATGCTGCCACCTTCTTCAAGGCAGCCTGCAGGGATCTCGATGACGATCTCGGGAGAGGTGCTGTTGTCGAGCTCGAGCTTGCTGGCGAACTTGTAGGAGATGGAGTGCTTGCTGGAAGAACCGTTCTTGAACGTCACCTTGCCGGACTTGGGATTGATGGTCACGTTGCCGGACATGATGTTGTTGGCATTGGCGTCGTCCAGGGTGAGAGAGCCGATGTTGCCCTTGCCGGAGAGCGTGAACTTGACTGCGCCCATGAAGCTGGAGAAGTTCAGCGATGCGGCATCGTCGGCATAGGCGAACATAGGAGCAGCAGCGGCGGTCCTCTCTGCGGCGATGGTCGTAGAGAAGGTGTTGTGCTGTGCGAAGGTCATGTCCTCGTCGTAAGGATAGGCTGCAAAATAGCCCTTTCCGCCCTTCTCGAGTGCGGTTACGCCCTCTGCGGGAGCGAAGGTACCGGTTGCGGAACCGGCGCCGGAGGTAAGAACGTACTTGGCCTCTACGTCGTTGCCGTCCTGGGTAACGTTGTAGACCTGGATCTCGTCACCGGCTTCCCACGTGGCCTTCATGTTGGCGCCGCTGAGGGTAGCGGAGATGGTCTCGTAGTACTCCACCTTGGGGGTGTCGTTGCCACCGGGAGTCTCGTTGCCGCCGGGAGTCTCGTTGCCACCGGGATTCTCGGGCTCCTTAGGTTCACAGGCGACGCAGGCTGCGGCGACTGCAAGCATAATCAAAAAGAATCTTTTCATAATGAATTAATTATTGAGGTTGGTGTTTAATCTGTAGTGGATTCCTTGCCGTACATGGCAGTGCAGAGGCTCTTGAGCAGGGTGTGCTTGGAGTCGTCGTGACGGTACTCCCAAAACATCGCTCCGCCCAACTTCTTGTCTATCACAAACTTACCCTTTTCCGCCACGGATTCGGCATCGTCGTATCCAAGGAGAATGGTGCCGGCTCCGTCTGTGAGATAGGGCACCTTTGCGGTGGCGTCCCACTTGCGGTAGTTCTTGCCGGCGTAGGTGCCGGTGGTGGCATTGAGGATGTCTTCCATCTCGTTGAACTTGACGTCCGAGGCGTACGGGGTTATGCCGTGACCGTAGAAGGGCACGCCGAGGTTAAGGCGCGACAGGGCTATGCCTGCGTTCTGGTGCAGCTTGATGCTCTCTTCGCAGCTGGTCTGGTTGAAGGTTGAAGACTTATACAGCGGAGAGTTGTGCTTGGGCGGCTTGCCCATGTCGTAGGTCATGACGTTAACGTAGTCCAGATAATCCATCGCACCCTTCCAGTCCATGTATTTGGCGCTGGAAGAGGATGCGTAGGATATTATCTTGGTGTCGCCTATGGTCTCCCGGAGCTCCTTGAGCACGAGCACGAAGTTCTTGGGGTCTGCGCTGCTCTGGCCGTTGGACGAAGGGCCGCCGCCGGGGTACTCCCAGTCGATGTCTATTCCGTCCAGGCCGTAGGTCTCTATGTGATCCTTGCAGGCCTGGCAGAACTCGGTGCGCTTGGCCGGGTCGCGGGCCATCATGGAGAAGCCGTCGGCGTGCTCGCCCCATCCGCCTATCATCAGCAGCACCTTGAGGTCGGGCTTGCTCTTCTTGAGGGCTACGACCTTCTTGAGGAGGCCGGTCTCGGCAATCTTGATGCCGCCGTCTCCCGTCTTGGGGTTGACAAAACGGCCGTGGGCATAGTTGATGTGCGTGAGGCAGCTGGCGTCCAGCGACGAGGCCGACGTGTACTCCGTAAGGTAGGCGATTATCCTGGGCGACTGGCCGAGGTACTCGGGCTTGCAGAGACTGGCGGTGGCGCTTGGCTCCTCCGTGCCGCTGTTATTGTTGTCGCCCGTCTGGCCCTGGTTCTCATCCGCCGCTGTTTTGTTGTCGGGTGCCGGGGGTTTGATATCCGACGGCTTCTCGCAGGAAACGGCGGCAAGGGCGATGGCCAGAGCCATCAGAAGCGCTCTGAAGATGGCCTTCATACGTTACCAGTTGACGGTTTGAGAAAGATGGTAGCCGCGCATCTTGTATTCGTCGATCTGCTGCTGGCCCACGGGAGCCATGTAGGAGCGGTCGAAGAAGGTCTCGCGGTTGGATGCGTTGCGCACGCAGTAGAAGCCAACCATCTGGTCTGCATTGGCGCCGTTGTACTTGACGACGGAGCCGTCTGCACGCTGCACCTGGAGAACGCCGATACGCGCGTTCATGAAGTTCTTGTTGACCTCGGGAGTGCCGGCCTCGGTGCCTGCCTCCTTGGGGAAGTCTACCCAGGGGCCGAGATACTTGTCGGGATCGGTATCGTAGTCCATGTAGTCGAGCTTGTACCAGCGGAGGAGGTCCTTGATGCGGTTGCCCTCGTGGAGGAATTCCATGCGGCGCTCGCGGCGGATTTCCCAGATGAGTGCGGGCACGTCGCTGTCGCGCTTGGGATCCTTGGGGATGGATGCAATCTGCAGGTGCGCGGTCTTCTTGACGCCGGCTTTCTCTGCCGCTGCGGAGAGCGGACGGTCGCGGATGGCGTTGATGGACTTGTCGATGTCGGCCTGGGTGACTGCAGGGCCGCCGAAGGACTGTGCCAGCTCGGCCTTTGCCTCTATCCAGTTGAGCACGACCTCTGCAAGACGCATGATCGGGCAGTCGTTGGTATTGTAGATACCCTGCCAGTTGGCCAGCTTGTCGCCGGTCTTGTAGAAGTGGTCAAGAGCCTCGTAGGATGCGAACTTGTAGCAGTAGATCATGGTGTTGGACTTGATGTTGACCTGGTTCCAGAACGTATCGAAGAAACGGGGGTCGCGGGTCTTCACAAGGTTGGCTACGGAGAAGTCGTCCGCACCGGGAGTGCTGGAGATGCTCCAGGGCTTGCCGTCCTGGCAGTTGAACGCCTTGATGTACTCGAGGTTGACGTTGCTGCCGGAGTCGGAACCGCCGTTGTAGGAGCCTATAGGATGGCGTACCTGGAGTGCCTCGTCGTAGTGACGGTAAAGCAGCACCTCGGGGTTGCCGGCGAGGTTCTCGGAAACGAACAGGTCTTTGAAGGAGCTTCCGAAGCTGTACTTGCCGCTGTTCATCACAACCTCGGCGGCCTTGACGGCCATCTCGAGATACTTCTTGGCGTGCTCGGAGTCGCAGTTGACCTTGCCGTCGCAGCCTTCCTCGCCGTCGTGATACTTCTGCCAGGTGCCCTCATACAGCATGAAGCGGGAGATGAAGGCGGCCGCAACGTACAGGTTGACGTTGTTGGCTCCGTCGTCGGGACGCATGTTCTCGAGCACGAATTCGCACATGTCGTAAACCTTGTCCATGACCAGCTGACGGCTGTCGCGGTCTTTGTACTGGGTGTCGAAGTCAAGGTCGCGGACGGTGGTCTCGAAGTAAGGCACGTCGCCGAATACGCCTACGAGGTCTGAATACTCATAGATCTTGAAGAAGTAGGCAATAGCCATCCAGTGGTTGTATTCCTCTTCCGTGAAATTGTCTTTGTACTCGTTCAGACGGTCTATGAGGATATTGACCTTGTGGATGCGGGCAAAGCCCCAGCTGGGCCCGTAATACTGCTCGAAGCAGGAACGGGATTCGGAGGAAGAGCCGCGGGATGTAGGGACCTTGTTCTCGAAGCGGGACTGGGTACCCTCGGAAGTAAAGTCGTCGCAGAAGGAGGTGCCGCCGCGCACGGGGGCGAACTCCTGGCTCCAGTCTACTCCGTAACCCTCGAAATAGAGGGGATAGAAGCCGTTTACATAGAGCCGCACGTCTCCCTCGCCTCTCCAGAAGTTGTTGTCCACAACGGTGGTGAGGGCGGGACGGTCGAGCAGGTCTTCGCAGGAGCAGAGCAGCAAGAGGGATGCGGCTATGGCATATAATGACTTTTTCATAATCGTCGTCCTTTAGAAGTTAAGCTGTACACCAAAAGTCATAGTCTTGAAGACAGGGGTTGAAACACCGGTCCAACCCTGTGCGTAGTTGCTGCCCCACATGGAGTAGCCGGAGATGCATTCAGGGTCGATGGGGAGGCCGCGGAGGTTGTCCCAGGTGAGGATGTTCTCTGCGGTAAAGTAGACGCGAAGCTTGGAGATGAAGACCTTCTTGGTGAGCTTGGCGGGAAGGGTATAACCTACGGTAAGGTTCTTGAGCCTCAGGTAGGCCATGTTGAGGATGTACCTGTCGTTCCTGATGTAGTTGTAGGCGTTTACGTTGGTCTCGCGTCCCATGTTGTAAGGGGCGGAGTAGTAAGCGTCGGTGTTCTCGGGAGTCCAGTAGTCGTCTGCGAAAGCTGCGGCCATTGCACCGTCGGAGGTGTAGAAACCGGCAACCGCAATAGGACCGGAACCCCAGATCTCACGCTTGCCCACACCCTGGAAGAATACGCTTACATCTACGCCCTTCCAGTCTGCGCCGAGGCGGAAGCTGTATTCGTAGCGGGGAGTCTCGTTACCGATGACCACCATGTCGCCGTGGTCGTCGACGGTCTGGGTGCCGCGGGTGAGCTTGCCGTCGCCGTTTGCGTCAACGTACTTGACGTCGCCGGGGCCGTAGTGGAATGAACTGCCCTCGAAGTAAGACTGATAAACGGGCTTCTCTCCGTTGGGGCCGGGCTTGAGGATGTAGGAATACTTGCCCCAGCAGGCCTCGTCGTCGGTATCTGCGGGACCGAGGGCGCGGTAGATGAGGTTGCCGTCGCCGTCGAGCTCGAAGTCGTCGAACTGATAGAGCCTGTCTGCCTTGAAGCCCCAGATTTCTCCGTAGGTCTTGCCCACGTACCAGCTGCTCAGGGCCGTGGTCTCGCCGTAGGCTGTAATCTTGGAGGTTGCGTCTGCAATCTGGAACATGGCGTTGAGGCCAAGGCCGTTGCGGAAGCGGTAGTTACCGTCTATCTGCACTTCCCAACCGTTGGTGCGCAGGGAGCCGAGGTTGGCCTTGGGAGCCGATGCGCCGTAGGTTACGGTGTTGACGCCGTCGGTAGGGACGATCATGCCCTCGGTATCGCGGATGTAGTAGTCTGCGGTTACGCCGATGTGGCTGTCCCAGAAGCGGGCGTCAAGACCCACGTCGGCAGTCTTGATCCTCTGCCAGGTGATATCGTCGGAAACCGTGGTAGGCGTGCCTGCGTAGCTCATGAGGGCTCCGTTGCCGCCGATCCACTGGTTCTGGCCTGTGGAAATCTGAGGGATGTAGAGGGATGAAGAAACGCTCTGGTCGCCCACGGAACCCCAGGATGCACGGAGCTTGAGGTTGGACACATAAGGCTTGGCGTTGGCCATCCAGGGCTCCTCGCTCACGCGCCAGCCGGCGGAGAAGGAAGGGAACCATGCCCAGCGGAGCTTGGTGGGGAACTTGGAGGAACCGTCGCGGCGGATATTGGCCTCGAGCAGGTAGCGGTCTTTGAAGTTGTAGTTCAGACGGCCGAAGAAGCCGAGCTGCGACTCCCAGGAAGCCTTGCCGGAACCTGTCCAGACGCCGGTACCGAATGCAAACTGAGGATTGGAGTAATCGGAAAGGTTTGCTACGCGGGTGGTCTGGCCGGTGCGGTCGTAGGTAGAGAGGTTCATACCCACCATGGCCTTGATTGTGTGAGCGTCGGCTATGTTGAGGGTGTAGTCGGTGTAGCCGTTGAAGGTGTGGCGGTAGGAATTCTCGTGCGAGCGGGAGAGGAAGTGGATGTCGTTGTTCTGCACGTAGTCTTCCTGGTACGGGAAGTAGTAGGCCGGCTGGGCGCCCTCGGCTGTGGAGGGAACCACGTTGCCGTCGTTGTCGACGTACACCTGGTTGCCGTTGGCGTCGATGTACTCGACGGGGGTGGTACTCTTCCAGTTGGCTGCGGAGAAGGTGGTACCCGGCAGGGTCTGGATGTACTCCTGATTGGAGAAGGTGTAGTCTGCCACTATGTTCCAGTTCTTGACCGGAGTGATGGTGGTGCCCAGGTTGACGTTGTTATAGTTGTACTGCAACGATGCGGTGTTGGCCTGCACCGACTCGGAGAACACGCCGCGGAAGATGTGGCCCATCTCGTCGTAACCGTAGGGGAAGACGGGAGACCAGCGGTACAGATACAGCCAGGGGCTGTAGGAGGTGCTTTCCGCGATGAGGGGATACCTCTTGGTACGGGTGGAATACATCATGCCGGCGCGGACGGTGAGCCACTCCTTGACCTCGGTCTCCAGCTTTACGGAGGCGTTGTACTTGGAGAAGTCGTCGGTGGTGGTCTTCATCATACCGCTCTGGTAGACGTAGCCGAGGCCGATGTTGAAGGTGGTCTTGCCGGTCTTGCCGCTGATGCTCACGGAGTGCTGGTTGGAGGGGGCGTTCTCACGTACGAGGTAATCGTAGATATTGTAGATACGCACGCCGTAGTTGGTGCCGCCGCTGTAGTACCAGTCTCGTCCGTACACGATAGGGTCGTTGGGACCGAGCTCGCGTACGCTGCCGCCCTTGCCGTACTTGCTCCACCACTCACGGGAACGCTGGATGGCTTCCATGTCTGTGCTGAAGTAAGAACCGGCCCTGACGCCGTCGTAGTTGTAGCCGCCGGGAGTCCACTGTGCAGGGTCTGCGCCCTCGCTGTAGCTGATCTTGGAACGGGCGGCCGCATCCAGCATGTACTGGAGGCCGTTGACGCCTGCCATGTCGTAGTCCTTGGCGAGGTTCTCCCAAGACATCATACCGTTGTAGGAAACGGTAATCTGGTCTGTCTTGGCGCCCTTCTTGGTGGTGATGAGGATGACGCCGAACGCCGCCTTTGCACCGTAGATGGAGGTGGAGGCCGCATCCTTGAGCACGGAGATGGACTCCACGTCGTCTGTGTTGACGACCTGCAGGGAGGGAACCTCTACGTTGTCTACGAGGATGAGGGGGCTTGCGCCGCCTTCAAGGGATGCGATGGCGCCGCGGATGCGGATGCGGGCGTCGGAACCGACCTCGGCATCGGGGAGGGTTACCGACAGACCGGCCGCCACGCCCTGGAGGCCACGGCCGACGTCAGGGATGGAACGGCCTGCGAGGGACTGGCCCACATCGACCGTAGATACGGCGCCCGTGAGGTTGGCCCTGGACTGGACCGCGTAACCCACGACGACTGCATCTTCAAGAAGTGTGTTGTCTTCTTCCAGCACTATGTTTACGTGCTGGCCCGGTTTTACGGTAAGGGTCTGGGACTTGAAGCCCAGGCAGGAGACCGTGATGCGGGATGTCGTGGGAGAGAAGGAGAATGCGCCGTCGTTGTCTACCATCGTGTACGACTTCTGATTCTCGTCCGCGATGACGGCCCCGATGACGGGATTCCCCTTGGCGTCTTTAACGACACCTGTAATCTTGTCTCCGGGTGCCGCGAATGCCTGCACCGCAGAGAGTGCCAGCATCAGCATCGCGAAGAAAAAACTGGAGAACTTTTTCATTTTTTCCTTTGGTTAATATTTATAGATTAGTTGAGTGTTTTATCGGCTCTGAATTACAAATTTAATAAATAGGTAAAAGTTCGCAAATATTTTTACAAATTAGTGAACTCTATCCTGTAAATTTTAGAAGTGCTGCCGTCGTCGCCTACATAGACACAACCGTTGGGACGGTCTACGAGCACAGACTCGGCGTTGCCCACAAAGCTTACGTCGTACATCGCGAGCAGCTCCGTCACCTCGCCGTCAAACACAAAGAGCTTGTGTGCCTCGGAATCGGTTACCCAAAGCCAGTCTTTCTCTGCGTCGTAGCAAAGGCCGCCCACCTCTTCTATCTGCGCGGCTATGGTTCCAAGCTGCTTCTTCCAGATTTTGGTGCCGTCCAGCTTGTAAGCCCACAGGGTTGCTCCGGTCTGGGCTCCGACGTAAAGCACGTCATTCTTGTAGTAGGCTATGCCCTCGAGGCCGGAGTTGCCGAAGTTGGCCGCTTCTTCTACGTAGAAGGCCTTGGTCTTGGAGCTGTAGGCGGGGGCCGCAAGCTTGTCTACGCGGTCTGCCTCCTTGGCAAAGTAAAGGTCTTTGGTAACGGGATGGATGGTTACGTCTTCAAGGTCGGAACCAGTTGACAGATATTTGGTTACGGTCTGGAAATCAAGGGATATTTTGTAAATGTCGCCCTCGTCTCCAACACCCCAGATGAAGTCTCTGTCTGCGCTGAAGCAGATGCCGGAAAGCTCCTGCACGGAAGAGTCGAACACCGTGCGTGTGTAGCTGCCCTGGACAGGCATTCCCTCCGCATTGGTGAAGGGCTCGATAGTTACTGAAACGCAACGCACGGAACCGCCGCGGGCCTTGGTCTGCGCGGAGATCACCGACTTGGGACCTTCGTATATGTACTGGCCGTATGCATTGGAGGGTACGTCGCCGTCGTGATGGGAGTTCCAGATGTCTGTGCTGGTGCCGAATCCGGTGATGTTTCCGTCTGTTCCGAAATAGCCCGGAAGGGGGAAGACCGCCACGGGCTTGCCCGTCGTAAACCAGTGGGCATCAGCATTATACTGCCATCCGTTGGCAGATGTGAGATCTGTGCGGAAGATGCCGGTTGCGTCTTCTCTCTTGGGCACCTTGTAGCCTGCGGGGCAAGGGTCGTAGATGGTCTTGGCGCTGCTCTTGTCGCCCCAGAAATCGCCGTTGGATGTGGTGTTCCAGTCGCCGTTTACGTTGGCAAAGAGAGTGGGCTGTTCGATGGACTTTGCGTCGTTTATCTTGGCGCCGCTGAGGGTCATCCCGAAACCTGCTACGGCCTGCGCCGGGAACGGGTCTTTACGGCCCCACTGGTAGTGCAGGCCGAGGGCGCGGGAATCAACCGGAGAGGAGCTTGCCTCGGCGTCTACCAGGGCGCCCAGGTTGCGGCTCATCATCTTGTAAGAAGAGATGCCGTAAGTGCTGCCTCCAATCTCTGTTGCCGGAATCCATATGTGCCAGCTCCACAGCACTTTACCTGATGCGTCAAAGGCCGCGATGAGGGCATTTCCGGGCACCAGCACGGAAGGGGTTTTGAAGGTGATGAAGTTGCCGTCTACGCCTGCACTTTCTATGACGCTGTAGCGTGCGGGGGCAACGTCTGTATTGACGGTTTCCCATATGATCCTGGCCTTGGCCACGGTGCCCACGGAGGAGCTTCCGTTGCCCTTTACCGCCTTGATCTTATATGCGCCGGGAGCGCTTACGATATAGCAGTTTGCAGTTGCGGAAGCACTGAGATTGGTGAAGGGGCCGGCAGGGGCTGCGGGGACGTTGTCGTCGTCGGGATAGAGGGCCGATTGCTCTCCGCCGTTGCCGCCACCTCCATTGTCGTCGCCACCATTATCGTCGCCGCCATTATCATCTCCTCCGTTCTGATCTCCACCGTTGTCATCACCTCCATTCTCCTCGCCGCCATTCTCTTGGCCTCCGTTCCCGTTGCCGGGCTCCTGGGCTGCGGTTTTGTCTGTAGGTGCCGGGGGTACGGGCTCATCCGTAGGCGTACATGAAAAAAACACCAGTACGCAGACGAGCAGGATGCTTAGAATTCTGAATAAAGACTTTTTCATCGTGTTATATTACGTAGTAAGTGCAAATTTACCCCATAATACAGGCGATTTGGCGCAAAATGCGGATTTTTATACACAATTCGCGAAATGATGCACTTCGGAGGCTCCTGCCAGGTTTCATCCTAAAAAATAATTGTATATTTTTGTCATAACACTTAGATAAAACTACCGACCAACTGAAAAAACTTGGCTTATGATAAAGAAATTGCTTACGGTGGCCGCAATAGCCGCCGGAGTTTTCCTTTCCCCTTCGTGCCAGAAGCCGGACGACATCACGCCCCCAGCTCCTGAGAACAAAACCGCAGCTCCGGAAGGGCAGGAAAACAACGGAAGCGGCTCCGGAAGCGGCTCCGGGGAGGGCTCCGGTTCAACCGCATCCGGCACCCTCTGCACAGACATCGGCCAGACGCCCATCGTGCTCACCTACTTTACCGAGTACAACGAGAAACTGCCCGACCCGTCCATCATAACCCACATCAACTACGCCCACGGCCGCTTCAAGAACCCCAAGACCGGAGACGGCGGCATAGTCATCACCGAGTCCAAGCAAGTGCCCATCAGCAAGGTAATCGCCCTCAAGGAGAAGAACCCCAGACTCAAGGTCATGGTCATGATAGGCGGCTGGGGAGGCCATGCCGACGGCTTCTCGATGATGGCCAAAGACCCGGCCAAACGCACGGAATTCTGCCACTCCGTGCACGAGAACATCAAGAAGTTCAAACTGGACGGCGTAGACATAGACTGGGAGTACCCCACCCAGAGCGCAGACAACGAGACCGGCTGCGACCCTAACGACACCAAGAACTTCAACCTAGTGCTGAAGGAGCTCCGGGACACCCTGGGCACAGACAAGATAATCTCCTTTGCATCTTCTTCCAGCGCCAAATACGTAGACTGGAAAACCGCAATGAAGTATCTCGACTACGTAAACGTGATGACCTACGACATGGGCGCAGCCCCCAGCGGGCACAACTCCCCGCTGCACAAGAGCGCCATGTTCAACCACCGCAGCTGGGACGAGAGCATAGAGGCCCACGTGAAGGGCGGCGTGCCCAAGAACCGCCAGGTAATGGGCATCCCCCTCTACGGCAAATCCAAGAAAAACCCCTCCTCCAGCGAGAAGATATTCGAGTATTCCGTCAAATACTACGAGATTCCGGACATCCTGGAGAAGGGCATGTACCGCGGCAAGCCGCTCGCCCGTCCCGTCTACCGCAGATGGGAGTCCACTTCCATGGTCCCCTATCTTGTGGATGACGCCGGCGTGAACGTCCTCTCCTACGACGATCCCGAATCCGTAACCGCCAAGGGAGAATACGTCAAGAAAGACGGCGAACTGGGCGCGATGTTCTGGGAATACCGTTACGACGACGACAACCGCTCGCTCATAAAATCGCTTGTAAAAGCACTTTACGGCAAGGAAACGATATTGTAACATTCAATACTAACCAACAACTATTCACAATGAAACTAAAAGCAGTACGATTCTTATGGCTGGCCGCAATGGTCTGTCTGGTACTGTGCCCTTCCGGCGGCGGCGCGTTTGCGCAGTCCCGCGGATTTACGGTAAAGGGCAAAGTGCTCGACAGCCAGTCGCTGCCGGTCATCGGTGCGGGCGTGACCATCAAGGGCACGACCACCGGCGTCGCTACAGGGCTTGACGGAGAATTCTCCCTCACCGTCCCTGACGAAAACGCCGTACTCGTCGCGGCTTCGCTCGGCTATGTAGCCAAAGAGGTGAAAGTCGGCAAGCAGCGCGATCTTGTCATCATCCTCGACGAAGATTCGGAGTCGCTGGAGGCGACCGTTGTGGTTGCCTATGGTACCCAGACAAAGGCGACCGTAACCGGCGCTTTGACTACCATCGACTCCAAAGCCCTCGTCAAGGCGCCTGTGGCCGACGTTACCAATGTGCTTGCGGGTCAGATGCCCGGTGTTTCCACCATCCAGGAAACCGGTCAGCCCGGCGAGGACTACGCTAAGATCTACATCCGAGGCGTAGGTTCCCTCAACGAGGATGCATCTACCCCTCTCATCCTCGTCGACGGCGTGGAGCGCGCGCTCAACACCGTAGACCCGAACGAAATCGAGAGCCTCTCCATCCTCAAGGATGCTGCCTCCACGGCAGTGTTCGGTGTGCGAGGCGCTAACGGCGTCATCATCGTAACCACCAAACGAGGCGATGCGGGCAAACCCAAGATCTCGGTGAGTTCCATCACCGGTCTCCAGGTGCCTATGTCCTACATCAAGCAGAGTACGGCCTACGATTTTGCCCGTTACTACAACGTGTACCAGTGGAACGACGGCAAGACCGACAAGGGCCTGTACTTCACACCCGAGGCTATCGAGGCTTACCGCACCAACTCAGACCCCATCATGTTCCCGTACACAGACTGGAACGAGGTGATGTTCCGAAAGGCCTTCCTCCAAACCAAGAACAACATCAACATTTCCGGCGGTTCCGACAAGGTGCGTTACTTCGTGTCCATGGGCTACATGTTCCAGAACGGTCTGCTCAAGAACATCCCGGGCGTAGATTACAACAACAACTACACCTACAACCGCTACAACTACCGCGCTAACCTCGACTTCAAGCTCACCGAGACCACCGACATGCACTTCAACATCAGCGGCGTTATCGGCGACACCCACGAGCCTTACACGGACAGGGACAACATCTGGACCCTGACCATGCTCTGGGCCCACCCTGTTGCAAGTCCCGGCGTGGTAGGAGACCAGGTCTTCACCAGCGTGTCCACCAACGCGCTCCCTTCCGGCCTTACCAAGTGGAACGGCTGGGAGTACTACTACTGGACCGGCTACACAGACAAGTACAAGACCACCCTGGGAATGGACCTCTCCATCAACCAGAAGCTTGACTTCATCACCGAAGGCCTGAGCGCCAGCGTCAAGGGAAGCTACGACGCATCCATGTCCATGAAGAAAAAGCGCATCGGCGGCAGCGGCCTCCACTACACCTACGAATATGCATCCTGGGCCGATGATTCCGGCCTCAGCATTTCCGATCCCGACTTCGACAAGACCCTCGTCACCGTCATTTCCAGCAGCGAGGCTCCCCTCAGCTGGAGCGACCCCAGCACCGACGACGACAAATCCTGGTACCTCGAAGGACGTATCGACTATCGCCGCAAATTCGCGGGCAAGCACAACGTCAGCGGTCTCCTCCTGTACAACCAGAGCCGCGACTACTATCCGTCCCAGTACTCCTACCTGCCCCGTGGTTACGTGGGCTTTGTAGGACGCGCAACTTACGGATACAAAGACAAATACCTCGTGGACGTGAGTGCCGGTTACAACGGCTCCGAGAACTTCGCCCCCGGCAAGACCCGTTACGGTTTCTTCCCGTCCGTGTCTGTGGGTTGGGTAATTTCCGAGGAGCCCTGGATGAAGAGCATGGGCTGGCTGGATTACCTCAAGGTCCGCGCCTCCATCGGTAAGGTAGGTAACGACCTCGGCCAGAGTTCCCGATTCATGTATATGGAGGGCACCTGGAGCGACAACGGTTCCTACTACTTCGGCACCAACAAGTCCGACGGTGTTCCCCGCTACGAGCTCGGCAAGCCCGGCAACGATGCGATTACCTGGGAAACCGCCCTCAAGTCCAACATCGGTCTGGACTTCGAGCTGTTCAACAAGAAGCTGCACTTCTCCGGAGACATCTTCAAGGAGCACCGCTCCAACATCCTCGTCAAGCCTAATTCCCTGCCCGGCATCATTGCCTTCACCCCTCAGAACATGAACCGCGGTGAGGTCGAGAACAAGGGTTACGAAATCGAGCTCGGCTGGAGAGACCACATCGGAGACTTCACCTACGACCTCAACGCCAACGTAACCTTCGCCCGCAACAAGATCATCTTCATGGACGAAGTCGAGCCCGAGTACGCATATCAGGCACAGACCGGCGGCTCCACCAACAGGCACCTGCTCTACATCTACGAGCGCCTGTACCAGAAGTCCGACTTCTACACCGACGAGAACGGCGTGCAGCGCCTCAATCCCGACCTGCCTCAGCCTTCAACCACGGTGTATCCCGGCGACTGTATGTATAAAGACCTCAACGAAGACGGCGTGGTGGACGGCCTGGACAAGATGTACACCGGCTATCCCGACCGTCCGGAATACGTGTTCGGTTCCAACTGGAAGTTCGGCTGGAAGGGCTTCAACCTCGCCCTCAACTGGATTGCCGCAACCAACGTCAACCGTGTATGGAACGCTGACTACCGTATCCCGTTCACCAACTCCGGCCACCGCGGACTCCTGCAGATCTTTGCGGAGAACAGCTGGATAGACAACGACAACCCCTGGGCCCCAGGACGTGAAGACGGTACCCTGCCGCGTTTCACCAAGACCAACTATCCCTGGAACTCCGAGAACTCCACCCTGTGGACCGTTGACGCCAGCTACCTGCGACTCAAGAGCGCAAGCTTCGGCTACACCTTCTCAAAGGGCAGGCTCCTGGACGCACTGGGAATCGGCAGCCTCGGACTCATGTTCACCGGCTACAACATCCTCACCTTCAGCAAGATGACCTTGCAGGATCCTGAGGCCAAGTCCAGCGATTCCGACGGTACCTATCCTCTGGTCAAGACCTACAACCTTGCAATCAACATCAACTTCTAAATCAGGCGATTATGAGAAAGACTATTGAATTGTTGATAATTGCCCTGCTCGCAGCAGGAATGGTCGCTTGTGAGAGCCTCAAGCTCGGCGACGCAGGTCTGAGCAAGGCCCCGGAAACCTCCGGCGCCACCCTCGACACCCTGTTCGCATCGCTCAAAGACGCAGACAAGGTTCTGACCTCGGCCTACTATTATCTGCCCTACGGACTCATCTCCGACTTCGACAGCAAGATGGGCAAAGATATCATCGAATCCATTACGGACCACTTCGTATCCAACAAGCACACCGAGGGTGACGGTCCCAACGACCTCTATTACACCGGTGCGCTCGGCGCCAACATTTCCGGCGACGCCGCAGGCGGCGAGGCCTACAGGTTCGGCAGCGAGAAGGACTACACCGCCATCCGTTACGGCTGGTTCTTCCTGGAGAATGCAGACAACATCCCCACCGATTCCAAGGACTTCGACCCTGCAGTCCTGGCCCGCAAGAAAGCCGAGGCCAAGATGTGCATCGCCATCGCTTACGCCAACATGTTCCGCTATGTGGGCGGCGTGCCTCTGGTGGACCATACCATCAATACAGAAGAGGCCAGCAACCCCAACTTCCCCAGGAACACCTTCAAAGAGACAGTCGACTTTATCGTGAACCTTTGCGACGAGGCCGCACCCGATCTCCCCTGGTACGTAAGCTCCGTTGAGGACGGCCGCCTCACCAAGGCTGCCGCCATCGGCCTCAAGCTCCGCGTGCTCTGCTTTGCGGCATCCCCCACCTTCAACTCCGACACGCCCTGGCATCCCGCCGCGGCCGACTGGGAGTCTATGGGCAAGTACGTCCGCTACGCCGAGAAGTACGACAAGACCCTCTGGGACAAGGCAAAGGCCGCAGCCGACGAGTTCATGTCCAACCTCGCCACCGGCGGCTGGTATGCACTCGTTCAGGCTACTCCCACAGGCGCCGTGGATCCTGCCACCAACCTGCCCACCTATGCACCTCTCGATTACCGCAAGGCATATCGCGACGCATACAACAAGCGCGGAACCACGGAGAGCATAATCTCCATCCGCAAGAGCAACAGCACCAGCTATCACGACAAGAACATGGACCTGCAGGACGACTTCGGTTGCGGCGCCACGCTCAACTGGGTCAACAAGTTCCCGTATGCAGACGGCACCCCGTTCCCCGAGAACTTCGACTGGTCGCACCCCAACTCCGGCGACCCGTCCCGCAATCCTTTCTTCATGTCCGATCCTAACGGCCAGCACATAGTGGACAACGCCACCTTCACCGAGACCCGCGACCCTCGTCTGTACGAGAACGTCTGCGTGCCCGGCGACAAGTGGAAGAACGGCAACGTAGGTCCCAACTACGTTAACGCAAAGAGCCCGAGCTTCCAGGACGGCAACACCGGTTTCCTGCAGATGAAGTTCATCATGCAGCAGGAATCAGACCGCAACACTCCTCCCCACTGGTGCATGATGCGTTACGCAGAAGTGCTGCTCAACGCCGCCGAGGCCCACAACGAGGCTAACGGAGGTCCCGACGACCAGGCATACGCATGGCTCAACGCAGTGCGCAACCGCGTGGGTCTGCCGGGCGTGGCCGAGGGTATGAGCAAGGAGCAGTTCCGTGCCGCCCTCATCCTCGAGCGCGAACTTGAGTTCGGCTTTGAGGAAGTGCGCTGGTTCGATATGGTGCGCTGGGGCCTCAAGGACGCTTTCACCACAAAGCTCAAAGCCCTTGAAGTAACCGGCAACAAGCAGAAGAACGCTACCTCTTTCACATTCACAGTCAAGGACGCATATCCTCCGAGGGTATGGTACAACGACTGGGACACCAAGTGGTATCTTGCTCCCATTCCTGCCGTAGAGATCAACAAGAACTACGGTATGACACAGAATCCGGGTTGGTAATCTTTAAATGTACCCGAAGATGAAAAGAATCTATACCTATATTATACTACCGCTGCTTCTGATGGGCACGACCGCCTTTGCACAGGACGAGTTCATCGGAGCGTCGCAGCTGGATTCCATCGTGCTCGGCAATCAGTTCCACCTGATGGCCGGAGGCAACGCGTCCCTGGACGGCGCCACCTTCGAACGCAGCCCGGAAGTGGACATTGCCAAGGCCCTCTACGGCCAGTTCTCCGGCCTTTGGGTCAAGCAAGGCGCCGGCCGCAGCGAAGACAATCAGTCCAAGCTCCGCCTCCACGGCCACAGCCCGCTCATCCTCGTTGACGGATTCCCCCGCGAGCTCAACGACCTTACCGGCGTGGAAATAGAATCCATTGAGGTTCTGAAGGATGCTGCCGCAGCCGCACTCTACGGCGTCAAGGGCGCCAACGGTGTGGTGATGATCACCACCAAGCGCGGCCAGGCAACCCCTCTCCACGTTACAGCCAAGTACCAGTACGGACTGTCCACCCCCACCCGCACTCCCGAATTCGCAGACGCATACACCTATGCTTATTATGTGAATCAGGCCAGCGAGCTGGACGGACTCTCCCCCAAGTACTCCTACGACGCCCTCACCAACTTCTACAAGTACGCCCAGGGCTCCGCTCCCGCCGACACGTACGCTTATCCGAACGTAGACTGGTGGAACGAGATCTACCGCTCCCACGGCGACAATCACCGCGCCCAGTTCACATTCACCGGCGGTAACCGCAACTTCCGTTACTTTACCTCGGTGGACTATCTGAAGGACGAGGGAATGTACATCAACCCTTCCGCAGACAGCCGCTACAACGCCCATGTTTACGACAACCGCCTCGGCATCCGTGCCAACGTGGATGTGAACATTACCAATTCCACGGCGATGAAGATCGGCGTCATGGCCCGCCTGTCCGAGTTCAACAAGCCCTACTACCTGAGGAGCAACAGCATAGAGAAGCTTCTCTATAAGATTCCTTCCGCAGCGTTCCCCATCAAGCAGAGCGACGGCACCTACGGCGGATCCGCCATCTACGGTTCCAGCAACCCCGTGGCACAGTTCACCGAGTCTGGCCAGAACCAGTATTCGCAGCCCAAGGTGCTTGCCAACATGACCCTCCTCCAGGACCTCAGCGCCGTGGTCAAGGGCCTGTCGGCTGACGTTTCAGTAGCTTTCGACTACATCGGCAAGATGACCGAAACCGCCACCAAAGAGTTCCAGTACGCAGAACTGGTGGACGGTGCCCTCAAGTACTATGGCGTCAACTCCAAGATCCTCGATTACGACCACTGGTTCAGCAGCCTCTCAATGAAGTTCGAGATCCAGGGCCGCCTGAACTACGCACGATACTTTGGCGACCACCACATCGACCTGCACGCCGCATACCGTCAGCGTTCCTGGATCGAGGCGGAGCGCAACGAGTCTTCCAAGACCCAGGAATACCTGGCAACCGCAAGCTACTCCTGGAAAGACCGCCTCTTCGTAGACGCAGTGGTCAACTACTCCGGCTCCGCATACCTCGCCCCCGGCCATCGCTTCAACCTGTATCCAGCAGTCAACGTGGCCTACGTAGTGCTCACTGAGCCTTACGTCAAGGTGTTCGGTTCCGCCGGCCTCTCCGGCTCCGACGGAGACCTCGAGCATGAGCTCTGGCGCCAGGCCTACGGTTCCTCCAACGGCCACAGCTACAACTTCACCACCGGCGTCTCGGGTTACTCCGGACGTGCTGAAGGCGACATGGCCGCCCTCACACTGGCTCCCGAGCAGGCCGCAACCGCCAACCTCGGCTTTGAGACCAAACTGCTCGGCAACCGCCTCGGCCTGCGTGCCGACGGTTTCCTGGAAGACCGCACCAACATCCTCATCGAGCCGTCCAACGTCTCCGGCGTACTCGGCGTGAGCCTCAAGGACCAGAGCCTCGGTGAATACAAGTACTGCGGCGCAGACCTCGGCCTCACCTGGGACGACAAGATCGGCGACTTCGAGTACGGAGTGTACGGCAACGGCGGCTGGCTCTTCTCCGAGGTGGTAGACGACGGCCAGGCATACCAGGCATACGACTACCTCTATCACAAGGGCAACCCCGTCGGCCAGTGCTACGGCCTCGAGGCCATCGGCTACTTCAAGGACCAGACAGACATCAACAACTCGCCCAAGCAGACCTGGGGTGATGTCCGTCCCGGCGACATCAAGTACAAAGACCAGAACGGCGACGGTGTGATCGACAGCCAGGACAAGGTTAAGATGTTCGGCTCGTCCACCCCTGTGTTCCAGTATGGCTTTGGCCTGAGCGCAGGTTGGAAGGGGCTCAAGGTATTTGCTGATTTCCAGGGCATTACGGGTGTTACCGTAGACCTTCTGGATTCTCCGCTCTACCAGCCTCTCACCGGTAACAGCACCATCTCCAACACCTTCCTCTCCAGGGAGACCCCCTGGACTCCCGAGACCGCAGACACCGCCACGATGCCCCGCCTGACCACCCAGAGCGGAGAGAACAACTACCGCTCCAGCAGCCACTGGTATCGCGACGGCAGCTTCCTGAAGCTCCGCAACGTGGGAATCTCCTACGTCATCCCCAGGAGCCTCCTGAAGATCTGCGACGCCACCGTATCCATCAACGGCACCAACCTCTTCAGCATCGACAACATCCAGTTTGCCGATCCCGAGCAGCTCAGTGCCAACTATCCTACCACCCGCGTGGTATGGGCAGGAGTCAAGTTTAACTTCTAAACCGGGAATGGATATGAAAAAGTTTATATACATCATTTCTGCAGCACTGCTGATCGCCGGTTGCAATTTCCTGGATTTCGACGAGACTTCCTCCCTGTACGACCGCGACGATATGTACTCCACCTACAGCAACATCCAGAAGATGCTTACGAATATCTACGGCTATATGCCGCATAAGGATATCGTAGACGTGTCCGACGCCATGCGCGACTGCGGCTCCGACGACGCCGAATTCGGCGACCCCGACGCAACCGTACAGCGCTACAACAACGGCAACTGGAGCGCGATCTCAACGGTGGACACCAAATGGACGTTCTACAATGCCATCCGCTCTGCAAACGAGTTCCTGGAGTCTATCAAGACGGCAGACATCTCCCGTTACCAGTACGACGCCAAGTACAACAGGTGGCTGGACCACATGGCCCTCTATCCCTATGAGGCCAGGACGCTCCGCGCATTCTACCTCTTTGAGCTGGCCCGCCGCTACGGCGACATCCCCGTGCCTCTCACGATGCTCACGGTAGAAGAAGCCAACAGCATTGAGAAGACCCCGTTCGACGACGTCATCAAGTTCATCGCCGAAGAGTGCGACACCTGCGCCCTCAAGCTCCCCACTACCTATATAGGTATGCTGGACGACGAGTACGGCCGCGTGACCAAGGGCTTCGCCATGGCTCTCAAGGCCAAGGCCCTGCTCTACGCCGCAAGCCCGCTCCACAATCCCTCCGGAGACAAGACCAAGTGGCAGAAAGCCGCTCAGGCCGCAAAGGACGTGATGGACCTGGGCATCTACCGCCTGGATCCGGCAGAGACCGCCAACAGCGTCAACTCTTCCGAGACCATCCTCCAGATCATGCGTTCCGAGAGCCAGAGCTTCGAGAAGTACAACTTCCCCGTACGCTTTACGATGGGTACCCGCAACTACATGTCCGGCACCTATCCCACCCAGAACCTGGTGGACGCCTTCCAGACCGCGGCCGGCTACGACATCACCCTTGGCGATGACGGCTGGAAGACCGACGATCCCGACTTCGACATCACCCGTCCTTACGAGGGCCGCGATCCCCGCTTTGCCCGCGCAATCCTTGCCGACGGCATGGAGTTCAAGGGCGAGACCATCGAGACCTTCGTGGGCGGCGCCGATTACTCGGCAACCCGTCAGGACCTCGGCACCCCTACCGGCTACTACCTCCGCAGGTACATCATCGAAGACGTAGACTTCACTCCTGAGGCCAACGTTTCCGCAAAGCACAGCTGGATCATCTCCCGCTATGCAGAGATCCTTCTCTCCTATGCAGAGGCCCTCAACGAGTACCTAGGCGGCCCCGACGCTACCGACGGCACCTTCTCCCTGAGCGCACGCGCAGCCCTCAACATGGTACGCGCCAACGCCGGAATGCCCGACGTACAGGCCAACGGCCAGGAGGCCTTCCGCAAGGCGGTACAGCGCGAGTGGCGCGTAGAGTTCGCCTTCGAAGACCATCGCTTCTGGGATGTACGCCGCTGGAAGATCGGCGCCGACACCCAGACCCAGATAGACGGCGTACAGATCATCCGCGGCGCAGAGAAGAAAGACTACAGCCGCATCCTTGTGGAGCGCCGTACCTGGGCCGACCGTATGTATCTGTATCCGATCCCTCAGTCGGAACTGTTCTGTAACACCAACCTGGCTCCCCAGAATCCCGGCTGGTAGTGGTATAACTGAAAGAAAAAAGCATTATGAAAACATTGTTCAAAACTGCTATATGCCTGTCTGCCCTGCTGATGGCCGCGTCCTGCGTGCTGGACAAGATCGATTCCCAGCCCGCCGCTGACCCCCGTCTGGAATGCGACGCTCTTGACAGCTATACCATCCAGGCCAACAAGCCCCAGGATATCTCCTTCAGGGTGTCCGCCACCACGCCTTGGTCCATCACCGGATTCGAGGGCGCGTCCTGGCTCACCGTGGAGCCCGCTTCCAGCGCAGTCTCCAGCCTGTCCGAGGACATCCGCATCAAGGCCACAGCCAACCCCGAGCTGAGCGACCGCTCGGTAACCCTCACCCTCAAGGGAGAGAACACCAGCACGACCCAGTCCATCACCATCACCCAGCTCCGCAAGGGCAAGCTGGTGGTGATGCCGCTCTCGGAAGACTTTGCAATGGGCGGCAACACGCTGACCTTCAAGGTTGAATCCAACCTCGACTGGGCCGTGAGCGCCGCCGACGAATGGCTCACCTTCTCCCCTGCCAGCGGCACCGGAGACGGCACCATGAAGTCCTTCAACGTCAACGCAACCGCGGCCGCCAACGGGTCCATCACCCGCACCACCACGGTTACCGTAACCTCCGGAGACGAGAAGTTCGAGTTCACCGCCAAGCAGAAAGGCCAGAGCCTTGAATTCGGCGAGGTGGAAAACACCGAGCTCGACCGTACCGGCCAGGAGGTCATCCTCGACGTAGATGCCACCATGGACTGGACGGTTTCCTGCGACAACGCAGACTTCACAGTTACCAAGGAAGGCAACAACAAGGTCAAGGTCGTGGCCCCCTGGAACAACAAGTTCGCCGCCCGCTCCGCTACCGTAACCATCAAGCCCACGAGCTCCAGCTACGGCGACGTGTCCAGCTCCGTCACCTTCACCCAGGACGTCAACTTTACGCTGTCCGGCCACTGCGAGGTACTTGCAGACGGCTCCGTGAAGATTTACGGAGACGACGTGTCCCGCGTCAAGCTTGTCGACGGCTACCGTTACGCCTCCATCATCATCAAGATGGGAGACAAGGGCTTTGCCGACAACGCCCAGATGTGGCTCTATGCAAACGACGCCGTAGAGGGCGTGGAGGTCGAAATCCAGAACCAGATCCAGCTTGGCAAGCGCGTACGCGTGCGCCTCAACGGCGATCTGCCCAATTCCGGTCTCAGCACCTACGACTCTGTAGATTACGACATGACCAAGGACGAGCTCAACAAGATGGACGAATACCGCGTAGACATTCTCCCCAGCGAGAATTCCACCAGCGGCGTAGGCCACCTCAAGTTCTCATTCTCCTACAACGGCACGCTCAGGAGCGCTGTCCTGGACAAACCTTCCATCTTTGAAGATGTGCCCGAGGCTGCCTGCCATTACTGGTTCGGCTGCTACTCGGCATCCAACGACGGAACATGGTATGTTGTGAAGTCTTGCGACGTAGTGCCCGTTGAAGAATAAAAACAGATCTGAGATATGAAAAAGACATTACATCTCATACTCTTTGGGTTGGCCCTCATGGTAGGGCTGACCGCCTGCGAGCAGAAACCGGAGGAGCCGATTCAGGGGGTAGACCTCCGCTACCGCGTGGCCGACAGCTACGAGCTGGACGCCATCGGCGCAAAGCCCTTTACCATCGTGGTAAAGAGCACGCAGCCCTGGGTTATCCGCAGCGCCCATCCCGACTGGTGCATCATCGAGCAGGAAGAAGGTGAAGCACAGCCCGATTCCCTCGTACACGTAGGAAAGGGCGAGAGCACCTCCGTCAAGGTCCAGTACTACGACAACGACCAGCTCGACGACCGCACCGACTACATAGAGATCGCCAGCGGCGAGTGGGTCGGCAAGAAGGTAACCGTCTATCAGAAAGGTATAGCCTACCTGCGCGTGCCCGAGGCCGACATCGAAGGCGGTCTGATGATAGAGAAGGAGGGCGGCGACCTTGTAATCAACGTCCTTTCCAACCAGGATTGGAGCTCCAAGCTCATCGAGACCGAGGGCGACTGGATCAGCATCAAGGAAGGTGCTTCCGGCAAGCTGGACGGCGTCGTGAAGCTCCACGCCAATGAGAACACCGGCGAGAAGCGCTATGCCAATGTGGCCGTTTACGACCGCCACGGCGAGGAGCGTGCCGTCATCAAGATTACCCAGGACGGTGTGCAGCTCGATCCCGAGGCATTCGAGATCCGCGCCGGCTACGACCAGCTCTCCGCTACCCTCAACGTGGTTTCCAACGCCAAGTGGACTGCAGAGAAGGGCGGCACCGAAGACTGGTTCTCCATCGACAATCCTACCGGACACAACGGAGACGACGTGCTTAACATCACCTTCACCAACAACGACGGCAGCGCAATGCGCAAGAGCACCATCGTGCTCAAGACCGTTGCCGCCAACCCCGGCGACCCCGTTGCAGAGAAGGAAATCGTAATCAAGCAGGCCTTCAAGATCGAGCCAGTGCGCCATATCATGGACAACGACGAGATCGGCGGCTGGAACTCCGACTGGGCCAATCCTCCGGTGTACACCAAGGATTACGGCGCACTGTTCGCAGCCAAGTGCCGTCTGAACCGCAGCATGCCGTTCGGTACCTACACCTTCCGCTGGAAAGACCTCACGCCCGATTCCGCCGCGGCTGAAGCCATCCGCGTAAGGCACTGGTTCTGCTTCGACGAGGGCTGCGAGCTCAAGTTCGACATCCGTCCCGTCGACGGCAAGATCAGCTTCGACTTCAACGCTGCCGGCGACGGCAACAAGCCCAGCGTGGATGCCTACTACGACGTAGACTTTGCCCAGCCCATCGAGATTACCTACAAGTTCGATCCGAGCGGAGCGAGCTTCTGCCACGTAACCTACCTGGTGAACGGCAACGAGGCCGGTTCCTTCGACACCTCCGAGAGTCTGCTCCGCAGCGTGCTCTGGGGTTCCAAGATCAACATGTACATCGGTGTGGACAAGTCCGGTTCCGCCGTGCTCGAATGGTACGAATACACCCAGCCTATGAACTGGGACGAGGAGTAATCAAAAAAGGAAGACATTATGAAAAAGATATTTAGATTAGCCCTCCTTTTGGCGGCCGCCATCCCGTTCGCCTGCGTTGAGCCTGTAGATCCGAATGAACCCGACGAGCCCGTAGTTGTCGAGCCCGAAACCCTGCAGCTCACATTCGTGCTGCCGGGCAGCGGTGCCAAGACAGCCTGGGCCGCCGGCGACGAGATAGTCGTTCACGGCGAATACGCCAAAGACCAGGTTATCGTAAAGCTTGCCGCATCCGACATCAGCGCCGACGGCAAGACCGCAAGCCTGACCGTAGAGAAACTCTATCCTTACAAACGCGAAGACTGCGCCAGTACGCTTTACGCGTCCTGGCCGGCCTCCGCGTCGGATAACCTCAAGCACTGCTTCTTCTACAGCAAGTTCAACACCACCGCAAGCCCCATCCTTGCAGCCTGCAACGACGCATCCAACACCTTCCAGTTCCAGGAAGTGCTGGGCGCGCTGAAGTTCTCTTCCGGCACCGCCTACGAGTCCTTCACCATTTCCGGCAACAAGAAGGAAAGCCTCGGCTACGACTTCCTTCAGGTAAAGCTTACGGATGTCGACCAGAACTTCAAGCAGTACGTTGGCAACCCCATCCTGGAGCTTGACGTCACTTCCGGCAAGGCAGAGAACATAATCTACATCCCCGCAGGGACGGAACTCGCCGGCGGCTTTACCATCAAGTTCCGCAAGAACGGCGACTTTGCAGCCATCTACAAGCACGCAGATCCCGTGACGATCGAGAGGGGTAAGATCCTCGACCTCGGCAACATCGCTTCGGAAATCAAGTCCTACGACAACCCCTTCTCCAAGGACATCAAGGACCTTGACGCCGAGGGCAACGCCAACTGCTACATCGTAACCGCACCCGGCGGCTACAAGTTCAAAGCGGTCAGGGGCAACAACTCCAACGACTTCTTTGCAGACGTGGCCGACGCCGTCGTGCTCTGGGAAACCTGGAACGACGACCAGGAAGTGGAGGCAAACAGCGTCGTGGCATCCGCCGCATACGCAGAGGACTTCGTGATTATCCGCATGCCTGCTACCCTGCATCCCGGCAATGCCGTAGTGGCTATCCGCGACGAGGCCGGCACCATCCTGTGGAGCTGGCATATCTGGGTGCCCAAGACGGCCATCAAGACCGATTCCTACGGAGACATCATGGGTGCGCCCGTGATGAGCCGCAACCTCGGCGCCCTGGTTGACTGCGAGGCCGGCGACTCCCCGGTAGATCCCCTGTCCTACGGTCTTGTGTACCAGTGGGGCCGCAAGGATCCTTTCACCAACTCCCATACGGCTCTCACCAACTCGATAGCCACATGGGCAGGTGCTGACGAGGTAGTTGCCGACGGACAGATCTCTCTGGAAGAGTCCATCGCCAATCCACGTCTGCTGGGCCACATCAACAACGGCAACTGGATGTTCGATGTTGATGAATCCTTATGGGGCTACGATGCCGACAAGGCCATCTACGACCCGTGCCCTCCGGGATACCGCGTGCCTCTGCGCGACACCGGCAAGCCTTTCTGGAGCAGCGACCTCAGCGGCCAGGCCGGCTGGGGAGTAAACTCCGCATGCGGCTGGCTTAAGATCGGCGACCCCGCTGCAGTGTTCCCCATCGCAGGCTATCGCGACGACTACGAAGTCGGCGGCATGGCCAAGGTCGGAACCCGTACCCTCTACTGGAATGCCCGCGGCAGCGAGGCCAAGGGATACGGCGCAGACCTCCGTTACGACAAGGGTACCTACAACGGTGGCGGTTCCGCCCCCAAGGCCCGTCTCGGTTCCGTACGTTGCGTAGCTGAGTAACGATGAAGATACTGCGCTTCATAACGGCTGTTGCCCTCGCCCTGGCGGTGGCGGGTTGCGATCCTTCTGAAAAGGATCCCGTAACCCCGCCCCCGCCCGGGCCTGAGCAGCCGGAGAATCCCGGCACCGACCCTGGTACCGATCCGGGCACAGACCCCGGTACGGACCCAGGCACCGACATATCCGACGAGGATGCGGCACGCATCGCCCGCCTGGGCCGCACCCCTATGGTGGCGGTATACTTTACCGAGTACACCAAGGAGAGCGAGTTCCCCACGCTGGAAGACGTCAAGTGCTTCACCCACATCAACATAGGTCACGCCCGCTTTAAGAATCCCAAAACGGGAGACGGCGGCCTGGAGATCAAGAAACCGGGCCCCGACTACATGAAGCGCCTTGCCGCCTACAAGAAAGACTATCCCGAGCTCAAGCTCCTCCTCTTCATAGGCGGATGGGGCAAGAACGCCGACGGTTTTTCCGAGATGGCAAAGGATGACGCCAAGCGCGCCTTGTTCTGCAGCGAGTGCGTCCGCATCTGCAACGAATACAACCTGGACGGCGTAGACCTGGACTGGGAGTATCCTACCTATGCGGCAAAGACCTACCTGGACGACGGCACCATCTACTATAACGGCGCTTCCAAGGCAGACCGGGCCAACTTCTCCATCTTGATGAAAGACCTCCGCGAGGCCCTCGGCCCCGACAAGCTCATCAGCTATGCCGCAGCCTCGGACGACTACGACGGCAGCTACATCAACAGCAAGGAAGTGCTCCAGTGGGTCGATTACCTCAACGTAATGACCTACTCTATGGGCGACCCCAGTCCGGACGACCCGTCCAAGCAGCGCCATAACTCTCCGCTCTATACCAGCTCCCGCTTCAACAACAGCCGCGGCGGGGCCGACTGCATAGAAAGATACCACACCAAACAGGGCATCCCGTACGACAGGATGAACTATGGCCTTGGTTTCTACGGCCACGGCGCCAGCCCGTATCCGTCTTCCGTCTCTTACGCCATGGCCCGCGAGGCCCTGGAAAAGGGTACTGCCAATGGCAAGAGCGTAGCCGGATACAACCAGCGCTGGTGGGACGAGCAGAGCAAGAGCTGCTACCTCGGCAACGCCGCCGGAGTTATGTACGCCAGCTACGAGGATATAGAATCTCTCCGCTACCGCGTTGAGTACGCCCTTTCTACCGGCCTTCTTGGCGTCTTTGCCTGGGAATACCGGGAAGACGATTCCGAGGGTACCCTGCGGTACGCTACTTACAAGATGATGAATGAGAAATAGCATTCTACTTCTTACCCTGCTGTTAGGCATTGCTGCTTCCTGCCGGAAAGAGAGTTCTGCGGATCTCCCTTCCGGCAGTGAGCAGCAGTATACCTTTACATGCGAGCTTGCGGACGCGGCGGATACGCGGCTGAGCATCAACGGTGCCGGAAAGACGCGGTGGGAGCCTGGAGACCAGATCCTTCTTCACGGAGATTACACAAAGTCCGGATATTGCGCCACCGTAACGCTCACGGCAGACAACATCTCCGACGACGGCAAGAAAGCCACCTTCTCCCTGCCGTCTTTTACCGTATCTTCCCATTCCGGCACCAAAGGATACCTGAGTACAGTTTACGCCGGCTATCCCGCTTCTGCCGTCAAGAGCGGCGAGCACTGCTACTATTACACTAACTTTACGGAGACTAACCATCCGCTGATGGCGGCCTTCAATGTGGGCAACGTCCTGCATTTCTACAATCTCTGCGGGGTTATTACCTTCAGCGTCAGCGGTGATTTCGACTCTTACCTGTTCTGCGGAAACAACGGAGAAACCGTAGGTTACACATATTACCGCTCATACCTGGTACAGAAGAGTGACGGGTCTTACAGGCTGGATTTCAATTATAACACCGATAGCGGCACTTCCGGCCCCCTTACGAGCATTTCCGCCTCTGTGGCAGCAGACGGCCAGACCGTAAACCGTATATGCCTGCCCGCAGGAGCAGATTTTTCCAATGGCTTCACCATAAAATTACTGAAAGGAGGCCAGGTGGTCAAGGTTGCCAAGACAAGCAAATCCGTCAGTATCGGCCGCAACAAGTTGCTGCCCCTCGGCGACATAAGCGGGCGCCTGTCCGATCCGGACTCCGGCCCCGATCCCGGTACAGGTTCGCTCTGCAAACCTGAGTATCTGGGCAGAACGCCAATGGTATGCTGCTACTTTACTGAATATACATCCTCTTCTGAATTCCCCACGCTGGAAAACGTCAAGTGCTTCACCCACATCAACGTGGGGCACGCCCGCTTCGTGAACCCCCAGACAGGCGACGGAGGTCTTGTAGTCAAGAGCCCGGGGCCTAACTACATGAAGCGCCTGGCCGCCTACAAGAAAGACTATCCCGAGCTAAAGCTCCTCCTCTTCATTGGTGGATGGGGCAAGAACGCCGACGGTTTTTCCGAGATGGCCAAAGACGACACCAAGCGCGCGCTGTTCTGCAGCGAGTGCGTACGACTTTGCAATGAGTACAACCTGGACGGCGTAGACCTGGACTGGGAGTATCCCACCTATGCGGCAAAGACCAAATTAAGCGACGGAACCTATTATTACAATGGCGCAGATCCGGCCGACAGGGCCAATTTCACCACACTGGTAAAGGATCTGCGGGCGGCGTTGGGCGACGAGCGGATTATCAGTTTTGCAGCGGCATCAAGCGACTACAGTTCTGCAAGCTATATAGATTACAAAGGCGTGCTGACGTGGGTGGATTACATCAACGTAATGACTTACTCTATGGGCGACCCCAGTCCGGACGACCCGTCCAAGCAGAGGCACAATTCGCCCCTGTACAAGAGTTCCCGCTTCGCCAACAGCCGCGGCGGGGCCGACTGCATAGAAGGATACCATAACAAGCAGGGCGTCCCCTACAACAGGATGAACTACGGCCTGGGATTCTACGGCCACGGCGCGAGCCCGTATCCGTCTTCCGTCTCTTACGCCATGGCCCGCGAGGCCCTTGAGAAGGGTACGGCCGACGGCAAGAGCGTAGCCGGATACAACATCCGCTGGTGGGACGAGCAGAGCAAGAGTTGCTACCTCGGCAATGCAGACGGTGTTATGTACGCCAGTTACGAGGATGTAGAGTCTCTCCGCTACCGCGTGGAGTACGCCCTGAGCACCGGTCTTCTTGGCGTCTTTGCCTGGGAATACCGGGAAGATGACTCCGAGGGCACACTGCGGTACGCGACGTACAACATGGTTTACCCTCAGAGCGAATAAGTTTTCGGCGAGTATTTGAGCAGGCGGCCCGGTTTGTGGCCGCCTGCTTCTTTTTGGCTGTTTGGCGCAAGTCCGATGATTTGTCTCGAACCTGCGCCACTGGAATGCGTATATTGGCGATTTGCGGTGCCGGTCCCGGCACTTTTTTCGGACCTGCGCCATTATTTGCTATCCGAGCATCTTAGCAATCAGGGCGGGGGTGGCGGCGGGCGCGACGGACTGTATGTGGGCGTTCAAGAGGCGGTACGACTCTTCCGGCGAGTGGCCCGGCCCCTGCTCCTCCTCGTCCACGAACGGGAATCCCCCCGGCCCTAGCAAGCGGGGGCGTTTACCGCACGGCCCAACCATCCCGTCATACCCGCCTTTTCCGTCATACCCGCCTTTTCCGTCATATCCGCCTTTTCCATCATATCCGCCTTTTCCGTCATACCCGCCTTTTCCATCATATCCGCCTTTTCCATCATATCCGCCTATTCCGTCATACCCGACCTGATCGGGTATCCCCCCTACAATCCCCTCCGGCGCGCAGAACGTCGCAAGCTGCCACCCCACATAATGCAGGTCCGGTCCCCGATAGACGCGGGCGATGTCCCCAACCAGCAGGCGGCACTGCATCTGCAACCGGGCACAAGCGGCATCGGCCCCGCTCTTCTTGAGACCGAGCAGGCGACGGATGTCTTTGCTGGCGATGCTCCCGTTGGCATCAACATAATCCAGGATCTTCCGCCCGGCGGCATCGGGCTCATATTTTGGCAGGGAGCGCCGATAGTTCATCAGCTCCCGGTACCACTGCGCCGTAGCGAACGCCGCCTTGCCGTTCCACAGGAACTTGCCGTACGCCACATCGCCGCTCTGCACGCAATCCACCTTCCAGTCCCAGGGGCCCAGGGTGTCCGAATCGCCGTCGAACCAGAACTCCGGCGGCGTCATCTCCTCAATGGAGTACCCGGGAATCGCGTTCTCAAAAAACGGCACGATTCCCATCTCCCGGATGGCCCGCAGCATACTCTCCGCATTCACCACCCGCACCCCGAAAGGATTCCCCGCGTGTTTATCTATAGACATGATTGCCCATCAATGAGTTTCTTTATGTAATTGTAGCCAATCATTGTGCACAAAGATAAAAAGTATTTTTAATGCCTCATAAATATCTATAAAAATCGTAAATTTTTTGATGAAGAGACCGCTGTAGGCTTGGTTATTTCATAAAAGCATTTCATATTTGCAACGGAAACAATGAACTCAAAACTATGGACTTCACACCAGAGTCACAAAGCACTCTGTTCAACAAGCAATCTTTTTCTGCGACTAACGTTATTATAGATGACCTTGATGAAAAGGCAAGGCTCCTGTCTTCTGTTGAAACAACTAAGCTTGTAAAAGGAGTGTTAAGCGCCGAAGATGGAACACCAGCGCTGCAGAGGGCGCTGCGTTGGTATCGTAATACTATCGTATCGGGGCGTTTATACTCTACCGTTATTGGAACTGTTCTTATTGACGATCAGAGTATACGATCAACGATGGCCCACAAATACGGGCCAATAAAGCTAGATGCAATACCTTCCCTTTTTGAAGGCTTCAAGAATGCAGTGTATCTTATTGATCTTGCAGATTATGACAATAAGACAACAGTTTACTCCTATTTCGCATATCCAATAGAGTATGATGGGGAGCGTTATTATTGTCTCTGTCGGACAAAGTTAACCAATGACAAGAATGCAAAACGAAGATTATATATTCACGAGGTGTTTTCTCATAAATATATAAAGAACTTTACCTTTCAAGCTGCTGCTGACAAAAGTCACCAAGTCAGAGGTAAAGTTCTATATTCTCTCCTGTTGAAACAGGTTATCTGCAACAAAGTTAATAATAATATAGAGAAAAACGATAACTAACTCTGTAGTTCGTTTATTTTGCGGAAAATGGGGCGATTAATGCGCAATTTGCGCTCGGGAGTTGGATGGAACGTGATATCTTTGTACAATCCAATAATATGGTAACGGACTAAGACACAAACAACACAACCAATTCATATCGATATGTTAAACAAAAAAAGCTATTTAGCACCCGACATCGAGTTCGAACCGATGTCCCTGCAGTCGGTTCTTTGCGAAAGCACAGACACCGAGGATTACACTGTAATCGATGACTTTGTATGGTAAAAAGGAGGACACGAAAATGAAAAAGACACTCATTATCGCAGCCCTCGCAGCTGCCGCATTCGCAGTTTCTTGCCAGAACGAAGTTGTTGTCGACGCCCCTCAGGACGGAATCGCGCACGACTACCGTACCGTTACCCTTCAACTCCCCGTCCCCGACACCAAAATTAATATTTCCGAAACGGATGGCAAGGTAAAATGGGTAGCCGGAGACCAGATTATTGTCCACGGTAAGCTTGTCTCTGAAATGCAGACAATTACGCTGACCGCATCAGACATCTCAGCCGATGGCCTTTCGGCGCAGATCACTTTCGACGCCAGCATCGAGCCTTATGGCGACCATGATTTTTACGCTCAGTACCCGGCGTCGGCAGTACACCCTTCAAGTTCCTCTAATGCATATCATTATTGCGAGTTTAACGATACGAACAAGCCCTTGATGGGTGCATATCTGGACAAAGAGGCCAACGCGTTCATCTTCTGCAATCTCTGCGCGGTTCTTTCCTTCAAGGTAAGTGGAGATTATGATTCTTATGAGTTTGTAGGAAACAACGAAGAAGTTGTCGGTTACAAACAGTATGGAATCAAGAGGCACGTCACCGATACTTATGTGAGGACTCCCGGCGAGGCACTCAACTCCATTTCAGGCCCTGTCGTCGCAGACGGCAGCACTCCTAATCTTATTTGCCTTGCTCCTACTTATTCTGCCGAATCTTCAAGTAAGACAGTCTTCTCCGAAGGCTTCTCAATCAGGTTAAAGAAAAATGGAGTCATCGTAAAGGAAGCCAAAACCGTTAAAGAACAGACTGTCAAGAGAAATCAGTACGTTCTTCTTGGCGACATCACAGGCATACTTACTGATTATGTTCCCGAAGCTCATCATTCTTCCATCACCGGAGCTACCGACCTTGGTGCATCCGAGACTGCAAACTGCTACGTTATTACCGCTCCCGGTTCTTACAAGATTCCGGTAGTCAAGGGCAACAGCAACGAATCCGCAGGCACAAGGGCCAAAACAAAACTCCTTTGGGAAACCTATAACAACGACCAGGATGTGGTTAAGAACAGCGTAATTGCAGCTGTCGATTATGACGATGACGACAATTACGTTTACTTCAAGACTCCCGGCTCCCTCCAGCCCGGCAACGCCCTTATCGCTGCTGTGGACGAAGATGAAAACATCATCTGGAGTTGGCACATCTGGATTCCTTCATCTCCGATTCAGACGATTGGTGATTATAAAGTTTCCACCAAGTACCTCATGGACCGCAACCTGGGCGCCCTGACCGGAGAAGCCGGAGAGAATGGTATGAACTACGGTATGCTCTATCAGTGGGGCCGCAAGGACCCGAGAGTTGGCCTGGATGGAAACGGCGGAACAAGCTATGCCAAGACTGCCCCGGCTGGAGCTATCAGCGCTGTCAATATCGAAAATCGCAGCAAAACCGTTCTTGATGCCATTCAGAATCCTACCGTTTTCTACAACAACTGCCACGTCTGGTATGATTCCGCCAATGAAGAAGAAGAGCTTTGGGCTCCGACAAAGACAATCTATGATCCCTGCCCGGCCGGTTGGGTCGTTCCTGAGAAGAATGCCATTTCTACTGGCCCTTCTGTTGAGGATGCAACGAATGGTGGCGTTACTGTAGGCAGTGTCTACTTCCCTGGTACCGGCGGCGCATCCAGATACACTGGAACTTGGAAAGAAGGCAACACCTTCCTTTGGAGTTGCACGACTTACCCCGGCTCCGATAATTCAAAAGAACGTGCAAACTGGTTCTTATTCAAAGACGCAGAATCTGCAGGCTTTGACGTCAAAGAATACAAAACCACCGCTGTTCCGGTCCGCTGCGTCAAGATTGATGGAGAAGTACCCGCTCCGGATTTAGCAGGCGCAACAAGTGTCGTCCTTGACGGCAGTTTCGGCGATTGGGCAGATGCCGATACCATTACAGAAAGTGGAGACATCAAGGAGTGGAAATTCGGCTCTGACGCCAGCAACATCTACTTCTACTTCAAGATCCCGCTTACAAGCATCAAAGCGGGCAAAGAGGAAACTTATGAAGATGGTCTGGGTTATCCTTTCAGGGATAGACGATACATTTACCTCGCCATCAATACCGATAACGACGAGGCAACCGGCAGTGCGGCCAGCGCAGGTGGCCTGTCAATCACAGGCTGTGAAGCGCAAGCCCTGGTATTCCCGTTCAGAGGCTATGCCAGTACAGCCGAGGGCCTCGGTACTGAGGGTCTGGAATTCGTCAATGGTGTTGATGAAAACGGCTGGATCGAAAATCCTGTCGACACCAAGAATGAGGGTAAAATCACCGCTTTCGGTTCTGCTGATGGAACCTATGCCTATCTTGAGATTGGCGTTCCCAGAGACAAAATCGGAAGCCCCGCCAATGGCAAAATGAAGATTCAGTTCTCGTTCAGCTGGAACCTTACTTCTGAGAAGGTCTTCATTGTTAAGTAACTTTCGTAGTTATTAACCATTATTTGAAGAGGTCGACTGAAAATGGTCGGCCTCTATTTTATTTCTTTTTCGCTTATTACAACCAAAAATACGCAATTTGCGTGGGCTGATCGGTGGAAAAGGCTAATTTTGCAATATTGCGTAATACGCACTTAACGATACACTGAGATATGGCTATAAGAATCTATCATCCAATTGTTCTGGCTGCTGTTTTGGCGGCATTGGCAATGTCTTCCTGCAGTAAAGAGATTCCCGGTCTGGCCGGGAATGACGGAATGGGAGCCGGGAATGACGGAATGGGGGCCGGGAATGACGTGGCGCAGGCCGAGACCGGCGAGGCGAGGACCTTTACCTGCGTAATTGAGGAGCCGGATGGCACTAAGCTGAGCATTTCCAACCAGGGTAAGACCCGTTGGGAAGAAGGAGACCAGATTCTCATAAATGCCGGCTCGGGCGGCAACACGCGTGAGACCGTTACCCTAAAGGCAAGCGACATCAGCGCAGACGGCAAAACGGCCTCGATAACCATCACCATCCCCCCTTACGAGCACACGCACTATCAGACTGGCCTTCGCGACGACGTAAGCACCTACTATGCAATGTATCCCGCAGACGCCGTGGCTCCACTGCCGCTCTACTACAACCAGGCGTACTCCAACACCAACGCTCCGCTGATGGCAGGGTGCAACAAAGACAACAGAATAGTCTTCTACAACGTCTGCGGCATCATATCGTTCACCGTCTCCGGCAGCTTCGACAGCTATATCTTCTCCGGCAACAACGACGAGACAGTTGCCTACGACGTGTATCAGTGCCGCGTAAGGGACACCGGCAGCGGTCCGGAGCTCACCTCCCCAAAAACGGCAGACAGCTATCAGACTCTCACGCCCCAGACAACGGTAAGCGGATCTGTGGTGGCAGACGGCAGCACCGTCAACTACGTGTGCATCCCCAACGGGGTAAGCTTCTCCAAAGGCTTCACCTTCAAGTTCCTGCAAGGCGACAACCTGGTCAAGGTTGCCACCACCGACACCAAAGTCAGCATCGGCCGCAGCAAGCTGCTGCCCCTCGGCAACATCACCTCCCATCTGGAGGATCCGTCGGCGGCAGAATTGCACAAATCGGAAATCGACCTTAATTCGGCAACCGACCTGGGCGCATCCGAGACGGCAAACTGCTACATCGTCTCCGCCCCCGGCAACTACAAGTTCAAGGCGGTCAAGGGCAACAGCACGACCTCAGTGGGCACCATGGCCGGCGTGGAGCTCCTTTGGGAGACCTACAACAACGCCACCGCTCCCGAGAAGAACAGCGTCATAGAGGCCGTAGACTTTGAGGGACAGTGGATTGCGTTCAGCACTCCCGCCAGCCTGCAGCCGGGCAACGCCCTCATCGCCGCAAAGAGCGCAAGCGGCACCATCCTCTGGAGCTGGCACATCTGGATTCCGGAAACGAGCATCGAGAGCAGCACGTACGACATTTCGTCGCACCTGATGATGGACCGCAACCTCGGAGCCCTGGTAACGGCAGGCACCGGTGCGGTTGAGGCAAACGGCCTCCTGTACCAGTGGGGCCGCAAAGATCCGTTCGTCGGCTTAGGCGCACACGGCAGCTCCGGCAAAGCAAAGGTGGCCGGAACAGCCATGAGCGTGAGCAGCGCCGCCGCAAACGGCATCAGCGAGGGCATCGCCAATCCCACCAGATTCATAGTAGGAACCGGCTCAAACAACAACCATGACTGGCTGATGACTTCCGACGCAACGCTTTGGGGAACCACCAAGACCATCCACGACCCCTGCCCTCCGGGATGGAAAGTGCCGGACTACAAAGAAGCGACTCCTTTCACTACCCAGGCACACACCCTCAACGGCTTCAACTACGACGCCGGCAACTACTGCATGACGGTTGGGTCCGCCGTGTTCCCTCTTACGGGATATCTGTACTACACAACCGGCAATATGTATAAATACGACACTTCCGCCAATGTCTGGACCTCCCACAGCAGCACGGGCTCCAGCATCGGCCTGGCGATATGGATGTCGGTTGAGGCTGCAGACAACTCCAACAACTGGTCTGAGCGCAAATCCCGCGGCTGCTCGGTGCGGTGCGTATCCCACGACATAGCCCCGTTTGAAAACGAGCCCGGAATGCCTGTACAGGGCGGCTATACCAAGATTCAGTTCGACAGCAGCATCCAGGAGCTTTCCGGTATCTGCTTCAGCAAAGACAAAGATTTCATCTGGGGTGTAGGCGACGAGGGAGACATCTTCAAGATTTACCTCGACTGGACTAAGTCCGCCATAACACTCAAGAGTATAAGCATCTATAAATCAACAGGTTCCGACCTTGAAGACGTTACGCTCAACCCCAACACAGGAGACCTTTACTTTGCCAAGGAGCCAGACCGCGTTGATAAGATGGCCGCAACCAGCTACAGCAGCAAGACACAGGCTTTCTACGTTGCAGACGCCGCCAACTTTGGCAACTCGGGGCTCGAGGGAATCGCCTGGTATAAAGACAACACCCTGTACGTAGGAGCCCAGACCGGCGCAACCCTGTGGAAGTACCAGCTCGACGGCACTCTTATATGGACTAAGAAACTCGGAGACATCACGCCTTGGATTACCGAGGTCGGCGGCCTGTGCTACGACATCAAGAACGACTGGCTCTGGGTTGCCGATTCCGAGGCACAGAAACTCTTTGTGTTCAACGGCGAGGTTACCAAGCTGCTTGCAATGTACGACGTTAAATCGGTTGGCAACGCCGAGTCAGTAATGGTCGTGCCCGAATACAATTGCGTGCTGGTTGGCGACGACGGCAGCACCTCCAAGATATACAAATATAGCTTTACCGGACTGTAATGGCTTTCTTTAGGGTATTCTTTGCCGTTTTGGGCCTGCTGGGGGCGGCGGCGTGCGGCCGGCAGGAGATTCCCGATCAGGTCGGGAATGACGGACTCGTTGTCGGGAATGACGCAAACGTTGCAGGGAATGACGGACTCGTTGTCGGGAACGACGGCATGCTCACGTTTACGTGCGAGATTGCGGACGCGGCTGATACGCGGCTGAGCATCGACGGTGCGGGCAAGACGCGGTGGGAGCCGGGAGACCAGATCCTGCTGCACGGAGATTACACTAACTCCTCCTGCAGCGCCACGGTAACGCTCACTGCAGACAACATCTCCGACGACGGCAAAAAGGCCACCTTCACCTGCCCGTCCTTCACCGTATCTTCCCATTCCGGCACCAAAGGATACCTGAGCACAATCTACGCCGGCTACCCCGCTTCCGCCGTCAAGAAGAACGAGCACTGCTACTACTATACTAACTTCACCTCTACCAACTATCCGCTGATGGCGGCGTTCAACGTGGGCAATTCCCTTAAGTTCTACAACCTCTGCGGGGTGATTTCCTTCTGCGTGAGCGGCGATTTTGACAAGTACGAGTTCGTAGGCAACAACGGAGAGACAGTGGGTTACACCTATTACCGCTCCTACCTTGTACAGAAGGGCGACGAGAGCTACAGGCTGGAATATAATTACGCCACGGACGGCGGCACCTCCGGCCCCCTTACGAGCATTTCCGCCCCTGTGGCGGCAGACGGCAGCAAAGTCAACTACATCGGCATTCCGGCAGGAGCGAATTTCTCCGGAGGCTTCACCATCCGCTTCCTTAAGGGCAGCAGCGTGGTTAATGTGGTTTCGACCACCAAATCGGTAAACCTCTCTCGCAACAAACTCCTGCCGCTGGGCGACATAACAGCTCGCTTGTCCGACCCCGGCGACGATCCAGGCCAGGGGGAGGAAGTCGGCAAGCTCTGCAAGGAGGAATGCCTCGGCCAGAAGCCTATGGTCATCGCCTATCTGACCGAATACACATCCAAGACATCGCTTGACCCCACTTACGTGACGCACATCAACTATGCCCACGGGCGCTTTGTCAACCCCACCACGGGCGACGGAGGCCTCTACATCGAGGAGGGCAGCGGACTGATGACCAAAGTGCTGGCCCTCAAGACCCAGAAGCCCACGCTCAAGGTGCTCCTGATGATAGGCGGATGGGGTTCCAAGGCCGACGGCTTCTCCATGATGGCGCGCGACGCAGACAAGCGCACCCTCTTCTGCACGGAGTGCAAGAGGCTCATCGACACTTATGGCTTCGACGGCATAGACATAGACTGGGAGTACCCTGGCGGAGGCCCGTCGACCAACGGCAAGAGCTCCAGCGACGCCGCCAACTTCAACCTGGTACTCAAGGAGTTGCGGCAGACCATCGGAGACACCAAGATCATCTCCTTTGCATCTTCTTCCAGCGCCGGATATGTGTCCTGGGCAGGGGCGATGGAGTATCTGGACTACGTCAACGTGATGACTTACGACATGGGCGACCCGCCCAAGCACAACTCGCCGCTGTATAAGTCCAGCACCTTCAACCAGCGCAGCTGCGAAGAGAGCATCAATCTGCACAAGAACAAGGGAATACCCCTGGACCGCATGAACCTCGGCGTGCCGTTCTACGGCCACGGCACAGATCCATATGCCGACGACGTGAAGTACAACGAGATGGCCTCCATCCTCAACAATAACTATTATGCCTCGGGCAAGGTGGACGTAACGGGCAAGAACATCTACCGCTGGGACGATGTGGCCAAAGTTCCGTACCTTGTAGACACTTCGGGCAACATCCTCCTCTGCTACGACGACGCCGAGTCCGTTGAGTGGAAGGGCAAGTTCGTGCGCGAGAAAGGCCTCCTTGGCGCCATGTTCTGGGAGTACCGCCACGACGATTCCGCCGGCACGCTCCGCCGCACGCTCTACAACGCCGTTTACAATCCGGAATAACAATCGTCATACCCGACCCGCTCGGGTATCTCATTGAAAATTAGCCGCTTAGCTTTCGACCTCTGGGAGATTTTCCCAGAGGTCGAAACGTATGTGGCTGAGGGTCAGTAGATTAGCAATCCCAGCACCGCGCCGGCGAGGATGATGAGGATGGGGTTGACGCGCCCCCAGAAGGAGGCAGCAAAGGCGGCGGCGAGCAGGAGCCAGCTTTTCCAGTCTGCAAAGTTCTCCCGCACCACCGCAACGCTCGGCACGCAGCCGGTCCAGGTGGTCTTGAGCACGAGGATGACGGCGGCGGCGGCAATCAGCCCCACAACCGTGGGCCGGAGCCACCCCATCGTGCCCTCGTAGAGCTTGCTGCCGCGGAACCGCGTGTAGAACTTTACTATCAGCAGCACTATCAAGAACGACGGCAGGATGAGCGCGAGCGTGGCCACGGCGGACCCGAAAACACCCACCCAATGCAGCCCCGTGGCCTGGAACAGGACATCGTAACCCACATAGGTAGCGGCATTTATGCCGATGGGGCCGGGGGTCATCTGAGACACGGCAACCACGTCCGTGAAGGCGCTCTCCGTCATCCAGCCGTGGGAAACGACCACCTCGTTCTGCAGCAGAGACAGCATCGCATACCCGCCGCCGACTGTAAAGGCACCGATGACGAAGAACGTGGCGGCAATCTGGAGGAGGAGGGCTATCGTTTCCATCGGCGTTCGTTAAGATAGGTTACACCGAAGCCCAGCGCCAGCACGCACAGCAGAATCCAGATGGGCGACACGCCGAGGAAGGCCACCAGCACCAGCGCCAGCACCGCCAGGAGCCACTTCCACCAGGTGGTGCAGGACTTGCGGGCCATATCGACCATGGGCACCAGAATCAGAGAAATGACCACCGGACGTATGCCCTTGAACGCACGGACTACCCAGGGGTTGTCTTTGAAAGCGTTGAAGAACATGGCGATGGCGAGGATGATGAGGAACGACGGGGTGATGCTGCCGAGCGTGGCGGCAACGCTGCCCCTGATGCCGCGCAGCCTGTATCCGGCAAAGATGGAGATGTTTACCGCCATGACGCCCGGTGCGCTCTGGGAGAGGGCCACTATGTCCGGCAGCTCGTCTTCCGAGATCCACCCGCGGGAAGCCATCTCGCGCCGGATGATGGGAATCATCGCATAGCCGCCGCCTATGGTGAAGGCGCCGATTTTGGCAAAGACGGTGAATATCTTCCAGAGGGGGACCTGTTTGCGCTCGTCCATAACACAAAAGTAGCGATTTTTTGCTATTTTTGCGATATGATACGTCAGCTAAACCAAAAAGTCGCGTACATCGGCTCCGACGACCTCGACCTCGACCTCTTCGAAAGCCAGTACATAGTCCCCGAGGGGGTTTCCTACAATTCTTACCTTATTCTGGACGACAAAGTCGCCATCCTGGACACATCCGACGCCCGCAAGGCCGACGAGTGGAAAGAGAGCCTCGCAGGGGCGCTTGCAGGCCGCAAGCCGGACTACCTTGTGGTGCATCACCTCGAGCCGGACCATTCGGCACTCATAGCATGGGTGCTAAAGGAGTACCCGGAGGTGACGCTCGTTGCCGGAGCGCAGGCCATCCGCATGCTGCCGCAGTTCTTTGCCGACATCGCCCTGGAAGGCCGCACGCTTGCCGTCAAGGAGGGGGACGAGCTGCCGCTGGGCGAGCACAGCCTGCGGTTCATCGCCGCACCCATGGTCCACTGGCCGGAGGTTATGATGAGTTTCGATGCCGCAGACGGTGCCCTCTACAGCGCCGACGGCTTCGGGAAATTCGGCGCCCTGGGCAAATGCGGTTTCTACGGGCGCGAAGATGACGACTGGGCCTGCGAGGCACGTCGCTACTACTTCAACATAGTGGGCAAGTATGGCCCGCAGGTGCAGCAGGTGCTTGGCAAGGCCGCCGGACTCCCCATCAAGACCATCCGTCCGCTCCACGGCCCCATCCTGGAAGACAATCTTGAGGAATACATCCACCTGTACGATGTCTGGAGCCGCTACGAGCCGGAGACAGACGGCATCTTCATAGCCTGCGCGTCCATCCACGGAGGCACCATGGAAGTGGCGCAGCACCTCGCCCACCTGCTGGCAGACAAGAACGCCCCCAAGGTGGTTCTGTCCGACCTTACACGCTCAGACATAGCGGAAAACGTGGAGGATGCGTTCCGCTATCCAAAGGTCATCCTTGCCGCCTGCTCGTACGACGCCGGCCTGTTTACCCCTATGTACGAGTTCCTGCACCGCCTGCAGATCAAGGGCTGGTGCCGCCGCAAGGTGGGTTTGATAGAGAACGGCTCCTGGGCTCCGAGCGCCGCGCGCGTGATGAAGGAGATGCTCGGCCAGATGAAAGAAATCGAATTGATCGAGCCCACGGTAACCATCCGCAGCCGCCTCAAACGCGCAGACCTGCCTGCCCTGGATGCCCTGGCAGACGCAATTTTAAAGTAATCTTGCAGGTTTTTTCGGAATTATTTCATATTTTTGCTCATTGCAACTTTTTTTAACAACTTTTTTATGAAAAAATTAGTTCTTTCCCTCATTGCAGTATGCGCTTTCGCATTTGCTGCAAATGCTGCCAGCTTCACCGTGAACGACAGCGCAATCGACGCCCTCATCGAGAACTCCACTGAGGTCTTCACCGCTGAATTCATGACCCCTGCTCCCGCAGCATCCGTAGCTCCCGCCAAGGGCGAAATCAACACCACCACCGCATTCCTTCTGAGCTGGCTGCTCGGCGGCTTCGGCGTACACCGTCACTATCTCGGCACCACTCCTTGGATGTGGGCAGTCTATACCTTCACGGGCGGCGGCCTCGGCGTCCTCTGGGGAATCGACACCCTCTTCATCTTCCTCGACCTGATTGGCGTAGGTGAGGGCTACCTCAACAAGTTCATCAACTGCGAGAAGATTATCGCTTGGATCTAATCCGTAAAATAATTTGCCTGGCGCTACTCGTTGCGGCTTTTGTACCGGCCGGCGCTCAAAGGAAAGTCAGTGCCGACGTAGAAGTCAAGACGGTAACCAAAGGCAAACTCAGTACAGTCACCAAAAGCGTCTATTGCACCAGCAATGGACGCTTGGTGACATTATACAAGACCCCTCTCAAATATTATTCAATCGCCAATTCCAAAGGCGAGTTCCAGCTCTATAACCCGGAATCCAACGAGGTTATGAGCCAATACGACCCGTCGCTCAGTTCCACCACAGAGCTGGTGAGCATCTTCATGAGCGGCAGAGTAGACGATCTGGGGCTGGGGTACCTTGGCTATCGCCTGGCCGAAACAGGGCGGGAAGAAGGATACGTAAAGAAGTCCTTCAAGCACCCCGACCCTATGCTCCCGACAGTCAACATCGTCTACGACAATTACCTGCCTATTTACTGTGAATACATCTCTCCCGAGGGGAAGGTGGTCAACCGCAAGTATCTCTCCAACTATCAGCAGTTTGGCCGGATGACTCTTCCTCTCCGCTCGACAGACATCTCTTACGGCAACGGCCGCGACTCCACGGTTGTCCGCACCATATATTCTTCCGTCCGCATAGACACGGAAGACCCCGCATTCGACTTCTCAGTCCCAGCCGACGCCAAGCCAATGAAGCTTGACGCGCCTGCAAAATGAAACCAACTCTCTTCGTTTTAGTGTTGCTGCTTGTTCCGCAAGCAGTTTTTGGACGGTTGGAGTCTGGATACCTCTCTCCGGAAACTGTGGCCGCCCGTGGCCACATGAACGGGGGGGACCCACAAGCGTCAGCGCAGTGGGGGGGACGAAGCGAAGCGGAGGTTTCCGGAGAGAGGTATCCAGACGGAAACAAGTCCCAAAACGATCGTTCTTTTATTATCAATAAAGATTTCAACGATAAATTGATAGTGGAATCGGCGCCGGAGGGGGCGAATGTAGTGGAGAAGGCGGCGTGGAGGGTGAGCAGGCAGCTGACGGGAAGGGATTTCTACCGGCCGGTAAATTATATGTTCTTCCGGCAGGCTGTAAAGGAGATAGGGCTGATTCCGGCAATCTTTGCGACTGCAGACAGGGTGCTGAGAGACAGCAAGATAGGAACTTACGACGTGCGCATAGATGCTGAGCATCCGGTGGTGAACGAAGGGCCGGAGGCGTATGCTCCGGGGAGGGCCGGCAAATGAAGCGGGCGGCGGCCATAGCGGCGCTGCTTCTGGCGCTGGCCGGGCCGCGGGCCGCGGCGCAATCGACCTGGATTTCAGCCGATTGGGATTTTGCAGAGTACCTCATAGACACCGGCCTCAAGAAAGACGCCGCCACCCTGCTGGCGCAGGACCTGTATTTTCCGTCCGACACTCTCACCTACCTGCGCGGCTGGTCGGCCTACCAGCTGCAAGACCTGGAGCCGGCGCTGGAGCTGCTGCGCGCGGTGCCGGAAGACTCCCCCTTCGCCCAGAAATCGTTCTTCTACGGCAATGCAGTATCGGCCCACCTCGGAGACTATGCCACCCCTGCGGCACTGCTGGAGGCCTACGGCGGGCCGTACAAAGAGCTCCGCGGCGTGCAGCTGGCGGGTCTTGCCCTGTTGCGGGACGACCCTGCAGCCTTCAAGAGCGCCAGGGAATCCTTCGGCTATTCCGACTTTGCCCTGGTGGAGGCGGAGCGCAAGCTGGACGAGATTTACGACTTCCGATACGTGCGTCCCGCCAAGAGCCCGCTGCTGGCCGCGGCGGCATCGGCAGTTGTGCCGGGGCTCGGAAAGATCTACGCCGGACGCATCGGAGAGGGCATAGAGAGCTTCCTGATTACGGGCGTGAGCGGCGCGGTGGCGGCCAACTACTGGATCAAAGACGGCCCGCGCGATTGGAAAACCATCGCCGCCAGCGCTGTGTGCGCCATACTTTACATAGGAAACATATACGGCAGCTACGTGTCCGTAAGCATATACAACAACAACGTCAAGGATGTTCAAGATACGGCTATTCTGTACAATATCCATATTCCTCTGCGCTCTGTGTTCAAATAGCGCGGCTCAGGATTGGGAGTCGATGGCCGTTGCGTACGAACGGCTGATTTACGACGGCGCGGGCCTGGAAGAGACCAACGCCGCCCTCCTCGCCAAGACCGAGTGCTACAAGATGCTGGGGCGCTACCAGGACGCATCCGGCACGCTGGCGCGCATCCGCATGTACGCCCTCACGCCCGAGGAGCGCAACACCGTGCTGTACCAGCAGGAGCTCTGCCACTTCCTGGCGGGCGAGCTGGATCAGGCGGCCACGCTTGTGGCGGAGGTGGAGCCATCGTCGCAAGACATCCTGCTGCTGTACGCGCTCGTGCTGGCATACGCCGGGCGCTACGACGAGTCTGAGCTGATGGCGGCGCGATGCATAAGCTGGAACGGGGAGAGCCCGCATCTGGATGAGCTGACGGCGCTGTACCGGCAGCACCCTGCAGAGCGCAACGCCACCGCCGCACTCGTGCTTGGCTTCCTGCCGCCGCTGGGGCATTTCTACAACGGCGCGTACGGCGAGGGGCTCCTTTCTGCGGGCCTCAATGCAGCGTCCGTTGCCTTTGTGGTGGCCAACTGCATGGGCGGATACTGGGTCAGCGGCATCCTTGGCGGCATCGTCGCCCTCAACTATACATGGATGGGGAGCGTGGAGCGCAGCCAGGCCCTGACGGAGAAGAACAACAACAACGCCACCATACTCTTTGGCGAGCGCGTGAGGGAATTCCTCGCCCGCGTGATGGAGGAGCCCGCAATATGAAGAAGGAAGAACGATACAGGGCGATAGTCGACTGGTTCCGTACCAACGTGCCCGTGGCGCAGAGCGAGCTGCACTTCCGCAACCCGTACGAGCTGATTGTATCCGTGGTGCTGTCTGCCCAGTGCACAGACAAGCGGGTGAACATGGTTACGCCGGCGCTGTTTGAGGCGTATCCAACCCCGGCCGACCTTGCCGCGGCGCCGGTGGAAGACATCCTGGCGTACGTCAAGTCGGTATCGTACCCCAACAACAAGGCGCGCCACCTGAAGGGGCTCGGAGAAGCGCTTGTGCGCGATTTCGGCGGCGAGGTGCCATCTACCGTGGACGAACTGATGACGCTGCCCGGCGTCGGACGCAAGACCGCAAACGTGGTTGCATCAATCATTTACGACGAGCCCGTGATTGCCGTAGACACTCACGTCTACCGCGTGTCGCACCGGCTCGGGCTGTCCCGCGGCAAAACGCCGTACGACGTAGAAAGGGACCTCGAGAAGCATATACCCCAGGAGCACAGGGCCATCAGCCACCACTGGCTCATCCTCCACGGACGTTACACCTGCACCGCCCGCTCGCCGCACTGTGAGGAGTGCGGCCTTCGTGAGCTGTGCGCATACCATTCCCGCAATGCCAAGAGTTAAGAACCTGCTGGCCGAGCTGCCGTCGGCCGAAGTAATCGACCTTGAGGCTATTCGCGCCGGCCTAGCCAGCGGCGAGATAGAGCTCGTGTGCGTGCTGGGGCCCACCGCCTCGGGCAAGACGCGCTACGCCGTGCAGCTTGCGCGCGCCCTCGGCGGCGAGATAATCTCCGCCGACTCCCGCCAGGTCTACCGCGGCATGGACATCGGCACCGGCAAAGACCTTGCAGACTACGGCGAGGTGCCGTACCACCTCATAGACATCGCCAACCCCGGCGACGGCTACAACGTCTTCCGCTTCAAAGAAGACTTCGGAAAGGCCTACGCCGGCATCCGCTCCCGCGGCGCCACCCCCATCCTCTGCGGCGGCACCGGCCTCTACATCAACGCCGTTACCTCCGGCTACGACTTCAAGAGTCATAAGCCGCTGTCGGCGCCGAAGGATAATGGCGGGGAGGGACTCTTCTTCCAGCAAACAGAGACCGCCCATGGCCACCCTGAAGGGCAAGTTTCCCTTGGGGGACAACAGGGGGATAACTTGTCGCGCAGAGACGGGGGGGACCCGCTTGCGGGGGGGATGGAGCGAAGCGGAAGTTTTCTGGAAGAAGAGTCGCTCCCCGCTGTGCCAAGGACGTTCTTTATAGGAACGTTGGTAACTCGCGAGGTGCGCAACGCGCGTATTGACGCGCGGCTGGATGCGCGCCTTCAAGAGGGTATGATAGATGAAATCAAGGGCCTTCTGAACGGCGGCGTGGCGCCTTCCGTCCTTCTGGCATATGGCCTTGAGTATAAATACGTTACACTCTATCTTCTGGGCGAGCTGGACTACGCCTCCATGAGGGAGAAACTCGCCACAGCCATCCACCAGTTTGCCAAACGCCAGATGACATGGTTCCGCGGCATGGAACGCAGCGGCACCGTCATCCACTGGACAGAAGTATCCTGAAAGCCTGGCGCAGGTGGCTGGCTAGCCACCGGGCGATTCTGGCGTAACGGAGACGGGAAGGGAGTTGCAAAACTGTGGCCGCCCATAGCCACCCCGAAGGGCAGATGTCCTCTGGGGGACTACAGGGGGACAATTTGTCTCACAGAGATGGGAGGGGCCCGCTGCGTAGCGTGGGAGGGACGGAGCAAAGCGGAGGTTTTGCAACTCCCATCCCGCGCAGTGGAGACATAATTGCACGGTCTCGTGGCGCAAGTTCCAGGCCCTCTTAGCGCAGGTTCCAGGCCCTCGTGGCGCAGGTTCCCGGCCTTCTTGGCGCAGGTCCCTGGATCTCGTGGCGCAGGTCCGAAAAAAAGTGGGAGACCTGCGCCGCAAATCACCAATATACGCTCTGCAGTGGCGCAGGTGGTGGCAGAAAAATCGGACCTGCGCCATCGAGCCCTTGCGAAGACGATGAGAAGGGCGCTCCGCTGTCTTCGCAGGTGGGGAAAAGCGAGAAAAGCCGGCAAAACCGCATGCGAAGACGATGAGAAGGACGTTCCGCTGTCTTCGCAGGTGGGGAAAAGCGAGAAAAGCCGGCAAAACTGTTTGCGAAGACGATGAGAAGGACGTTCCGCTGCCTTCGCCGGTGGGGAAAAGCGAGAAAAGCCGGCAAAACTGTTTGCGAAGACGATGAGAAGGACGTTCCGCTGCCTTCGCCGGTGGGGAAAAGCAAGAAAAGCCGGCAAAACTGTTTGCGAAGACAACGAAAAGGACGTTCCGCTGCCTTCGCAGGTAGGGATGGCAGACCAACAAGATATTACAAGATGATTCGGAGGCACGGAGTGCCGACCGGAGGGGGACATCGCTTGCGATGTGCGGGGGAGAGCCCTCCCCCGTCCCCTGGGGGTGCAGGGGGATAATAGTACTGGCGGCAATTGCCGCCAGTACGACGTTCCGGGATTACAGGTTCCGGAACGTCGTGCTCTTGAAGTCTTTGACCCACACCTGGCGCTCGAAGGCCTGGTCCAGAGAGATCATGGTTTCTGTGGACTGGACGTAGGGGATGCGCTGGATGGTGTTGATGATGGCCTCCATCAGGTGGTCGTTGTCTATGCAGTAGAGCTTGAGGAGAAGGGCTGCGCGGCCGGTGACGAAGTGGCACTCCACCACCTCGGGGATGTGCTTGAGCGCCTCTGTAACCTCTTGATACTTATTGGCTTCTGTGAGCGAGATGCTGATGAAGGCGCAGACGTTGAGCCCTAGGGCGCCGGGTTTGACCATCATCTGGGAGCCGGATATCACGCCGTTGTCTTCCAGCTTTTTGATGCGCTGGTGCACGGCCGCACCGGAGACTCCGCATTCGCGGGCAATCTCCAGGTAAGGCATACGGGCGTTGTTTACAAGGTAGTAAAGAATCTTGCGGTCGGTCTCGTCGAGTTTATAGTTGGCCATGCTGCTACTTCTTTTTGTTGTACTTGCGGGCCGCCGTAGGAGCGCCGCCTGCAATTATCTCCTTGCACTTCTCTTCTGTAAGAAGTTCTGCGTCAATACCTTTGGGGATGCGGTAATTGCGTCCGTCGTGCTTGATGTAGGGGCCGTAGCGGCCGTTGATCACGCTGATGTCGCTCTGCGGCCACTCGTGGATCGGAGCGGCAACCGCCTCTTTCTTGGCGCTGTCCGACTCTATTACCGCTATGCACTCCTCAACGCTGATGTTCAGCGGATCCTTGGTGCGCGGCAGGGAGACGTTGCGATCGCCCCATTTGATGTACGGGCCAAAACGTCCCTTGGTAGCGACTATGTCAACTCCCTGATACTCACCTACTACGCGCGGCAGGCGGAAGAGCTTGACGGCCTCCTCCAGCGTGAGGTTCTCTATGATCTGCCCCTTGCTGAGGCTGGCGGACTGATGCGCCGCACCCTCCCCTTTCTGCACGTACGGGCCGTACTGCCCAAGGCGGGCGGTAATCATAAGACCGTCGCTGGGGTCTATGCCTATCTCGCGGTCTATGTGGCCGAACTGACGGTTGGTCATCGCCTCGTCCACCTTGTGGTGGAACGGGGTGTAGAAGTCTGATATCACCTTGTTCCAAGACTTTTCTCCGCTGGCAATCTGGTCGAAATCCTTCTCTACGTTGGCAGTGAAGTCGTAGTCCATAATGTCAGAGAAACTACCTGTAAGATAATCCGTTACGAGCATTCCCACATCGGTAGGGAGAAGCTTTCCCTTGTCTGCCCCGATGGTCTCTGTCTTGGCGGATTCCGCCACCTTGCCACCCTTGAGGACGAGGTTGCGCACCTGCACCTTGCGCCCCTCCTTGTCGCCCTTGACCAGATAGCCGCGGGCCTTGGTGAGCGTGGTGATGGTGGGTGCGTAAGTGGACGGGCGGCCGATGCCGAGCTCCTCCATCTTCTTGATGAGGGTCTGCTCGGAGTAGCGCAGCGGAGCCTGGGTGTACTTGCACTCTGCGTTGACGGCAGAGGCGTCCAGCTTCTGGCCCACGGAGAGCACGGGCAGTTCCGTCGTCTCTTCGCGGAGTTCTTCCTCGTCGTCCATACCCTCGCGGTAGAGGCGCATGTAGCCGTCGAACAGCACCTGCATGGACTGCATTGCGTACGTCTCCGGCCTGCGGTCTATGGATACCTGCACGTTGGTGTTGAGCACCTTGGCCTCCGCCATCTGGGACGCCACGGCCCTCTTCCAGATGAGCTGGTAGAGTTTTTTCTCCTGCTGAGTGCCCTCGATGTCTGTGTTGACCACGAAGGTGGGACGGATGGCCTCGTGTGCCTCCTGCGCCCCCTTGGAGTGGGTGTGATACTGGCGCGGGTGAGACATCTCGGCCCCGAAATTCTTGATTATGAAGTCTTTAGTGGTACCTACGGCCAGCGCCGACAGGTTGGTGGAGTCTGTACGCATATAGGTTATGAGACCCCTTTCGTAGAGCGATTGGGCCACGCGCATGGTGGTGCTCACGGGCAGGTGGAGCCTGCGGGCGGCCTCCTGCTGAAGGGTGGAGGTGGTAAACGGCGGCGGCGGCACTTTGACGCCCTCCTTGCTGTCTACCGCGCTCACGGTATAGGTGGCGCCGATGCAGTCTTCCAGGAACTTGCGGGCCTCTTCCAGCCCGGCAAAGCGCTTGTCCAGCAATCCGTGCACCTTGGTGCCGGCAACATCGAAAACAGCTTCCACGCGATAGAAGGGCACCGGCTGGAATGCGCCGATTTCCCTCTCCCTGTCCACCACGAGGCGGAGGACCACAGACTGCACGCGGCCGGCCGAAAGGCCTCTCTGGATCTTGCGCCACAGGATAGGCGACAGCTCGAAGCCCACGAGGCGGTCCAGCACGCGGCGTGCCTGCTGGGCGTTGACGAGGTCCATATCTATGGAACGGGGATTCTTGATAGCCTCGAGTATGGCGTCTTTGGTAATCTCGTGGAACACGATGCGGCGGGTGCGGGACGGGGCGAGGCCGAGGGTCTCGCTGAGGTGCCAGGAGATGGCTTCTCCCTCGCGGTCTTCATCGGAAGCGAGCCAGACTATGGTGGAGGCGTCGGCAAGGCGGCGGAGGTCGCTGACCACCTTTTTCTTCTCTGCCGGGATTACGTATTCCGGGCGGAAGCCGTCTTTGATGTCTATGCTGAGGCTTTTGTCCTGCAGGTCACGGATGTGGCCGAAACTGGGCTTTACCACGAATCCTTCTCCAAGGAACTTCTGGATTGTCTTCGCTTTGGGCGGAGACTCGACTATCACTAAATTCTTTTCCATAAATCTTGCGAATTCGGCTACAAATTTAAGGCTTTATTCCGAATTTGTTATAATTTTGTGTTTTCAAGCATTGGAAATGACAGATAAAGTTAAAAAGACAATAGTCAAGTGGTTCTGGATTTTGCTCGTGGCTCCCTTTGCCGCACTCTTTATCCTGCTGCTGCTTGTGGGCATTTTTGCCAAGATACCTTCCTTTGAAGAACTGGAGCATCCGGACAACAAGCTCGCCACCCAGGTGCTGGCCCAGGACGGAGAAGTGCTCACCACTTTCCATATAGAAAACCGCACCTACGTCTCTTACGACGAGCTCTCCCCCAACCTCGTGCACGCCGCCGTGGCAACCGAGGACTCCCGCTTCTACAAGCACTCCGGCATAGACATGAAGGGCCTCGCCCGCGTCATATTCAAGACGCTCCTGTTGCGCGACTCCAGCCAGGGAGGCGGCAGTACCATCACCCAGCAGCTCGCCAAGACGCTGTATCCCCGCCAGGAGAACGCCGGCAAGATTGCCCTCGTCTTCACCAAATTCAAAGAGTGGATAACCGCCGTAAAGCTGGAGCGGGACTACACCAAGAACGAGATAATCGCGATGTACCTCAACTCCATCTTCTTCGGCAGCAGCGCATACGGAGTCAAGGCCGCATCGGAGACTTTCTTTGCAAAGGAGCCCGCAGACCTCAACGTACAGGAGAGCGCCATGCTGGTTGGAATGGTCAACAAGCCCACGCGCTACAACCCCGTCATCAATCCGGAGAACGCCCTCACCCGCCGCAACTTCGTAATCGGGCAGATGGCAAAGGCCGGATACATCACCAAGGCCGAGAGAGACTCCATCCGCGAGCTTCCCGTGGTGCTGGACTATCATGTGATGGACCACAACGCCGGCCACGCCCCGTACTTCCGCGACATGCTCCGGCGAGACATGAACGCCCGCAAGCCCAAGCGTGCAGACTATCAGTTCCCGGAAGACTATACGGCAGACTCGCTCCGCTGGGCGAGCGACGCCATCTACGGCTGGCTCAACAAGAACAAAAAGCCCAACGGAGAGGCCTACAACCTGGATAAGGACGGCCTGCGCATCTACACCACCATAGACTACAAGATGCAGGTGTTTGCAGAAGAAGCCGTTGCCGAGCACCTCGGGGGCTATCTGCAGGGCGCCTTCAACAAAGAGCTCAAGAGCAAGCGCAACAAGCCGTTTGCCAACGACATAGACAAAGCCACCGTAGAACGCCTGATGTCCCAGGCCCGCAAATGGAGCGACCGCTACCGCACCCAGCGCAAGGCCGGCGTGCCCGAGTCGGAGATACTCGCCCAGTTTGACAAACCCACCAGGATGCGCGTCTTTGCCTGGAACAAGAAGGGCTACATAGACACCACCATGACGCCCAACGACTCCATCCGCTACTACAAATCGTTCCTCCGCTGCGGCTTTGTGGCCGTAGAGGCCGGCACTGGGCGGGTGAAGGCGTACGTAGGCGGGCCCAACTACCGCTACTTCAAGTTCGACAACGTATCCCAGGCCAAGCGTCAGGTGGGCTCCACCATCAAACCGTTCCTCTACACCCTTGCCATGCAGGAGGGCATGACGCCGTGCGACCGCGTGGTCTGCGCGCCCCAGACCTTCATCAACTGGGACGGCTCGGAGTGGACGCCCCGCAGTACGGACAAGGAGGAGGTCATCGGCACCACCGTCACTCTCAAATGGGGCCTGGCCAACAGTTCCAACAACATATCAGCCTTCCTGATGAAGCAGTTCGGCCCGCAGGCTATGGCGCAGATGATGCACCGTATGGGCATCCACAGCCATCTGGACGAGGTGTATTCCCTGTGCGTCGGCCCCGCAGACCTGGCGCTGTACGAGATGGTTGCCGCGTACAACACCTTCCCGTCCAAGGGGGTGTATTCATCGCCCATCTACGTCACCCGCATAGAAGACAACCAGGGCAACCTCATCACTGAGCACACCAACACCAAGTACGAGGCAATCAGCGCTTCCACCGCCTTCCTTATGGCCAACCTCATGCAGGGAGTGGTCAACGGAGGTACCGGCAGCCGCCTGCGCTATGCGTACAACCTCAAGGGAGAGATTGCCGGCAAGACCGGAACCACCAACGACTGCTCCGACGGCTGGTTCATAGGCTACACGCCCAAGATTACCGCCGGCGCGTGGATAGGAGGCGAGGACCGCCAGATCCACTTCAACTCGCTGGACGGCTCGCGTATGGCGCTGCCCATCTGGGGCATCTGGATGAAGAAATGCCTCGCCGCCGGCATCTTCAACGAGAATGACGTCTTTACGGCTCCGGCCAGCGTAGACTTCAGCCTGGACTGCAGCTCCACCGGCACCTTCCTGGGCGGCAACGAGGAGCACGACGAACTGGAATCGCAGAATTCAGAAGAAACGGATTACTACTTCAACTAGCATATGGGCAAATACAATTCTATAGCAGTCATCTACGGCAGCGACTCCTCCGAGTGGGAGGTATCTTGCCGCAGCGGAGAGTTCGTAGCCTCTGCAATCAGCGACCGCGAATACGACGTGTACGAGATCTTTGCGCGGTTTGGCGTCTGGAAGCTCGTGGCCTTCCGCAAGAAGAACGCGATGAGGGTGACCTTCCCCGAGGAGGCGCGCCCCGATATAGACAAGAGCGACTTCTCCGTGGGGGTGCTCGGAGAGAGGGTTAAGTTCGACTTTGCCTACATCGTGCAGCACGGCGCACCGGGAGAGACTGGCCAGATACAGGGCTACCTGGAGATGCTGCACGTGCCGTTCAGCTCCTGCAGCTCGTACGCCAGCATGATCGCTTTCGACAAGTTTGCGTGCAAGTCCTACGTGCGCAACATGGTCAAATGTGCCCCCGACGCGCTTATACGCAGGGGGGAGGATGTTGACGATTTCTGCAGGATCGCCACTGAGAAATTGAGCTTCCCCGTGTTCGTAAAGCCCACGCAGGGCGGCTCCAGCTTTGGCGTTACCCGCGTCACAGACCCGGCGGAGCTTGCAGAGGCCATCCAGTACGCCTTCTCCGAGAACAGTATGGTAATCGTGGAGCAGGGTGTCGTGGGCCGCGAGGTCACCTGCGCCGCATACTGGGACGGAAAGGAAGTCAAGGCCCTGCCGCCCATAGAGATCGTGTCCGACAACGAATACTTCGACTACGACGCAAAATACAACGGCCACAGTGCGGAAATCTGCCCCGCCCCCATCAGCCCCGCAGAGACGGAACAGCTGCAGCGCACCACATGCGCCCTGTATTCCTTCATTGGCTGCAAGGGCGTGGTGAGGATGGACTATATACTCGCTCCCGACGGACTTTACTTCCTGGAAGTCAACACTATACCCGGTATGACAAGCGCCTCTCTCGTGCCCAAGATGGTGCGCGAGGCCGGCATGTCAATAACCGACTTCCTCTCCATCATCATAGAGAATTCGTAGTGCTGCTCGCGCAGTTCATACGCGATGCGGCGCGTCAGCTCGAGGCTCTGTATCCTCCCGGCGAGGCACGGAGCCTCGTGGCGCGTCTGGTGGAGGAAGTTCAGGGCGTGAAGGATTACGTGGCGGTACTGGAGCCGTCGCTGGAGGCCGCGCCCGAGCTTTCCGAAGGGCTGGCGCGGCTGCTCGACGGCGAGCCGCTGCAATACGTTACCGGAGTGCAGGAATTCTACGGACGGCGTTTCCGCGTGAGGCCGGGAGTTCTGATTCCCCGGCCGGAGACGGAGATTCTGGTGCGCGAGGCCTGCGTGCACGCGCTGCAGCTGCCTGGCGCCAGGGAGCATGGCTCCGGCGCCTTGTCCGGCCCGCGCGTGCTGGACCTCTGCACCGGCTCCGGCTGCATAGCCTGGAGCGTTGCGCTGGAGGTTCCCGGCGCCCGTGTCGTGGGAGTCGACATCTCCGACGAGGCCCTTGCCGTGGCCCGTACCCAAAACCCTGCCGCCCCACCGTCATTCCCGGCCCGACCGGGAATCTCCGCCCCTCAATTCATTGAGGCCGATGTTCTCGGCGGGCTCCCGGAGCTCCCGGACGGCTCCTTCGACATCCTGGTTGCCAATCCGCCGTACATACGGGAGAGCGAGCGGGCGGCGATGCACCGCAACGTGCTGGAGCACGAGCCGGCGCTGGCGCTCTTTGTGCCGGACGCAGACCCGCTGCTGTTCTACCGCGCAATAGCCGGCCACGCCAGGCGGCTGCTGGCTCCCGGAGGATGGGGGATGGTGGAGATAAACGAGGCGCTCGGAGCCCAAACCGCCTCCGTATTTGAGTCCGCCGGATTGCAAAATGTGCAGATTTTGCCCGATTTTTTTGGACGGGACCGCTTCGTAAGCTTTATCCTGTAGGCCTGGGAGGCCGTTTTTAAACTTAAGCGTTGCAATTCTTGGAGTAACGGATAATTATCCCTTACTTTGCCACCAAAGAACTGTAACGACTATGAAAAAGTATTTCTTTATTCTCATTGCCGGCATCTTTGCCGCCTGTACCCCGGAACAATATTATGTAGAACCCGCAGAGCCGGGGCCGGAGCCGTTCGAGCTCAGCGCCCGCGGCCTGGCAACAATGTTTGCCTCTCTGCCGATGGGGACGGAACAACTGCGCGAGGTATATCAGGCCGTCGGCCACTCCAGCAACAACGGTTACGACGAGGAGTATACGCTGGACAGCCTGCTGCTCAAACCCGGCGCCGGAGTGGGCCCCGGCACCAAGGCGCGGCCTTCCGGCACGCCGCTGCGGGAAATGGTGCGAGGCTACCTTGAGGAGCACGCTTCCACCCGCTCTGGAATAGACGACCTGATGGAACTGATTGCCGAATCCGGCTACCAGCTCTACTGGCCGTACTCGGAAGACTGGGACGGAATTTCGTACCCCGTCATCACCTTCGACCCCGGCTACGGCGCCGAATCCAACTATGGGTTCGAACTCTCCCCCAGCCCCTCCGGCGCCATAATCACAGACACCCTTACCGTAGACGAAGCCCTCGCCCAGCGCCGCCCCGTGTGGGTTATCAACAGCAATTCCGACGCTGCGTTTACGCCGCTTGAGTTGTTTGCGCCGGGCGATTCTGGCTCCACTGCGCTGAAAGTGTTTTGCAAAACCTCCGCTTCGCTCCGTCCCTCCCACTGCGCTTCGCTTGTGGGCCCCTCCCGTTCATGTGGCCACGGGCGGCCACAGTTTTGCAAAATACTTCCAGCCTCCGTTCCGCCAGAATCGTCCGATTGTTCCTGCATTGAAGACAGATACCCGATCAGGTCGGGCATGACGCAAAGTGAGAGCGTGACGAACGAAACGGGCGTGACGCAAGGGAACGTCATTGCCGGCTGTGACCGGCAATCTACTACCGCTTCCCGGCCACGGAGGTTGATGCTGAAGAGCTTCAGGATGCTGAGGAATTACGACAGTTGGTTCGGGGGTGCGTCGGAGTTCTGGATTAAGTGCGGCAGCGTCGAGGGGTTCAGCGCGGCGACGGAGGCGGAGCTGCAGCTGTACAGCCCCAGCATCACGGACTTCATGATTGTTGTAAAGCGGCGGGATATCAATAAGGAGGTACCTTACGAGGCGATTATGGTGTCCGACTTCTCCACCCAGCTGGACAAGATTGCGTTCCTGGTGGTGGAAGACGACGGAGGCACCCGCACCGGCTGGAAATGCGAGGCAACCGTAAAGATACAGTCCAAATCGTACGGCGTCTCGCTGGACATTCCCTACAACGAAAAGGACGACATAGTCTGGCGCGGCCAGCTCTCCGCACGTTTCTTCGAGGAGGAAGATATCGTCACCGGCCGCTTTGGCGACGTAATCTGCAGCTTTGAGCTGGAATGACTGCCGCTGCCGGGGCGCCCGATATTGGGCGGGCCGGCAGCAAAAAAGGCCTGAATCGCCGCCGGGGCGCCCGATTAAGGGCGGGCCAGCAGCAGCCGGGCGAGCTGGAGGTCTTCCGGCGTGGTAATCTTGATATTGAACTTTTCTCCCGGGGTTGTCGCAATGGCGACCCCGGATTTTTCTGCCACCGAGGCGTCGTCTGTGAAGGAGGTGCTGTAGGGCTGGCGGTAGGCCTGCTTGAGAACCTCGGAGAGGAACATCTGAGGCGTCTGCACGGCAACGAGTTTGCTGCGGTCCGGGGCCGGGGCGGAGGGGTCTACAGACCTGAGGGTGTCTGTTACCGGAAGGACCGGAATAAGGGCCTGAGGGCCGCCGGGGGCCGATATCTCATCGAGCATACGGCGCACGAGGGCCGGGGAGACAAGGGGGCGGACGCCGTCGTGCACGGCAACGATGGCGCCGTCCGGCACCTTGGCGAGGGCCGCGAGCACGGAGTGGAAGCGCGTCATCCCGCCGGCCACGACGGTCTGGGGGAAGGACGCCGCGTAACGGACGCACAGCTCCTGCCAGGTGGCGATGTGCTGCGACGGCAGCACGGTAACTACGTGCGCCTGCGGCTCTGCGTCCAGAAAACGCTCTATGGAGCGCTGCAGCACGGGCACGCCGCCAAGTTCAAGGAACTGCTTGGGGACGTCTCCGCCCATGCGTGTGCCGCTGCCTCCGGCCACGAAAACGGCATATACCGGTCTTGTCATAAGCCAAAATATTATTCAAACAAATTTAGCAGATTTTCTGGAATTTTACTTAATTTTGTACGGATATACAACACAGTACTATTTATGGCTTTTTCCTTCCTAAACCAAGAGCTCGCCATCGACCTGGGAACGGCCAACACCGTCATCTACCAGAACGACCAGATAGTCCTTGACGAGCCCAGCATAGTCGCAATAGACAACAGCACAGGCAAATGCATCGCCATAGGCCAGAAGGCCAAGCTGATGCACGAGCGCAACAATCCCGGCATCCGCACCATTCGCCCCCTGAGGGACGGCGTGATCGCAGACTTCAACGCCGCAGAGATGATGATCCGCGGCTTCATCAAACAGGTAAACAGCAGGCACCGCAGCCTCTTCACCCCCAACCTCAAGGTCGTGGTGGGCATCCCCTCCGGCTCCACCGAGGTTGAAATCCGCGCCGTCCGCGACTCCACCGAGCACGCCGGCGGCCGCGACGTTTTCCTCATCTTCGAGCCTATGGCGGCAGCCCTGGGAATCGGCCTGGAAGTAGAGAGGCCCGTCGGCAACATGGTGGTAGACATAGGCGGCGGCACAACGGAGATTGCGGTTATCTCCCTCGGCGGCCTCGTGTTCCAGGAGAGTATCCGTACCGCAGGCGACGTGTTCACATCAGACATCCAGCAGTACCTCCGCCAGCAGCACAACATCAAGGTCGGTGAGATTACGGCAGAGAAGATCAAGATCGCCGTGGGCGCCGTCATTCCGGATCTGGAAGACGAGCCCGAGCCCTTCATCGTGCGCGGCCCCAACCTCATGACCGCCCACCCGGTGGAGGCCACCATCACCCATCAGGAGATCGCCCACTGCCTGGACAAATCCATCGCCAAGATAGAGACATCCATCCTCCACGTGCTTGAGAACACTCCCCCGGAGCTTTACTCAGACATCGTAGAGAACGGCATTTTCCTGTCCGGCGGCGGCGCCCAGCTGCGCGGCCTCGCCAAGCGCTTTACAGACAAAGTCAACATCCAGTTCCACGTCTGCGACGACCCTCTGCACGCCGTTGCACGCGGCACTTGCGCTGCCCTCAAGAACACAGACCACTACTCCTTCCTGATGCGATAAATGGCCAAGGGCAGGAGTGTATACGCAGGAATAATCACCGCGGCAATCTTCATACTTCTGGAGTTTGCCGCGTTGTCTATGCTGCACGCGTCGTCCACCCTGCAGAACATCTGGATAAACCGGTTCTCGCATAACGTCATGGCCCGCAGCTGGGGCCTCGTGGAGCAGGTGCGCAGTTTCTTCAGCCTGCGCGAGCAGAACGAGATCCTGGCCGGACGCAACTACGAGCTGTTCAAGGAGGTACAGCACTACAAAGAGCTGGAGCGCTCGCTCAAGGCCATGGCCAAACTCGATTCCGCAGGCCTGGCGCCCCGCTTCAACTACATCCCAGCCGAGATTACGGCAATGGGTACCAACTCCCGCCACAACTACATCATCATAGACAAAGGCTCGCTTGCCGGCGTACATCAGGGAGACTGCATAGTTACGCCCAACGGTGTAGTGGGCCTTGTGTATTCCGTAGACAAGCACTACTCCTACGGCCTTTCGCTCATGAACGAAAGGGTGAGCGTGAGCGCCCGCATCGGACGCGAGGGCATCGTGGCGCCGCTGCTATGGGACGGCAAGCGCTCAGACCACGTCATCCTGCGTGATATTCCGCTCCATCTGGACATTCCGGTAGGAGATACGGTCTGGACCAGCGGCATCTCCAAGATCTATCCGCCAGACATCCCGCTCGGCGTCACCGAAGGCACGCGCCTGGTGGACGGAGCGGTGGGCGTGGTGGACGTAAGGCTTTTTACCGACCTGGCGTCGCTGCGCTACGTCATAGTGGCATCCAACCCCGACCGTGAAACAATAGAGGAGATGTCGCGATGAAAGCATACCGTTTTGTAATTGTGTTCGTGGTGCTGGTTCTTGTGCAGATCGTGCTGTGCAACTTCCTCAACCTGTCCCGCTACGTGGTGCTGTCTTACCTGCCGGTGCTCATCATGATGCTGCCGGTGCGCTGGAACAACGTCCCCATGATGCTGTTTGCGTTTGCTCTGGGATTCCTGGTAGACTTTTTCTCCACCGGGATGCTGGGGCTCACCAGCCTCGCGCTCGTGCCGGTCGCGCTCGCCCGCGGGCTTGTCGTCGCCGGCATGTTCGGCGACGAACTCGGCGCCCGCGAGGGCGAGCTCAGCCTGTCCCGTTTCGGCTTGCTCAAGTTCATACTGGCCATCCTGATGCTCTGCGCGCTGTATTTCCTGGTGTACGTGTGGGCAGATTCCGCCGGCACCATGGGCTTCTGGCAGTGCGCCCTGCGCTTCTTCCTGTCTGTGCTGGTGAGCACGCCCGTCTGCATCTTCATATCCACAATCCTGCGTCCCGAGTAGTATGGAAGCCAACAACCGTTCGACCAAGCTGCTGATCGGGCTCGGGGTGGTGGTGCTTATCCTCCTCGGCAAGCTGTTCTGGGTGCAGATAGTAGACGAGCGTTACAAGATAGACGCCGCCAACAACTCGATGTCGCGCGAGCTCATCTATCCGCCCCGAGGCGTAATCTACGACCGCAACGGAGTTCTCCTCGTGGGCAACCGCATCTGCTACGACATCCTGGTGACGCCCCGCGAGGTGCAGCAGTTCGACACCCTCGCGCTGGCGGAGTGCCTGGACACCACAGCCGATTTCATCCGCGAGCGCATGGAGTACTACCATAACTTCCGCACCCGCATAGGCTGGCAGACGCTCACCTTCCTCAAGCAGGTGGACGCGTCAACATACATGAAGTTTGCCGAGCAGCAATACAGCTTCCCGGGCTTCAAGAGCCAGGCGCGCGGCATCCGGGAGTACCCCTTCAACGCCGGCGGCAACCTGCTGGGCTACATCTCCGAGGTGGATGCCGAGTTCCTCAAGACGCATCCAGATTATCGCGCCGGCGACTATTACGGCCGCACCGGGCTTGAGGCGGCACGCGAGGAAGACCTGCGCGGCAAGACCGGCTGGCACATCTACCAGCGCGACTCCCGCGGCCGCAAGAAAGACCCGTACAAAGACGGAGAGTACGATGTGGAGGCCATCCCCGGCAAAGACATCACCACCACCATAGACGCCTACCTGCAGAACTACGGCCAGCGGCTGATGAACGGCAAGAAAGGGAGCCTGGTGGCCATAGAGCCGTCTACGGGTGAGATCCTGGCGATGGTGTCCAGCCCCGGCATAGACGTAGACGTGCTGTCCGACTTCGGGCGCCACTACAGCCAGCTGTCGCAGAACAAGCACAAGCCGCTCTACAACCGGACCGTGTCCGCGTCGTACCCTCCGGGATCGGTGTTCAAACTCGTAAACGGGCTTGTGGGCCTGCAGGACGGGGTTCTTCAGCCGTCGATGTATTACCCCTGCCACGGCGGATACGTCTATACTTCCAGCGGCCGCACGCTGGGCTGCCACTACCACCGCTCGCCCCTGAATATGGAGGATGCGGTGATGATGTCGTGCAACAGCTACTTCTGCTACGTTATGCGCAGCATCCTGGAGAACCCGGAATACGGTTCCACGGAAGAGGCGTACAACCACTGGCGGGAGATGGTGATGAGCTTCGGGTTCGGCAACAAGCTGGGCAGCGACTTCCCCTCCGAGCTGAGCGGCAACATACCGTCGGCGGAGTTCTACAACAAGCGCTACCGCAAGGGGCACTGGCGCTTCCCCACCATCGTGTCCCTTTCCATCGGCCAGGGAGAAATCCTCACCACGCCGCTGCAGATAGCCAATCTGGCGGCGATTATGGCAAACCGCGGCTACTACTGCATCCCCCATGTGGTCAAGGCGGCGGGCGATGTGGAGATAGACGCCAAATACAGAGAGCGCCACTACACGCTGGTAGACACCGTCCACTTCCCAAAGATGGTGCGCGGAATGTGGAAGGCCGTAAACCAGTTTGACGACGGGGCTACGGCCAACGTGGCGTATGTGCGCGGCCTGAACATCTGCGGCAAGACCGGCACGGCCCAGAACCCGCACGGCAAAGACAATTCCGTGTTCATCTGCTTTGCGCCCATGGACAATCCGCAGATTGCAGTTGCGGCATACGTAGAGAATGCGGGATCCGGCGCCAGCTGGGCCAGCCCGATTGCGTCCCTGCTGGTAGAAAAGTACCTGCGCGGAGAGATTAGCGAAGACCGCAAAGACCTGGAACGCAGAGTGTTACGCACTAAACTTATACGCCAATGAGAGACGACGAACCGGTAAGGGGCCTGCGGCACACTGTAGACTGGAAGCTGATTATCCTGTACCTGCTGATAATGCTCTTCGGCTGGATGAACATCTATGCCGCGGTGCGCAGCGGCGAGCCGGCCAGCATCTTCGACCTTGGCTGCAACAGCGGCAAGCAGGCTATATGGATGGCCGGAGCGCTGGTGCTGGCGGTGGTCATCCTCTTTGTCATCCAACCGTATTTCTGGGAGAGCGTATGCCGCCCGGCGTACGGGCTGGTGCTGGTGCTGCTGGTGCTGGTTATCTTCCTGAGCAGCAATGTAAAGGGCTCGCATTCGTGGTTCGAGCTGGGGCCCGTCAAGTTCCAGCCGGCGGAGCTGAGCAAGATTACGACGTCCCTTCTACTGGCGTCGATCATGAGCCGCCCGGGCTTCAAGATGAGCTCGTGGAAGGACTTCCTGACGGCGGCCCTTGTGGTGGCAGTGCCCATGCTCGCCATCATAGCGGAAAGCGAGACCGGATCCGCCCTGGTGTACGCAGGATTCATCCTTGTGCTGTACCGCGAGGGCCTTTCCGGATGGATTCTGGGGCTTGTGGGAATGGTCATATTGCTGTTCGTGCTGACTCTTACCACGCACTGGGCGGTATCGCTCGCTCTGGTGGTGGCAGTGGCGGTGGTGTTTGCAGTCCGCATTCTGCCCAAGGCTCCGACGCTCCGGGTGAGGAGACGGTTTGTAAGAAGGATAATCCTTGCTGCGATGGTTGGCGTGATGATGGTGATGGCCACCGACTTCATCTTCCATAATATGCTCAAGGATCACCAGCGAGGGCGCATCGAGGTTCTGCTCGGGCTCAAGGAAGACCCCCAGGGGCTCGGCTACAACGTGCACCAGTCGCTGATTGCGATAGGTTCGGGCGGACTGTTCGGCAAGGGCTATCTGCAGGGGACGCAGACCACCTTCGGCTTTGTGCCTGAGCAGAGTACGGACTTCATCTTCTGCACCGTTGGAGAGGAGTGGGGATTCGTGGGATGCCTGCTGGTAATAGCCATGTACGCGCTGCTCATCTTCTGGATAGTGCGCGACTCCGAGCAGGCGCGGACGGCGTTCACGCGCATCTACGGCTATTGCGTGGCGGCGTGCCTGTTCATGCATCTGTTCATTAACATCGGTATGACCATCGGGCTGATGCCGGTTATCGGCATCCCGCTGCCGCTGTTCAGCTACGGCGGGTCGTCGCTGTGGTCGTTTACCGTGCTGATATTCATATTCATCGCCCTCGACAGGCAAGAAAAGAAGTATTTCTGATGTTTACCCGTATTGTCCAGATAATCAACGATATAGTATGGAGCCCCGCGCTTGTGGTGCTGCTCATCGCGGCCGGGCTGTTCCTTACCGTGGGCACCCGCTTCGTGCAGGTGCGCCACTTGCCGGAAATGGTGCGCTCGCTGGTCTCGCGCAAAGCCGGCCGCGGCAGCGGAATCTCTTCTTTCGAGGCCTTCTGCATGGCACTGTCCGGCCGTATCGGTACGGGTAACATCGTAGGCGTAGCTACGGCCATCGCCTTTGGCGGACCGGGTGCGGTGTTCTGGATGTGGCTGATTGCTTTCTTTGGCGCCGCCACCGCCTTTTCCGAATCTACGCTGGCGCAGATGTTCAACTTTCCGCACAAGACCGTGTTCCGCGGCGGCCCGTTCAGCTACATAGAGAAGGGCCTCGGTGCCAAATGGCTGGGAGTGGTCTTTGCCATCGTGTGCATTGTGGGATACGGGCTCAGCGGGCCTACGGTGCAGGCCAACGGCATGAGCTCGGCGCTGGGCAATTCGTTCGGCATTCCTCCGCTGTGGAGCGGAGTGGCGCTGGTCGTAATCCTCGGGCTGGTGATCTTTGGCGGCGTCAAGAGCATCTCCCAGGTGGCAAAGGTGGTTACGCCGTTCATGGCTCTTGGCTACATCGGATTGTCCCTGGTGATTATCTTCACGCACCTCGACGCCGTGCCTGGCGTGTTCGGGATGATTTTCCGGAGCGCCTTCGGGCTCGATTCCGCATTCGGCGGCATACTCGGCTCCACCATCATGATGGGAGTCAAGCGCGGCATCTATTCCAACGAGGCCGGGCAGGGCGGCGGGGCCATCGTGTCTGCATCGGCCGACGTGTCGCATCCGGTGCGGCAGGGCTTTGCGCAAAGCTTCTCCGTGTACGTTGATACGCTTCTGGTCTGTACGGCAACCGCGCTGATGATACTGATCTGCGGCTCTTACAATGTGCTGGATTCCGGCACCGGAGAGATTCTGGTGGCGCAGGCACCCGAGCTGGGCAACAACTACGCCGGCTTTACGCAGGCGGCGGTGGATTCCCTCCTGCCGGGCCTTGGCGGCAAGTTCATCAGCGTGGCGCTTATCTTCTTTGTGTTCACCACCATCATGGCGTACTACTTCTATTGCGAGTCGGCGATAATCTATCTATGGCGCGGGCGCGAGGGAAAGGGAGAGAAAGTTGCCGTGTTCCTGATGCGCGTGGCCATCCTGGGAGCCGTGATCTTCGGCGCCCTCAAAGAGGCCGACGTCATCTGGCAGATCGGCGACATCGGCGTGGGCATCTGCGCCTGGATCAACGTCGTCGCCATCCTCCTCCTCAGCCCCAAAGTCTTCCGTGCCCTCCGGGACTACGAAAAGAAGCGGCCTTAGCTCCGTTGCGCAAATATGAGATACCCGATCGAGTCGGGTATGACGGAACCTGATTCTGAAGCTATTGTTTGCCGGTAGCGGAGTGGAGGCGGGTGAAGTTTTGCAAAACTGTGGCCGCCCGTGGCCACATGAACGGGAGGGGCCCGCTGGATGGCGGGACGGATGGCAAGCTTGCTTGTCAGACGGCACGGCATTCAGTGGGAGGGACGGAGCGAAGCGGAGGTTTTGCAAAATTTTACCCGCGCAACGTAGCTACCGGCTTGACCATCAGATATTTATAGAACGACCTCTGGGAGAATTTCCCAGAGGTCGTTGCGTAACCAATTGCTTATGAAGGAGTTATGTTTTACGCCGCTGCGGCGGAGATAAAGAGTGTTGCGGAGAGGATGGCAAGGGCGATGACCGCTACTATCCAGACCAGGAAGATTATGAGGCCGGGGTGCCAGGAGGGGGCTTTGATGCGGAAGAGCAACATGATGCTGGCGTAGAGCATTCCGATGAACGGGAGTGCGCACACGGCAAGCACCAGGATCTGCACCCAGAGCGTGCTGGCGGCCACGGCTGCCTGAGGGAAGGAATCCGCCAGGTCGGCAATCACCTCATTTACGATATTATCCATTCCGAGCCACTTCCAGCCAAAGAGGCCGATTGCCTCGCCGCAGAGGCCGGACACTGCAACCACCAGCAGGATCAGGCCGATGCAGACCTCGATGATGCGTCCTATGGTGCCCCATGCGGGAGCGTTGCCTACCTGGCGGAGGGCGTCGCCCACTTTACCGCTCTCTACGTTGCGGCGCACGCTCTCTGCCGAGCCGTCGTCGCCGCGGAGCTCCCAGCGCTGCTGTGCGTTGCGTGCCGGGGGGATGCATATCCAAAGGATGATGTAGAGTATGGGTACGCTGATGGACGCGATGCCGGAAAGCTCTATGAGGCTGAACATAGACACCAGGGTGAGCACAAGGAAGGCGACGCGCAGGATGACGGGGTCGAACTTGAAATAAGCTCCGAGGCCTCCGCACACACCGGCCACGCGGGCGTTCTCCATATCGCGGTAGAGCTTACGGGCGGGTTTGACATCGGGAGCGGCGCTCTCCGGCTCGTCTTCCGCAATGCGCTCGGGACGGCCGAGGATGTCTATGACGGAGAGGATGGTGGCCTTGCTCACGGAGCCGCCCTCAATGGTGCGCTCGCGCAGGAGTTCCGCCATGCGCTCCTCGATTCCGTCTGTAATCTCGGGGTTGGTGTAGTATTCGCCCATCTGCTTGAGATAGGCCTCTGCCTCCGCTGCGGCATCCTGCTCAAGGGTGAAGGGGTAGCCGCCTATGCTGACTTTTACTGTCTGTTTCATTTCTTGAGGGTTTCTATTGCTTTAACCATTTCCTGCCAGGCGGCGTCCATCTCTGCGAGCTGATCGCGGCCTTTCTGGGTGATACAGTAGTACTTACGGGGAGGGCCCTGGGTCGATTCTTCCCAGCGGTAAGACAGCAGGCCCTGATTCTTCTGCCTGATGAGAAGGGGGTAGAGTGTACCCTCGACCACTATCAGGTTGGCAGCCTTAAGCTCGTCAATGATGTTTGACGCGTAGGCCTCGTGACCCGCCAGGATGCAAAGAATGCAATATTCCAGCACCCCTTTGCGCATTTGTGAGCGCACGTTGTCTGCGTTGCTTTCCATTATCGTTACTTTTTAAAAGTAGAGAACTTTGCCATGTTGCTTGCCGTAGGGGCCATGCCGCGGAGCTCGCACTTCTGTGCGGGCGTGGTGGCCTTGGGCACGGCAATCCAGAGGATAACATAGAGCCAGAAGCCCACGGAACCGGCAATCAGAGCCACCAGCATAAGGATCCTTACGAGGGCGATATCTATGCCGAAGTAGAGGGCAAGACCTGAGCAGATGCCGGCGATGCGCACATCGTCCGTATCCCGGTAGAGTTTGCGCATGGCCTTGACCGGCTCTTCCGGAGCCGCGTTGGTGGAACTGCCGTCCGGCATTCCGAGCTGGGAGATGACCTTTTCTACAAGGTCCATATCCACCACCCTGCCGCTGTCTCCCACCGAGGCGTAGAACAGATCGGCAATGCGGGACTCAAGGTCGTCCATCACTTCCGAGGCGGGAGCGTCCTTGAGATGGGAACGGAAAAGGCCGAGATATGAGTCGAGGCGCGCATACGCGTCTTCATTGAAGGTAAAACTTCTGCCGCCGAGACCGGCACTTATGACTTTCTTCATTGCTTTAATGGTTTTTGACACTGCAAAGATATAAATAATTTTTAATACTTTGCAATACAAGGTACAATTTTTTGCAAAATTTTCTTCCTTTTCTTTAATCCATTATTTACCTGAATTCCTAAGTTGCTAATAATCAGTATATTAAACAACGACCTCTGGGAGATTTTCCCAGAGGTCGATTGCTATTTGTTTGATTATCAAGCGATTAGCGGAGTGGATACGGGTGAAATTGCGTCGTGGGACCAACGAGACGTTTCGGAGGCGAGTAGCGCCGACCGGAGGGGGACATCGCTTTCGATGTGCGGGGGAGTTCTCTCCCCCGTCCCCTGGGGGCGCATGGGGATTATAGATACAGACCGCGCGCGGTCTGTATCAAGGCAGTCATGGTGGCTACCCC
>JAFZXV010000007.1 GCA_017616595.1 Bacteroidales bacterium
ATGACCGGGGATGACTCCTCTCCCTTGCGCCGCGAGCGCTTCCGCATACTGAGCGACGGCAGCTGGCGCTTTGCCGGAGATTTCTCCCTCGGCTGGACGGCATCCCTGTATCATCTTTCCAAATCGCCCACATGCAACAACGTGGTGGATTACGATATCTTCAATCCCCGCCTGGAGTGGGCCCCGTTCACCTGGATGGACGACTTCCGCCTGGAGCTCGGCGGCCTCTTTACGTATCAGTACGACAGGGCAAACGCTCCCGCCCCGGTGTTCCCCATGGGCCTCTGGAGCCTGCAGACCGTCAGCAAGTGGCACGTCACCGTCACCAACCGCTTCTATTGGGGAAAGGACCTGATGCCGTATTTTAACTCCTCGTTCGAAGGCATCCCGTACGCGCGCGAGCTGTATGTTGCGGAGCCCGCCTTCAAGACGCTCCACGCCGATCCCAGCTGGTGCGACTGGCTTACAATCGCATATCAGCTCAGGATTTCCAGCTGGCTCAGCATAGATGCCGCGGTAACCCTGCACGCCGGCCAGCCGGTGGAGGCACTTGGCTTTGGCGTCTTCCGCGGCTCAGACCAGCGCATAGGCGTCAAGCTGGACTTCGACTCGCTGCGTCCCCATCCCCGCAAACCCAAGACTTCCGCCAAAAAAGGATACTCGTTATGAAAAAACTCGCCGCCGTTGCCTTGCTCCTTACGCTCCCGCTGCTTGCCTTTGCCGGCAAACGCCCTGAACTTCATATAGTTACAACGGGAGATATCCACGGCTCATTCTTCAATCGGCCTTATGTAGACGGTGCCCGCTCCCGCACGAGCCTGATGAGCGTCAAGTACTATGTAGACAGTCTGCGTGCCGCCGTTGGGCCGGAGAACGTGCTGCTGCTGGACGCAGGAGACATCCTCCAGGGAGACAACGCATCGTATTACTACAACTACGTGGCAACGGACGTTCCGCACGTGTATCCGCGTATGGCCAAATATATGGGCTATGACGCCTGCACTGTAGGCAACCACGATATAGAGACCGGCCACGCCGTGTACGACCGTGTGCTTGCGCAGATGACTGAGCAGGGCATTCCCTGGCTGGGCGGCAACGCAATCAAACCGGATGGCAGCCTGTATTTCCCGGAATACGCTGTTTTCCGCAAGGCAGGGCGCAAGATATTGGTTATGGGCTACAACAATGCCAACATAGACCATTGGCTGGCGGAGGAACTCTGGAGCGGGATGTCCCACGTGTCGCTCATCCCATACGTGCAGCAGCGCGTAGATGCCCTCAAGGCCAGCATCAAACCGGATGCCGTAATAGTGCTTGTCCATTCCGGAACCGGTAAGGGAGACGGTGCGATAATAGAGAATCAGGGGCTGGACCTTTTCAATTCCCTTCACGGGGTGGACGTGCTGGTGTGCGCGCACGACCATCAGCCGGCAGTCTTCAGCAGGGATGGCCTTGTAATGGTAGACGGCGGCGCCCGCTGCGGCAACGTGGGCCACGTAGTCCTCGGCTTCGGCTGCCGCAAGGTGGCGTCCCGCAGCGCCAAGCTTGTGAGGCTGGGCAAGAACAAGGTGGATGAGGCAATGGTTGCCGCCTTTGACCCTGAATTCCAGGCGGTCAGGGAGTTTACCCTGCAGAAGGTCGGCTCGCTGGAAGTGACCCTGCGCAGCCGCGAGGCGTATTCCGGCATGTGCCCCTACATAGACCTGCTGCAGACCGTCCAGCTCGCCTCCACCCGTGCGGACCTGTCGCTTGCGGCACCCCTTTCGTTCAACAGCACCGTGCCTGCCGGTCCGGTGGTGTTTGACGATATGTTCAAGATCTATCCCTATGAGAATCAGCTATATGTGCTCAAGTTGACGGGGCGTGAGTTCAAGAGCCTGCTGGAGTATTCCTACGACAAATGGATTACCGTTCCGGGGGAGCACCTTCTTGCTATCCAGGAGCGGGCGGACGATCGCACCGGCGCCTCCAGATGGTCTTTTGTCAACCGCAGTTATAATTTCGACTCCGCCGCCGGCATCATCTATTCGGTAGACGTTACTAAGCCGGCTGGCAGCAGGGTTTGCATAGATTCGTTTGCCGACGGCCGCCCGTTCGACCTTGACGCCACATACCGTGTGGCTATGACGTCGTACAGGGCAAATGGCGGGGGCTCGCTGCTGACCGATGGCGCGAGCATTCCCCATTCCGAGCTGGCATCCCGCGTGGAACGCAAACTCCCCGAGGTCCGCGACCTTATATTCAGCTTCATCAAGGAGCATGGCACGGTGGACTCCTCCCTCGTGAGCGACCGCAGCCTTCTTGGCCGTTGGAGCTTCGTCCCGGAGAGCGTCGCGCAGCCATTACTTGCCTCGGACCTTGAGTTGCTGTTTTAAGCGCCACTGGGCGGGCGTGCAGCCGTTCAGGTCTCTGAACTGACGTTTGAAATTGCTCTTGTCGTTTATGCCCACCGACTCTCCTATAAGTGCGGTGGGCATCCTTTTGTCTTTGGCCAGCAGGTGCCTGGCCTCTTTGATGCGGACTTCCTTGCGCCATTGCAGGAAGCTCTTGCCGTAACGGCGCCGGAAGTATTTAGACAGGTAATCCTTGTCTATTCCCAGTGACTGGGCTACCTCGGACAGCGTGGCATCTTCCGTCCAGCGCTTTTCTTTGATCCACTGCTTTATTGCGGCCTGGGCGCGCCGGCGGCGCCGTTCGGAGCTGTAAGAATTGCGGCTCACCGGCTTGTACCGGCTGAGAAACCGCCAGATTATTGTAATAAATTGGGCATTCATAAAAAAGTGTTAATTTTGTAAGTTAATTAAAACAGATTAGAAATGTTCGACAATCTCTCGGAACGGCTTGAGCGGTCTTTCAAAATATTGAAGGGTGAAGGCAAGATTAGCGAAATTAATATAGCAGAAACACTTAAGGAAATCCGTCGCGCCCTGCTGGACGCAGATGTGAGCTATAAGGTGGCCAAGGAGTTCTGCGACAGGGTAAAGCAGAAAGCCCTCGGCTCCAACGTGCTCACCGCCGTCAAGCCCCAGCAGATGATGGTCAAGATAGTGCACGACGAGCTCGCGGATTTCATGGGCTCCGAGCACGTTGAGCTCAACCTCAAGGGTTCTCCGTCCGTCATACTTGTTGCCGGTCTCAACGGTTCCGGTAAAACCACCTTCAGCGGCAAACTCGCCCTGCATCTTAAGAGCAAGAAGGGGCGCAAGGTGCTGCTCGCCGCCTGCGATACATTCCGTCCTGCGGCTATAGACCAGCTCAAGACGCTTGCCGGTCAGGTTGGCGTGCCGGTATATTCGGAAGAAGGGGAGAAGGATCCCGTAAAGGTGGCCAAGGCCGCCGTTGCCAAGGCGCGCGCCGAGGGCATCAACGTGGTTATCGTCGATACCGCCGGCCGCTTGGTCGTGGATCAGGAGCTGATGGACGAGATCCGCACCCTGCACTCATCGCTCCAGCCGGACGAGAGTCTCTTTGTGGTGGATGCGATGACGGGCCAGGACGCAGTAGAGAGTGCCAAAGCCTTCAACGAGGCTATAGATTACGACGGCGTAGTGCTTACCAAGATGGACGGCGACACCCGCGGCGGCGCGGCCCTCTCCATAAAGGCCGTAACCGGCAAACCCATCAAGTTCGTGAGTACGGGAGAGAAGATGGAGGCGCTCGATATCTTCTATCCTGCGCGTGTCGCAGACCGCATCCTGGGTATGGGCGACGTGGTGTCCCTGGTAGAGAAGGCGCAGGAGCAGTTTGACGAGAAACAAGCTCGTGAACTGCATAAGAAGATTGCCCGTAACCAGTTTACATTCAACGACTTCTATGAGCAGCTTAAGCAGGTTCAGAAGATGGGTTCCGCCAAGGATCTCATGGGTATGCTCCCTGGTATGGACAAGGCTCTCAAAGACGTCGACATCCCGGAAGACGCCTTCAAGCCCACCGAGGCCATCATACAGTCCATGACCCCTTATGAGAAGGAGCATCCCGAGTGCCTCAACGGCTCCCGCCGCCAGCGCATCGCCCGCGGCTCGGGCACCTCGCTCGCAGACGTCAACAAACTCATCAAGCAGTTCGAGCAGACCCGCAAGATGATGAAGATGGCGATGGACGGATCG
>JAFZXV010000088.1 GCA_017616595.1 Bacteroidales bacterium
ACGCTGATTTCCGCTGCAGCAGCAGGCGGAGAGAATTACAGACAGGCAGAGGAGTGCGGTCAGTTGCTTGAGTGCCATTAGTGGATAGTTTTACTGGTGCAAAAATATAATACTTCGCGCCCTTTCTTTTTCTTTCATTGTCAAATGCTTTTCCACGTGTGCGTACCATAGAATTTATTTGTTCAAAAGTCTTCATATTTGTTCAAAAACGGCTAAATCCGCAGAAAAACGCTATATTAGAGGTATGAAATGTAACCGCATAATTGTTCTGGCGGCCCTCGCGCTCCTGGCCGTCTCCTGCCGCGAGCAAGCGCCCGCGGCGCAGGAGAACCCCGTAGCCGTGGTGCTGTCGGACCGCCTCTCCAACAGCCGCATCAACGCCATCACCCAGGACCGCCAGGGGCACATCTGGTTTGCCACTTTCCGCGGTCTGGACAAGTTCGATGGCCAGACATATCACCAGTATTTCTGTACGGACGACGCCTCCGGCCTGCCCGACAACCAGATTTCCGCCATCCTCGCCGCCTCGGACGGCTCCCTGTGGGTGTCTACCGTGGGCGGCGTTGCGGTGCTCTCTCCCAACGGCGGCTGGAACCGCGTGGAGTCTCCTGCCGGCTTCTTGAATATCACCCATATAATGGAGGCCCGCGACAGCCGCATCCTTTTCTCTAACGGCAACTCGCTCTTCGTGTACGACGCAGCCCAGAACGCCCTGCGCCCGGTGGTGCGCGAGCTGGGCGCCTTTGCCGGCCAGGTGCTTCTTCTCAAAGACGGCCGCATTCTCGCGGTGTGCGACATGGGCTGGACGCTCCGCTGCTACGATACTCAGGATTTCTCTGTAACACAGTCGGTTACGCTGCCCCATCAGTCTTATCACATCTGCGACGCGGGGCACGATGAACTCTGGTTCTCCGGCATGGGCGGCCTAAGCATACTCGACGCCCGCAGCTTTGCCGCCAAGCCCGTTCCGGCGGTCATAAGGGGCGAGCGCCGCATCACAGGGGGCGATGTTGACATTTTATTCGCCGCGGGGGAGAACTCCATCCTGCTCAACGTCATCGGCAAGGGATTCTTCAACTACAACCCTATGCGCGAGAGCCTCAGCTTCCAGGACGACGCCGACTTCCCGTACCAGGTGCCTTCCACCGAGGTCCGCACCATTTTCCGGGACAATGGCGGCAACCTCTGGTTCGGCACCACAGACCAGGGATGGACGGTCTCGCACGCCACCGGCAGCCAGTTCAGCAGCAACAAGTTCCTCACATCGGCCTTCGCCGGCAAGACCGTAGTCTCGCTCGATACAGACAAATCCGGCAACCTCTGGATAACCACGCGCCGCGACGGCCTCTGGCGTTACGGCATATCCGACGGCAAGCTGGAAAACGTGCCCGTAGGCTACCTGATTCAGGATTCCGAGGTCGGCTACATCCGCATTTCCAAACTCTTCTGCGACTCTGCTGGGGAGTACTGGCTCCTGTTTACGGACAAGATGCGCGCAATGCGCTGCAAGTGGGACGGCAAGCGTTTCCGCCCGCTGGATACTGTGTACGCCTTCAACCCTATGTGCATAGCCGAGGACGACCGCGGATGCATCTGGCTCGGCGGCTTCAGCCCGTCGCTGGTACGTTACGACAAAGCCGACCGCAGCACTCAGAACGTCCCCCTTGTGGGGCAGGACGAGTGGACTTACGTCTCCGACCTGCTCCTCCGCGAGCCCGGGCGCCTTATGGCCGCCTGCTTCGGCCGTTTCCCAGTGGAGGTTAACACATATAGCCTGGAGGCCTCGCCGGCAAGCGTTTCCGCAGAAGAACAGGCCGCTTGCATCAAGCGCTCTATGGTCATCACAAGCAGCCTTTTCAAAGACGGCGCCGGCAATATCTGGATGGGCACGGTGGGTAACGGAGTCCTTTGCCGCAAGGCCGACCCCGGCCTCTACGGCCCCGTAGAAGGCTCCCCCTGCCCCGACATCTGTTCAATGCAGGAAGACCGCCACGGCAACATCTGGGTTTCCACCATGAACGGCCTCGGCAAGTACGACCGCACGGTTGGCGAATTCATCCATTACTTCGAGGCGGACGGCATCGGCGGCAATCAGTTCTCAGACCGCGCCTCCTGCATCCTTCCCGACGGCACTCTGCTCTTCGGAGGCACGCACGGCATCACCTGCTTCAATCCGCTGGACGCTCCGGCCCGCCGCACAGTACCCCTGGTGTTCGAAGACCTGCGCATCCACAACCAGCTGGTGCGTCCCTCGGAGGACGGCCCCATCCAGGCAGAGCTCTGCGAGAAGCCCGACGTCACCATCAGGCACAGCCAGAATGGCTTCAGCATATCCTTTGCGGCGCTGGACTACAGCGGTCTGGAGCAGATCCGCTACGCTTACAGGCTGGACGGATTCGACAAATACTGGATCCGCCTGGGTACCGGCCACGAGGCGTATTACGCCAACCTTCCGCCGGGCAAATACAAGTTCCGCGTGCGCATAGCAGACGGCAGCCACAGCATAACAGAGACGGAAGAGTCGCTGAATATCAAGGTGTTGCCGCCGTGGTACGGGAGCTGGTGGGCTATACTCCTGTTCTCGTTGCTGTTCCTGGCTGCGCTGTATATCCTGTTCCGATTATTTCAGCACGTAAGGCGCGTGCGCAAGCGTGCGGCGGCACATATACGGGCAGAGAGGCGCGAGCGTGAGCAGGCCGAGGCGGCGCGAGAGGCGGAGAAGGCGCTCAACCGCATCCAGATGAATTACTTTTCCAACGTGGCGCACGAGTTTCGCACGCCGCTCACTATGATTGCCGGGCCGGTGTCGCAGCTTGCCGCGTCCGAGGGCGTAAAGGGGCAGGACCGTCAGCTCGTGAGCATCATCCAGCGCAACGCGGCCTGGATGCTGTCGCTCGTGGGGCAGCTGCTGGACTTCAACCGCATAGGCAACAGCAAACTGCAGATGAAAGTCGCCAAGATGGACGTCTTGGAGCCGCTGCGGGATATTGCCGACCTCTTCCGCTTCAACGCCGAGTCCAAGGGCATAGAGTTCACCACCTACGGTCTGGAAGATTCGTTCGTGATGTGGGTAGATGCCGACAAGATGCAGAAAATCGTGATGAACCTGCTGTCCAACGCAATGAAGTTCACCCCCAGCGGAGGCAAGGTGTCGCTCGGCTTCGACGTCGTACCGCGCTCTTCCGCCGCTGCGCAATTCCCTCTTACAGAGGCAGATACCGATGGTCAGTACGCCCAGATATCGGTGGCCGACTCCGGCCCCGGAATCCCTGAGAGCGAGATGGAAAAGATATTCGAGCGCTTCTACCAGATGGGCGGGCACAAGGGGCAGGGCTCCGGCATCGGCCTCTACTATGCAAGGGCGCTCACGGGATTGCACCACGGCTACATCAAGGCCTGGAACCGTCCCGAGGGCGGCGCAATGTTCAGCTTTATCTTGCCGGTGAGCGCATCGTCCTACACAGAAGACGAGCGCACATCGGAGACGCCGCAGCTGCAGATCCACGACGCCGCTGTGGCTATGCCGGCCAGCACCGAGGAGTCCGACGCCGAGAAGAAGCACATCGCCGTGGTGGACGACGACATAGACATCGCCAACTACCTCAAGGTGATGCTGTCGCCGCTGTACAAGGTGTCTGTGTATTTCGATGCCACCTCCGCGCTTGCCGGAATGGAAGAGAATGTGCCGGATCTGGTCATTTCCGACGTTGTGATGCCGGGCAAGAGCGGCTACGAGCTGTGCGAGGCCGTAAAGGCAGACCTGCAGCTGAGCCACATCCCGGTGGTGCTGGTTACCGCCAAGGTGGCGGTGGAGAACCAGGTGGCGGGCCTGGACAAGGGTGCCGACGCCTACGTTACCAAACCCTTCCAGCCCGCATATCTGCTGGCTCTGGTCAAGTCTCTGCTGGAGAACCGCGAGAAGCTGCACCGTCAGCTGGGAAGCGTCACCACCACGGAAGAAATCGCCCCCGAGGCCCTGTCGCCCCGCGACGCCGCCTTTATGAACGAGCTCTACGCGCTGATGGAGAAAGAGTTGGCTAATGCCGACCTGGATATCATCCGCATCTCCGAGATGATGAAAATCTCCCGCACCAAGTTCTATTATAAGGTAAAGGGTTTGACTGGTGAGAATCCATCCGTCTTCTTCCGCCGGTACAAGTTGAACCGTGCCGCAGACCTGTTGCGCGAGGGCAAGTTCAACATGTCCGAGATAGCCTACATGACCGGCTTCAACACCCTCTCGCACTTCTCCACCTCCTTTAAGAAGCAGTTCGGCGTTCCACCGTCCGAGTTCAAGGGTTAGCGGTCGAAAGTGGTAGTTCTGTTTCGGAAAACTTCCGCTTCGCTCCATCCCCCCCACAGCAAGCTGCGGGTCCCCCCCGTTCATGTGGCCACGGGCGGCCACAGTTTCCGAAACAGAACTACCACTTTCGACGGTTGATAATCAACTGATTACGAAACGACCTCTGGGAAAATTTCCCAGAGGTCGAAATGTATGTGGCTGAGAATCAGCTATTTGACTTTGATTTCCTCTACCGGCTTCTCGGGGAGGCAGACGGGGTGGACGGGCCAGCTCTGAGGCTTGGCAATCTTGAACTTGGCCTCGGCGCGGATGTCGGCGCAGGAGGCGCCGAACTTGGCGACGTACTGGCCGGCTGCGGTCTCCCAGGCGGAAGCGGCCTCGTTGAAGGAAGCGAGGGTGTAGGGATCCACGCTCATGGTGAGGGTCTCGGACTCGCCGGGCTTCAGTTCGCGGGTCTTGGCAAAGGCGCGGAGCTCGAGCTCGGGCTTGACGATGCCTGCCTCGGGAGCCGTAACGTACAGCTGCACAGCCTCTTTGCCGGCTACTGAGCCGACGTTCTTAACAATCACGGTGGCGCTTACGCTGCCATCCTTGGCAACCTTGACCACGGGCTTGCTGTACTCGAAGCTGGTGTAGCTCTTGCCGTATCCGAACGGATAGGAGACCTCCTTTCCTGCGGTGGCAAAGTAGCGGTAGCCTACCCAGATGCCTTCTTTGTACTCTGTGTAGTCGATATCCTTGACGAGGTGCCTCTTCATACCGCCGCCCCCGAGCAGGGCTGCGATGTCTATGGAGTTGCCGCCCTTGTAGTTATGAGGGAAGTTGTAGGAAGAAGGGATGTCGAAGTAAGCCACGGGGAAGGTCATGGGGAGCTTGCCGGAAGGGTTGGCCTTGCCGCAGAGCACGTCTGCAACAGCGCCGCCGCCTTCCTGGCCGGGAGTCCAGGCGAGGAGCACTGCATCGGGGATGTGTTTCCAGGATGCGGTCTCGATTACGCCGCCGATGTTGAGCACCACCACGAGCTTCTTGCCTGCTGCGTGATAGACGTCGGCCAGGGTCTGCATCAACTCGCGCTCGGCTCCGGTGAGGGTCCAGTCGCCGTCGGCTGCCTTGCGGTCGTCGCCTTCTCCGGCGTTGCGGCTGATGGTGAGGATTGCCACGTCGGTGCTGCCGAGTTTACGCTCGATGAAGGAGCGGCTGACTTCCATCTCGGGCACTACAGGGTCGCCGAGGAGGATGCCGAGACCGTTGCCGGCGGTGTTGTTGCGCTGGGTGGTCTTCTCCAGCTGGATGAACTGGTTGTACCAGGTCTCGATGTCGGAATCGGGCACGAGGCCGTTCTGGCGGAGGCCGTCTGCCACGTTGAGCACGTATGCCTTGTTGACGTTGCCGCTGCCGGTGCCGCCTGCGATGAAGTCATAGGATGCGGTGCCGTAGAGAGCCACGGTGCTGACGCCCTTGAGAGGGAGTATGCCGTTGTTTTCCAGGAGGATAAGTCCTTCGGGAGTAGCCTTGCGCACGAGTGCGGCGTGGGCTGCCAGGTCGGGCTTGTTGGAGAATTTGTAGCCGGCGTAGCGGGGAGTGCGGACGATGTACTGCAGCATCTTGCGTACGTTGCGGTCCAGGTCGGCCTCTGCAAGGGAACCGTCCTTGACGGCTTTGACTATGCGCTCGATCTCGTTGGGCATGCCGGGCTCCATGAGGTCGTTGCCTGCGTGTACCGCGGCTACGGTGCCCTCTTTGTTACCCCAGTCGGTCATGACTATGCCGCCGAAGCCCCACTCGTCACGCAGGATGGTGGTGAGCAGGCCCTCGCTCTGCTGTGCAAACTCGCCGTTGACCTTGTTGTAGGAGCTCATGACGGTCCAGGGGTCCGACTCCTTGACGGCGATCTCGAAGCCCTTGAGGGCGATTTCGCGCAGGGCCCTGGCGTTCATGCGGCTGTCGTTGTTCATGCGGTTGACTTCCTGGTCGTTGGCTGCGTAATGCTTGATGCTCACGCCAACGCCGTTGCTCTGGATGCCGCGTACGTATGCGGCGGCCATCTTTCCGCTGAGGAGCGGATCTTCGGAGAAGTACTCGAAGTTGCGGCCGCACAGGGGGTTGCGGTGGATGTCCATACCCGGGGCGAGGAGCACGTCGGCGCCATATTCAAGCACCTCGTTGCCCATTGCGGCGGTGAGCTCTTCAACCAGCGCTGCGTTCCAGGTGGATGCAAGCACGGTGCCCACGGGGAAGCCGGTGCAGTAGAAGGTCTGGTCAGTGCCGGGGCGGGTAGGGTTGATGCGGAGGCCTGCAGGGCCGTCTGCCAGAACGGTGTTGGGGATGCCCAGGCGGGGGATTGCACGGGTGGTGCCGGCAGCGCCGGAGACCAGGGATGCGTCGGACGCGGTGAGCGAGCCGGCGGTCATGCTGCCCCAGCCGCCGCCCACCACGAGGGTGGCCTTCTCTTCGAGGGTCATTGCGGCGAGGATTTCGTCGATGTTGTCGGCTGTGAGCTTGGGTTGGGCCGCAAGGCTGGCTGCGCACAGGGCTGCGGCGGAGATGAGGATCAGTTTCTTCATTATCGATGTGGATTTACTTCTGGTGCAAACATAACAATTCCCCGCCAAGTCTGCAAAGCAGACCTGCAAAAATGGCCCTCCGGGCAAACATTTGAACAATTAACGAAACAATAGGCCGAAGCATTAATTGCAACACTTGTGCAAGGTAAACCAGCCGGAATCTTCATCAATACAATATAATGAACCACGACTTTAATAATAGCTTTGTCATCACAAATGGCGAAAGTTGGAATTGTCATACGAAATGGCTAAATTGCCAAAAACATCATTTCAGTATGAGATTCACATAATTGCATCTATTCAATTCCATCAACACCATCATGAAAAAGGCTCTCTTCGTTTTTTTATTCTCCGTTTTATCTTCCCTTTTTTTACATGCTGAACTGTGCCCTTTTCAAACATTTTCAATGCCAGTAGCGACTTTTGGAGAACAAACTGGGCATCCATTTGCGATTAATAGAGTTAAAGACATACTCTATTCTCTTCCAACAGAAGTTGTTCGTAATATAGACATAAGTTCCCTTAAGCCAACTCATTATTATGTGCGTTTTATGCCGTCTTCTCGGGAGGAGATGGAGCTCATTCAGTTAAGAAAAGAATTGAATCTTTATCCGTATCCTTTGGATTGTGAAATAACGGAAGGATTTGTCGGTATAAACAATCCTTTTTTAATTAATGGTTTTCCACAATTTTGGGCAATTGTTCCCATAGATTATATTATCGATGGCATTGGTTGTTCCGTTGCTATTGAGAGTGAGTTATGGTGTCCATCCTTTTTGTGTGAAAGTGAAAATGCCGCAAAGGAGTCAATTCTTACAAAGAATATGGAACAATTGTTATATGATATTATTTGTAATTCAGTAGAAACAGACTCGACGGATAATGGCTCACAAAGAAACACATCTTCGTATTATCCATTAGGGTATGTTCGTTATCAGGATGATACCTTTAATAGCATATGTGGTTTACAAGGGATGGAAGTTGAGGCCTACAGCTTTTGGAATAGTTATACTGGTATTTCAAATGTCAATGGATATGTTTCTTTTGGCTCAAATTCTTTTAACGGATCATTTAGATTCAGACTTAAGTTCTATCGCGATGATTTTTCGATTAAAGTAGAAGATAGTACCTCTGATCTTGAATATGTGACTGATAGTGGAACCAATTCGTTAAATGTTCTATTCTCTGGTGATTACTCAAAGTATTCAGCAGCATTTTATGCTGCACAAAGATATTATTATCAACTCCTTGATATTCCTAGACCGCCGGTGAGTAGTTTCTGGCTCGCCCGTTTATGGATTCACGTACACCCTGTTGATGCACATACACAAGGTTGGTATGGTTATTACCATACGGAGTTTGGCGTTTTCCTTTGGATTAATCGCCCTACTATCCATGTTTACGGGAAAGATAGGGATGGTCTTAGTATCATGTCCTCAGGCATTTACGGTACAACAATACATGAGCTGACACATGCTATGCATTATGGCATTGACTCGGACTTGTATTATTCAATTCAACCACGAGTAAAGGAGAGTTTGGCAAGAGGCATTGAGTTATACCTGACAACACAGCGATACCCTGGCTATACCGTTGGTTATAATATCAATAGATATACGGCACTAATGAGGGATTTGACAGATGGCGTAAAAACAGTATCTTGTAGTTATTATTATTATGATGATACCGGCTCAACACCTATCGAGCCAATGACGTATAATGACAATGTAAATGGATCTTACACTTACGCTGAATTGGTAGAGGCAATCAAAACATGCACAACACCCCAACAATGGTTTAGTAGAACTTATTCTCTATATAACAGGGTAATAGGTCCAGTCCTATATGCTCCATTTAGATTTTGGTTTGACTTATGAAATGGTTTATCCTGCTGTTTTTTGCGTTATTTGTGTCATTAAATTCTTGTAAGCCAGAGGATTATGGTTGTGAAGAAGGCGAGGGTGAGCTTTCTGTATTCAACTACAATAATGATACTGGATATGATTGTCTTATTCAGTGGCGGCAAAAAGATTCAACCGACATGGAGTCGGTGACGATTGCCCGTTTTTCTCAATTTGTTCAAGAAGTCTTGGGAGAGCCCCAGAATGACTACAATCACTTTAGGGGAAGTACTTTTCTTTCCTCAGCGTGGGATCTGTCCTTTGTATTTTCACAAGAAACAGAAAGATTATACTACCGATTTACCTATGAAAACTCTTCTCTGACAATTGGAAGAGATGGTTTTTGGAATCAACTGCCTAATTATTCAGTAGAACACATAATTGGCCAAGGATTCATTCATAATTATTACCTCAGTGACGTTTTGGTCATGGCAACATCTGAAAACATTTGAACAATTAACGAAGCCGCGCCTTGATGGTTTTCAGCATCTCCTTGTCTTCAAGGGTATAGGGATGCTGGGGGCCCAGGGTCTTTTCTTCTATCTTGATTGCTGTCTTGTAGCAATCCTGGGCTTTTCGCAAGTCTCCTTGCTCGAGATATACCAATCCGATGTTGCCGTAGCTCTCGGCAACGTCCGGGTGCGTCTCTCCGTATAGGGCCTGACGAATGCGCAGGGCCAGATTGTGGTATTCCATGGCCTTGTCGAAGTCGCCCATGTCGCAGTAGATGTTGCCAAGGTTGCTGTAGCTTACGGCCACGGCCGGGTGGCTGTCTCCATAGACGGACTGCCGGATATCAAGGGCTTTGATGCCGTACTCCATTGCTTTGCCCAAGTCACCCTGCTCGCGGTAGACGGCACCGAGGTTGCCGTAAATCCCTGCCACCTCGGGATGGTGCTCTCCATAAACGGCCTTGAAGATGTCCAGAGCCTTGTAGCAATACTCCAGGCTCTTGTCCGAATCGCCCATTGAGAAATAAACGTTGCCGATGCTGCTGTAGCAGTATGCGACGTCCGGATGCGTTTCCCCAAGGGCCTTATCGCGGATGGCCA